>NZ_LDRT01000006.1 GCF_001476655.1 Microbacterium testaceum | reverse complement strand
CCGACCCGTCGCCCGCGCCGACGCCGGGGAGGGCGACGGCGCGGGCGACGGGTCGGCGACGGCCGCGGCGGGAGCAGCCAGGCCGAACGCCAGCACGGTTGCGGCGAGGGTCGCCAGCAGCCGGCGCGTGAGAGGGCGCCGCAGCACGGGTGAGCCAGGAGGCTGGGAGGTCACGGTCATACGAGCGTCGGTGGAAACGAGGGGGCCTCGCACCGCGACGAGTCTATGTCCGCGCACCTCGGAGCCCCCCGATAGCCTCGCGGAGACGGTTGAATGGAGCGGTGCTCCCCGAACCCGATCCGACGCTGTGTCACCTCCTCGCCGACGACCTGAGGGCGGCGGGCTACAGCAGTGCGGCACTGCGGTCCGCGTGGGGCGTTCGGGCCGACGACGCCATCTCGCGGGGCCTGCTCGAGCCCGCCCTGCGGGCGTTGGGCGACCGGCGGGATCCACTCGCGGTGCTCGGGCGACTGTGGGGACTCGGCCGCTCCGTGCCGATCGAGGACCTCGCGCCCGCCCTGCCCTCGATCGGGGTCGCGGGCGCTGTCGCACTGGGACTCGCCGCGCACGAGGGTGATACCGTCACGCCCGCCGTCCTGGTGCGCCCGCAGGCGATCGCCGACGCCGACGGCGAGGAGGAGTGGTGGATCGCCAGTGACCTCGACGAGGCCGCGCTGGGGGGACCCCTCCCCGAAGACCACGTGCTGGGCGTCGGCGGGGCCTCGCAGACGCTCGCGCGCCTGCAGGTCACCTGGCGTGCCGCCTCGGCTCTCGACATCGGCACGGGGTGCGGCATCCAGGCCCTTCGACTGCGTCGGCTGGTGCCGCGCGTCGTCGCGACGGACATCTCGGAGCGGGCGCTGCGTTTCACCCGCTTGAACGCTCTTCTGAACGACGTCGACGGGATCGAGACGCGCCACGGTTCGCTCTTCGATCCCGTCGCGGGGGAGACGTTCGAGCGGGTGGCATCCAATCCCCCGTTCGTCATCACCCCGCGGGTGGCCGGCGTGCCGGCCTACGAGTATCGCGACGGCGGGCTCGAGGGGGACGCTCTCGTGGCCTCCGTGATCGCCGGTGTCGGAGCGCACCTCGCTCCGGGCGGGCTGGCGCAGTCACTCGGAAACTGGGAGTACCGCGACGGTGAGAGCGGACTCGACCGAGTGAAGGGGTGGGTCGATCCCGCCCTGGACGCCTGGGTCATCGAGCGCGAAGTGCTGGATCCCCTCGCGTACGCCGAGCTGTGGGTGCGCGACGGCGGGACGGTGCCGGGGACACCCGCCTACGCCCGTCTGATCGACGCGTGGCTCGAGGACTTCGACCAGCGTGGGGTCACGGGGATCGGTTTCGGCTACGTTCTGCTGCGGCGACCGTTGGCGGGCGGGCCCACCCTCGAGCGTTACGAGCGCGTCGCGAGCGGCGGGGAGGCGGCGTTCGGTCCGCACCTGGCCGCGTGTCTCGAGGAGCACGATCGCGCCGCTCTGCTCGACGACGACGGGCTGGCCGACGCGACGCTCCGGGTGTCGCCCGACGTGACCGAAGCCCGACACCACCACCCCGGCGAGGAGGCTCCGTCGGTGATCGAGCTGCGTCAAGGAGGGGGATTCGCTCGCACGATCGAGGTCGACCCCGCGCTGGCCGCTCTCGTGGGAGCCTGCGACGGCGATCTGTCGGTCGGACCGTTGATCGGTGCGATCGCCGAGCTTCTCGATGTGGATGCCGACGACCTGCGCGCGGACCTCCTCCCCCGCGTCCGCGAGCTCATCGTGACGGGTTTCCTGCGCTTCCTCGACGCCTGAGCGTCGCGGAGCTCGAGTGTGCGGGACCCTCGACGAGGGGCCGACCTCGGTCCGGCACGCTGTCGGTGGCCCCGGATAGGCTCGATGCATGCTGAACATGGCCGAGGGTCTCGCGCGCCTCGAAGAGCTCGCCGCGCACCCCGTCGTCGCCACTCTGGCCCGGGTTTTCGCCGACGCGGGCCGCGATCTCGCGATCGTCGGCGGCCCGGTGCGCGATGCGCTGCTCGGACGCCTCACCCACGACTTCGACTTCACCACCGACGCTCGCCCCGACGAGATCCTCGCTCTCGTCAAGCCCGTCTCATCGGCCCAGTGGGACGTGGGCCGGACCTTCGGGACGATCGGTGCGCGCGTCCAGGGCGAGCAGGTGGAGATCACGACGTACCGCGCCGACAGCTACGACGGCGTCACACGCAAGCCCACCGTGGAGTTCGGCGACACCCTCGAGGCCGATCTCACCCGCCGCGACTTCACCGTCAACGCGATGGCGCTGCGTGTGCCCGCGCGAACCCTGGTCGACCCCACCGGCGGCGTCGAAGACCTCATCGCGGGGCGTTTGCGGACGCCGATCGATCCGGCCGTCAGCTTCGGCGACGACCCGCTGCGCATGCTGCGCGGGGCGCGCTTCTGCTCACAGCTCGAGTTCGACCTCGACCCCGACACGCTCGACGCGATCGCCGAGCTGCGCGAGACGCTTCAGATCGTGAGCCCGGAGCGCGTTCAGTCCGAGCTGGTGCGGCTTCTTCAGACCGATGATCCGGTGCGCGGCATCCGGGTTCTCGTCGAGACGCGGCTGATCGACGAATTCCTCCCCGAGGTACCGGCGTTGCGGCTCGAGGTCGACGAGCACCACCACCACAAAGACGTCTACGAGCACTCGCTCACGGTGCTGCGGCAGGCGATCGCGCTCGAGAAGCAGCGGACCCCGGATGCCGCGCCCGATGTGCCCCTCCGCCTCGCGGCTCTGCTGCACGACATCGGCAAGCCGGCCACTCGGCGTCTCGAGCCGGGTGGGGGCGTCACGTTCCACCATCACGACATCAAGGGCGCGCGCATGGCGCGCAAGCGCCTGCAGGCGCTGCGGTTCGACGCCGCGACCACCACGGTCGTCTCCCGCCTGGTCGAGCTGCACCTGCGCTTCTTCGGCTACGCCGAGGGGGCTTGGACGGATGCCGCGGTGCGCCGCTACGTCCGCGACGCGGGCGACGAGCTCGAGCGGCTGCACATCCTCACGCGGGCCGACGTGACCACGCGGAACAAGCGCAAGGCTCAGCGCTTGGCATCCGCTTATGACGACATCGAATCCCGCATCGCGTCGCTGCGCGAGCAGGAGGAGATCGACGCGATCCGTCCCGAGCTCGACGGGAACCGCATTCAAGAGGTCCTGGGGATCGCACCCGGTCGCGAGGTCGGCGAGGCCTATCGCTTCCTCCTCGACCTGCGCCTCGACGAGGGCGTGGTCGGGGCGGAAGAGGCCGAGCGGCGCCTTCGACAGTGGTGGGCGGCGCGCGACTGACGCGGAGTCGCGGGCGTCGATATCGGGTCTATCGGTGGGAGCGATCTCACCCCTATGCTCGAAAAACGCAATGTGAGCGCTAACGCGCACGAGTGCACGACACGGTCCCGTCATACGGATGCTTCTTGTCGATCCGGACTGATGGAACGTCGGAATGCAGCGGGAACGAGCGACTCCTCGCGTCCGGAGATCCTTTCGGTATGCCGTCGGTCCGTTTATCAAGGAGCCCTCGTTGACTCATTCACCCTCTCGCCGGTGGCGGCGGTTCATCGCTCCCGCGGCCGCCGCTGTCGCCGTCGTCCTGACCACCGCATTGTTGTCCGCTTCTCCCGCGGCCGCCGGCACCGATGAGCCGGTCTGGGACCCGGTCGATGCCGCGGGATCACAGGCCGAGCTGGGCGTGAAGACGGACGCACCGGTCGCCGCCTTCGACGTCGATCTGAAGTCGGTCCTCACCGGACCGGGCGCGTTCCGTACGAGCCAGCGGTCGGCGGTCCCCGCGACGCAGCATCTGACGCTTCCCGACCCCACCGGGGCATTCGTGGACTTCGACGTGCAGCCGATCAGCGTCATGGAAGACGAGCTCGCGGCGCGGCATCCGGAACTGAAGACCTATGCCGGACACGCGACCGACGACCCCACGACGTCGGTCCGTCTGAGTATCACTCCGCTCGGCGTCTCGGCCTCGGTGCGCAGCGGCGACAACCGCTCGGTGCCGTGGTACATCGATCCCGTCCCCTCGGATGCGGGCAGTGCCAAACCGCAGCACATCTCTTACGGGCGCGACGCCGCCCGCGAGGGAAAGGGGACGGCGCAGTTCCTCGAACCCCGCCAGGAGGCACCGGTCGTCGCCGCGGCGGCCGGCGAGGCGCCGACGGCGACACGGCAGGTCATCCGGCTCGCGCTCGCGAGCGACCCCAGCTTCGCGCGGTTCTATGGCAGCGAGAACGTCCTGGCTGCCAAGGTCGTCATGATCAACCGCGTCGCGCAGATCTACAACGACGATGTGGGCGTGCAGCTCAAGCTCGTCGACGGCACCGAGCAACTGAACTTCGACACGGACTCGGCCGCGTACGATCCGGGCGGCGCCTGCGGGAATGATGCGTGCTACTGGCGTGATGCCATGCGCGAATGCAGCGACGGCCTGCTGTCGGCGAATGCGGGAGCTCTGGCACGCATCCTCGGTGACGACGCTTTCGATGTCGGTCACATCTCGCTGGGATCGAGCGATGGCGGCATGGCCTACTGGAACGTCGTGGGCCAGGACTATTGGAAGGCCGGCGGCTGCACGGCCCTCGCGGCTCCGGTGGGTGACATCTTCGCGACCGACTACCTGGCTCACGAGATCGGGCACCAGTTCGGGGCCACGCACACCATGAACGCGTGCGTGAACTCCCAGGGCGACTCGGCCATGGAGCCCGGCTCGGCGTCGACGATCATGGGTTACCCGGGGATCTGCGGGGAGAACGATCTGCAGTCGAACGTCGACCCGTACTTCTCCGCCTTCACCATCGATCAGATGCACCACTGGACGGGGTGGGCCGGGGAGCACGTGGCATCCACGAACACCGTCCCGGTGGTGACCGCGCCCGAGAGCCGGACGATCCCCATCCGCACGCCCTTTGCGCTGACCGCTTCGGGCAGCGACGCCGACGGAGACGCACTCTCCTACGTGTGGGAGCAGTCGAACCTCGGCGACTTCGGACGCGCACTCCGCGACCCGAACAAAGTCGACGGACCGCTGTTCCGCATCTTCTCGAAGGCGGCGGACCTCACGTACGAGCAGGCCCACTCCTACTACTCCGGTGCGCGGAACGCAGCCGGACCCGTCCCCACGCGGGTGTTCCCCGACATGGATCAGATCCTCAGCGGGGCGACGAACGCGCACACGGGCCTCTGCGACATGACCGACGAGGCGCAGGTGCGGGACTGCTACTCCGAGTTCCTGCCGACCGCGGCGTACGAGGGCAACGGCAATGGCGGATTCGACTTCCGTGTCACCGCGCGGGACCAGCGCGCGGACGGTGGGGGCGTCGCCATGGCGGGCGTGCACATCGGCATCGACCGGGCGGCCGGTCCGTTCGAGGTCACGAGTCAGGCGGATGCCGGTCAGTCGGTGATCGGCGGACGGAGCACCGAGATCACCTGGGCGGTCAACGGCACCGACGCACCCGAGCTCGCTCCCGAGGTGCGCATCACGCTGTCGACCGACGGAGGAAAGACCTTCGACCACGTCCTGGCGGAGCGGACCGCGAACGACGGCTCGGAGAGCGTGACATTCCCGAACCTCTCGACAGAGAACGCCCGCATCAAGATCGAGGCGGTCGACAACTACTTCTTCGCCGTCAACCGGGCCGACTTCACGATCGCCGAGACGGCGCTGAAGTCGATCGAGCCGCAGGCGGTGCGGACCATCCCCGGTGTCCCGGTCGACCTTCCGACCACGGTCGTCCCCGTGTACGCCGACGGAGCGCATGCACCCATCCCGGTGACCTGGGACGCCTCCGGTGTGGACTGGGCGGCGGCAGGCAGCTACCGCGTGATCGGGACCGGAGTCGATGACGATGCCAACCCGTTCTCGGACGCGGTGCTCACCGTCGAGGTCGGCGACTTCAGCCGGACCGATCCTGTTTCGGCGACCGTACCGACGGGCCAGCCGGTGTCGTCCCTCGCGGGTCTGCTTCCCTCGACCGTGCCCGCACAGGTCGGCGACGGTGAGGCACGGTTCGACACGGCGGTGACGTGGGACACGACGACGGTGACGCAGGCGGATCTGGATGCCGTCGGCTCGGTCCGCATCGATGGGACCGCCGAATCGGCCGTCGCCGGGAATCCGGGACTCCCGGCGGTCCTCACCGTGTTCGTGACGGAGGGGAGCGCTGTCAACGTGGCGCCGATGAGCGAGACCCGGACGGCTTCGTACACCGAGCCCGGCTACTCGATCGACCAGACGGTGAACGGCGACCTGTACGACAAGGCGTGGTCGGACTGGCGCGGGGACGGCTCCAACCCGACCGAGACGTTGACCTACACATGGTCCTCGCCGCAACTGCTGGACACGGTCGTGCTGACCGGATTCCGCGACGGGGGCGACCACTCGCTGCCCGCCGAGGTGAGTGTGTCGTACACCGATGACCGCTCGGGTGAGCGTGTGACGACGACGCCGGTGCCGATCGACACCGAGGGCGACGTGCCACAGGCGACGATCGACGTTCGTGTCGACGGGAGTCCGGCGTGGACCTCGGCCATCGACGTTCACCTGACCGCGAAGGAGGACTCTTACCTGACGATCTCGGAGGTGCGGGCGTTCTCGCGGACGGCCAGTCGCGCATCGGCAGCGGCGCCCGGGGGTCTGAGTGCGGTTCCGACCAGTGGGCCGACGGCAGCGCCGGCCGCCCTGGTCTCGACGGCTTCGTCCTCGACTTCGTCGGCGGGAGCGAGCAGCGCCCGCCTGAGTGCGACCGGCAGCCCCGACACGACGAACGCGATCAGCGTAGCCGCGCTCCTGGTCGCCCTCGGCGCGGTGGCTCTGGTGGCCGCGCGGGTCCGCCGGCGGCACGGATCCGCGACCTCGTCCGACGACTGACCCGGCCGTCCCTGCCGGGCACTCCCCTCACTCCTCCCTGACGCGCTCCTCCTGGAGGGCCGCGAGCACGAGGTGGGTGAGATCGATGCTCACGATCCGCGGCTCGTCGCTCACGGCGTCGGCGCTGTCGGGGTCGGTGTGGGGGCGGTATCCGTGCTGGTGGCCACCGGAACGGGGCCGCCCCCGCGAGCCCTGTCACACCCCGAACGGGTCTCTCGTCCCCCTACCGATCCCCCTCGTCTTCGGCGGGGCGGTCGGTCGCCAGCGCCGCCGTCACGAGGTGCGTCAGGTCGATGCTGATGATGCGCGGCTGCTCGGTCACGGGGTGACCCCTGCCTCGGTCGGAGTGGGGGCCGGCTGCGTCGCGGCCGGCGTCGCGTCTGACGAGGGGCCGGCCGGGGTCGGGGAGGCGCCCGGGGTGGGTGCCGCCGCGTCGGGTAGCGGCTGCACCTTCAGGAACGGGAAGGTCGTGTCGCGCGCTTTCGCCACGTCGCTCCCGGGGTTCGTCCACGTGGGGTCCTGGCCCGCGGGAATCTCGCGCAGGGGGAAGACATTCCACGCCTCGCTTCCGCCGGGCACGAGATAGGGCACGGGGACGGGTCCGCCGCCGCCGTAGAAGTACGAGTCGTACGTCTCCCCGAGGTCGCGGCCGACGGTCGTGAGCGGTGTGCCGTCCTGGGTGTACAGCTGGACCAGCGGGATCGCATTGCCTTCCGCGTCGAACGCGAAGATGTTGCGGACGCGTTCTCCGTCGAGCGAGAGCCCGGGAGGGACGTACGCGCTCGGCGTGTCCTCGCGGGTGACGGCTTGGGTGAGCGCCGAGGAGCCGATCGCGAGGAAGAACGGCAGCAGGACGATCGCGCCGATGTTCGCGATCGCGGCGAGGCCGTGCAGCCACCGGCGCGGCAGCCACCGTCCCCGGCCCCACTGCACGCTGAGCAGCACCGCACCGAGCAGGAGCAGCCATGCGCCGGGGTTCCGCGTCAGTACGAGCGCCGGGGAGAGGGCCCCGCCGATCGTCGTGAAGGGTGAGAACACCAGCATCAGAAGGAAGACGGCGACGTACCAGACCGCCGCGCGGACCAGCCACCACACGGGGCGGACCGCCGACAGCAGGTCGAGCAGCCACGCGCCGGCGGGGTTCGCGGCGAGGCTCTCGCCGAGACGCTGCCACCGCTGCTGCGCCCGCTGGATCAGTGACGTCTTCTGGGGTGTTCCTGCGTTTGCATCGCGCTCCGGGAGCCCCGCGGCCGCGCGGAGTTCGGCGGCGTAGGTCGCGGCATCCGGAAGCGTGAAAGCGTCGCCGGCCTCGGCGGCTTGATCCGAGAGGTCCGCCTCGAGACCGTCGAGGAGATCGTCGACGTCGTCGGCGGGGAGGTCATCGAGGTGCGTGCGGACCGCGGCGGCAAAGGCGCGGATGCCGTCGTGCACGGGTGTGGTGATCATCGGGCGTCTCCGATCGTGCGCAGCTTCGTGGGGGTGGTGTCGTCAAGGAGGGTCGTCATGGCGGTGGAGAAGTGGGCCCAGCTCTCGCGCTGGGTATCGAGCAGTTCTCTGCCCTGCGGGTTGATCGCGTAGTACTTGCGGTGCGGCCCGCCCTCGGACGGCACGACGTAGCTCGACAGTGCCCCCGCGGAGTAGAGGCGTCGCAGCGTGCCGTACACGGACGCGTCTCCGACTTCGCCGAGCCCCGCTTCGCGCAGGCGGCGCACGATGTCGTAGCCGTACCCGTCGTCGTGCTGCACGACCGCCAGCACGGCGGCATCCAGCACCCCCTTCAACAACTGCGTCGTATCCACGCGCACTCCCTTCGCTTCTCTGCCTCGGACAGTACCACGCACTGCACAGTAGTGCGCGATGCGATGGCGTGTCGCCGGCCGTCCTGCGGAGGGGACAGCGGATTCTGCTCACGACGGCACTGCAGAACGAGGCAACTCCGCGGGACGGTGGCGCGGGGAAACGCCGAGGGGGTGGCATCCGTCTCGAAGAACGGATGCCACCCCCTCGAGGTGACGATCAGGGAACGACGACCGCGCGCCCGCGCACCTTCCCCGCGTGCAGCTTCTTGTACGCCTCGACGGCGCCATCGAAGCCGTAGCGCTCGACGTGGACGCCGACCGCGCCGCTGCGCGCGAGATCGAGCACCTCGATGAGCTCGCTGCGCGTCCCCCAGTACGGCGCACGCACGGCGGCACCCATCGGCGTCGAGAAGAATCCGGCGGGAAGGATGCCCCCGCCGATCCCGACGATGTGGATGAAGCTGTCGATCCCGGCGACCTGTCGGGCGAGGTCGATCGTCGGCTGCACGCCGACGAAGTCGAAGACCGCGGCGGCACCGAGACCGTTCGTCAGCTCGCGGATGCGCTCCGCGGCGTGCTCGTCGGAGGTCACGGTGTGGTGCGCGCCGACCTCGCGCGCGAGGGCCAGCTTGTCCTCGCCGAGGTCGACTGCGATGACGGTCGCCTGCGTGATCGCGCGCAGGATCTGGACGCCGACGTGGCCGAGGCCTCCGACCCCGATCACGACGGCGGCCGCACCGGGGTACAGCTTCTCTTTCGCGGAGACGATCGCGTGGTACGGCGTGAGGCCGGCGTCGGTGAGAGACACGGTCTCGACGGGATCGAGGTCGCCGAGGGGCGCGAGGTGGCGCGGATCGTCGACGATCACGTACTCGGCCATGGCTCCCGGGCTGCCGAGACCGGGAGGGGTGATGCCCATCTCCGCCGCGTGCGGGCAGTAGTTCTCGGCACCCTTCGCGCAGGCATGGCAGCGGCCGCAGCCCCACGGTCCGTAGATGGCGTAGGCCTCGCCGATGTTCACGCCCTCGACGCCCTCGCCGAGCTCATCGACGATGCCGGCGCCCTCGTGACCGAGCGTGAGGGGAAGTCCGTAGGTGTACTGCTCCTCGGGGAGGTCCATCACGAACCAGTCGGAGTGACACAGCCCCGCCGCCGTCACCTTGAGACGCACCTGGCCCGGACCCGCGTGGGGCTCCTCGATCTCGACGACCTCGGGGCCTTTGCCGATCTCGCGATACTGCACTGCCTTCATGGCATCCCTTTCTTTCGTTGTCTCCACCGTCTGCCCGGGGGGTGGCGCGTGTCGAGGGGGTCGACGGCGTTTCCTCGGCTTGAGAACCCGTCTCATCAATGCGTGTGAATGGACTTCGGATGCCGGGACCGACACGCCGAGCGGTTGTTCGCGGACGCGCCCGCGGGGCGGACCCGCTCTCCGTCGGCGGAGGCTGGCATCCCGCCGTCGACCCTCCCGTCCGCGCGTCCGCGGACCTACACTGGACGCACCTCCGTCACCGCCGATGGGAGTTCCGTGTCTTCTCCGTGGTCGCGTCCGACCGTGTCCCCCGAGACCTCGGGGTTGCTCATCGCGCGTGCCCATGATGAGCTGCTCGCCGGCAACGAAGACCGCCGGCTCGGCGACGTGCGTGCGCTCGTGCGCGACTCCTGGCGACGGTCGTTGGCATCCCTCGTCGGTCCGGAAGGGCTCCCCTCCCTCGATCTCGCGAGCGACGAGCTCGAGGCGTACCGCCGCGCACACCCGCTCGCCGGGGTGATGGACATGGTCCGCGCGCTGCTGCTGCCCGGGTCGGCCGAGGAGTCGGGGGTGGTCGTCGCGGTCGGCGACGCCGCAGGACGCCTGCTGTGGGTCGAGGGCGACCGGCATATCCGCACCCTGACCGGCGACATGGGGTTCGTCGCGGGGGCGAACTGGGCGGAGGACGCCGTGGGCACCTCGGCCCCGGGAACGGCGCTGACGCTCGATCGGTCGGTGCAGATCCGCGGCGCGGAGCATTTCAACCGTCTCGTGCAGCCGTGGTCATGCACCGCGGCGCCCGTGCACGACCCGGAGTCGCGCCGACTCCTCGGAGTGATCGACGTCACGGGAGGCCCTGAGGCGGTGACTCCGCAAGCGCAGTTGCTGGTGGATGCCACGGCCCGGGCGATCGAGAGCGAGATCCTCGTCGCGCGGCTGCGGGCTCAGCAGGCGCCGTCGTCGAAGCGATCGGCGCCGTCGCGGGCGCTGCTGCGCATCCTCGGCCGCGATCGGGCGATGCTGGAGGTCGGTGGCGGGACGCTCGAGCTCAGCGCCCGCCACGCCGAGATCCTGCTTCTGCTCGCCGTCCACCGCGAGGGGCTGTCGGCCGAGGCGCTGAGCGAGGCGGTCTACGGCCACGCGGCGGTCGAGACGCTCCGGCCCGAGATGGTGCGGTTGCGTCGCGCTCTCGTCCCCGTCGCGCCCCGCCTGGTCCCGGCATCCCGTCCGTATCGTCTGCCCGACGGGTTGGAGACCGACGCGCAGCACGTGCTGTCGCTGCTGGATCGCGGTGCTCACCGCGTGGCCCTCGCTGCTTATGCGGGGCCCGTGCTGCCCGAGTCGGATGCCCCGGGGGTGGTCGAGGTGCGGGAGTCGGTGCGCTCGGCGCTGCGTGAGGCGCTGCTCGCCGAGGCGGGTGTCGACGTGCTTCTCGCTTATGCCGAGACGGCGGAGGGGCACGACGACGAGGAGGTCTTGCGGCTGTGCTTGGGCATGTTGCCCGCGCGGTCTCCCAAGCGCGCCGGGCTCGTCGCGCGGATCGAGAGGCTCGAGCGCGACTGAGGTTCGCGCGACTCCTCCCGAGTCCGTGAAGGCGACGCGCCGGGAGGGTGCCCGATGTCGGAGGCCCTCGTTACGCTGAACATATGGACGAAAAGGCGCTTGACATCTTCTCGGCAGCTCGCGCTCGACGCGACGTGGGGCGCATCCGCGAGGCTCTCGCCGAGGTCAAGGCGGGCGATGTCGCCCGCGTCATCGTCCGTTCTCCGCGCTACGGGCTGTACGCGATCGAGGGCACCGTGCGCATCGGTGTGGGTGGCCAGCCGCTCGTCGGCGACATCATTCTGGGCACGAGCTCCGAGATCCAGCGGATCGATGTCGGCATCGAATCGCCGGAGCCCGCGCTGGGAGCGGACGTCGTCGACCCGTCGACCCTCCCCCACGGAACCCCCGTGCGCGTGACGTTCTCGACGCCCACGAACCAGACCTTCGCGTTGACCGGTCCGATCACGGCCGGCAACGACCGCTTCCTCCTCGTCGGCAGCTGGATCGTGGCCGACGACCGCACGATCGCCCCGCGCGTCATCAGCATCGAGCGTCTCGACGACGTCGATCTGCACGAGGTGAACGTCCCGCCCCTGCGCTCGGTGCTGGCCGACGCCGACGCCTGACGGCACGCGCGGAACGGATGCCACGGCCTCAGGGTCGTGGCATCCGTCATTCGTGGGGTGGGCCGGGCGCGCCCGCGCGGTGCCCGGGTGGGGCGGGGCAGCGCGGTGCCGGGGTGGTGCGGGGCCGCGCGGTGCCGGGGCGGGGCCGGCGAAGCGCGAGACTGCAGTGCTGTGCCCAGCCCGCACCCGTTTGACGTCCATTGAGTGCGGTTTCGGCGGAGGGATGCGGTCTCGCGGAGCGCGCCCCACCCGCCTGCAACCCGATGCAACCTCCCCCGGCGTAGCGTCGGCGCATCGCCGCCCGAAGCCGTCGCGGCGACTCATGACCGTCGAAGGAGACACGCATGACCATCGTCGAAGAAGGCGTCTCGAGCGTCTACGCCGCACCCGGAACCCGCGGGGCCGTCGCCGAGTACCGCTCGCGGTACGGGCACTACATCGGCGGCGAGTGGGTCGAACCGCACAGCGGCGAGTACTTCGAGAACATCACCCCCGTCACCGGCAAGCCTTTCTGCGAGGTGGCTCGCGGCGACGCGCACGACATTGATCGGGCGGTGGATGCCGCGTGGAAGGCGTTCGCGAGCTGGAAGAAGACCACTCCGGCCGAGCGCAGCGTCATCCTGAACAAGATCGCCGACCGGATCGAGGAGAACCTCGAGAAGATCGCCGTCGCCGAGACGTGGGAGAACGGCAAGCCGGTGCGCGAGACCCTCGCCGCCGACATCCCCCTGACCGTCGACCACTTCCGCTACTTCGCGGGTGTGCTGCGGGCGCAGGAGGGCTCGCTCAGCCAGCTCGACGAGAACACCGTGGCGTACCACTTCAACGAGCCGCTCGGTGTGGTCGGGCAGATCATCCCGTGGAACTTCCCGATTCTCATGGCCGCGTGGAAGCTGGCCCCGGCCCTCGCCGCGGGCAACTGCGTCGTGATCAAGCCGGCGGAGCAGACTCCGGCATCCCTGCTGTTCCTGTTCGACATCATCGGCGACCTGCTCCCCGCGGGCGTCGTCAACATCGTCAACGGGTTCGGCATCGAGGCGGGTGCGCCCCTCGCTCAGCACAAGCGGATCCGCAAGATCGCCTTCACGGGTGAGACGACGACCGGCCGACTGATCATGCAGTACGCGTCGCAGAACCTCATCCCGGTGACTCTCGAGCTCGGTGGCAAGAGCCCCAACGTCTTCTTCGAGGACGTGGCGCTCCGCAGCGACGACGCCTACTATGACAAGGCTCTCGAGGGCTTCACGATGTTCGCCCTCAACCAGGGCGAGGTCTGCACGTGTCCGTCGCGGTCGCTCATCCAGCGATCGATCTACGACCGGTTCCTCGGCGACGGCCTCGAGCGCGTGAAGAAGGTGCGCCAGGGCAACCCGCTCGACCCCGAGACGATGATCGGCGCGCAGGCGTCGAACGACCAGCTCGAGAAGATCCTGTCGTACATCGACATCGGAAAGCAGGGCGGCGCGAAGCTGCTCACGGGCGGGGAGCGCGTCGACCTGGGCGGCGACCTGTCGGGCGGCTACTACGTCGCCCCGACGGTGTTCGAGGGCACGAACGACATGCGCATCTTCCAGGAGGAGATCTTCGGACCGGTGCTGTCGGTGACGTCGTTCGACGACTTCGACGACGCGATCTCGATCGCCAACGACACCCTCTACGGCCTCGGCGCCGGCGTGTGGAGCCGCAGTGGCGACACCGCGTACCGCGCGGGCCGGGCGATCGAGGCCGGCCGCGTCTGGACGAACACGTACCACCAGTACCCCGCTCACGCGGCGTTCGGCGGGTACAAGCAGTCGGGCATCGGCCGCGAGAACCACCTCAAGATGCTCGACCACTACCAGCAGACGAAGAACCTGCTCGTGTCGTACGCCGAAGGCGCGATGGGCTTCTTCTGATCGGCCGTGTCGGGGTCGTGGCGGCGACCCCGACCGCGTGGCCCCCGGGTTCGTCCCGGGGGCCACACCCCTTTTCGTCGCTGGCGCTCCGGGCCATGTTGTTCCCACTGCGCTGCGGCGCTGACTGGCGGCCTTCCTGCGGCTGCCGCGCCGACCCTCGTCCCACTTATGGCCGGTCACCGGCCGCGACACCGACACATTGTGGGACATGAACCGAAAGGAGTGGGACATGGCGACCCAGCTCTCCCGTGTGGAGGTGACGGATGCCGCAGCTGCGCTGCTGCGCGACCTGACGGCCAGGCACGGCCCCCTGATGTTCCACCAGTCCGGCGGGTGCTGCGACGGCAGCTCGCCGATGTGTTACCCCGTGGGGATGTTCCTGACCGGACCGAGCGACGTATTGTTGGGCACCATCGACGCCGGGCTCGACGATCCGATCCAGGTCTTCATGTCGGAGTCGCAGTTCGAGTACTGGAAGTTCACGCACCTGACGATCGACGTCGTGCCGGGGCGCGGCGCGGGCTTCTCGGTGGAGGGGCCGACGGGGATGCGATTCCTCATCCGTTCGCGGATGCTGACGGAGGAGGAGGCGGTGGCGTTCGGGGTGGGTGCGGCTGCCGAATGAGGCTCGCTCGCCACCGTCGGTCGCGGACATGGGTGGTCATGGCGACCCCCTCGGCAGGGACGCGGCATAAGCGGCAGGTCGGCGGAGAACGGCAACAGAGAGGTGACCATGTCCACGGTACGGATGGTCGTACAGCGTCTGTGTCATTTGCCCCTACGTTCGCAAGGATCACCTCTTGCGCGAGGTAGATCCCCCGGTACCCGCGTCGACGGATCGACCGCATTATCCCGGTTGGCGCTCTTCCGCGCACGTGGGCTCGGGTGCGAGGTCGAGGGGTGAAATGTGGGTTCGAGATGAATTTATACATGCGCACCTGAGTTAGCGTTCCATCGTCCGTGTCAACACGTTCGGAGGAACACATGAATGTTCGCAGTCGACAACTCAGCCGTCTCGTGCTCGCGACAACGGCGGTTGCGGCCACAATCATCGCGGCATCTGTGGTCTACCCACAGGCCTCGGCTCACGCGGCAGATCCGTTCATCGACGATGTCGTCACGGCGCAAGATGTTCTGGAAGCCCTCGATGATGTGCCAGGTGGGCTGGTGCGAGACGCCGTAGTCGCCGCCCCCGCGCCCATCGCTGGAGGTGCCCACCCGCAGACAGCCGCACCGCTTGTCGTAGACATTCCTGCCGATGCCTCGCAGGGGGTTGGCCTCACCGCGGGAGATTTCAGCTTGAAGATCGGTCTGCCCGACGCGGACGAGGCGAGCACGGCGGCGCGCGCCTCGGGCGGTGCAACTGCCTATCCGTCTGAAGGCGACAGTGCCAACGCTGTCGTGCCTGTTCGGGGCGGGGTGCAGCTCCTCTCGGTCATCGAGAGCCAGGATGCCGCCGAGACCTACTCTTACCCGCTGACGTTGCCGGCCGGACATCTTCTCGAGTCGACGGCGGATGGCGGCGCTCAGGTGGTCGACGAACGGGGGACCGTCAAGGTCTTCTTCGAGCCCGCCTGGGCGAAGGACGCCGCAGGGGTAAGTGTGCCTACTCACTACGAGGTCGAGGGAAGCACGCTCACCCAGGTCGTGGAACACCGCAGCGCATCCGACATCTCCTATCCCGTGGTTGCTGACCCTCTGCCCGTCATCCTGATCGTTGTCACCGCTGCCGCAGCGATCGTCGTGGCAGCCGCTGCGCTCGGAATTGCGACCTGGATCGCGGTGAACTGGTGGAACTACTGCCGTGCCCGCGGCCAGTACCCGCAGCTATCCACCCGCAACGGCTTCACGGCGCGATGCGTGAGCTGATGCGCGGACTCAGCGCCGATCGACTCTTCGTGCTGGTCTGTTCGTTCGCCATCTCGATCGGGATGACAATCATCGCCGCGCTCGCGCTCACCGCATTGGCGTTCGATCAGATCGTCACGATTCAGATTCCGCTCGTCGCGACGTTCCGTGGGTTCTTCGCAGAGGGCGGGGCACATGCGGTGACCGTGCAGGGATCGTGGGGCGGAGCGCTCGGAGTCGTCCTTCTCCTCGCGACTCCTCTGTGTGCTGTTGCGATCGCTCACCGCGGCGGCGGTAGCTGACTGACTGTCGGATGTGGCTCCGGAACACCTCCGGAGCCACACCTCGCGCGGCCTACAGCCACCCCCGCTCCACCGCCACCCTCACGGCATCCGCCCGATTCCGCCCACCGGTCTTGCCGATGGCGCTCGACAGGTGATTCTTCACCGTCCCCTCCGACAGGTGCACCGTCCGCGCGATGTCGGCGATCGAGCCGCCGTCGCGCGCTGCCGCGAGCACGTCGGTCTCACGTTCCGTCAGCGGGGAGTCGCCCTGCGCCAGGGACTCGGCCGCGAGGGCTGGGTCGACGACCCGGAGCCCCATTGAGACGCGGCGAACCGCGTCAGCCAACTCCGCCGCGGGTGTGTCCTTCACCACGAATCCCGACGCGCCGGCCTGCATGGCACGCGCCAGGTAACCGGGGCGTCCGAAGGTCGTGACGATGAGGGTGCGGCATCCGGGGACCTCCGCACGCAGGAGGGATGCCGCGGCGATGCCGTCGATGCCGGGCATCTCGATGTCGAGCAGCGCGACGTCGGCGTGGGAGGCTCGCGCCGCCTCGACCACCTCGTCGCCGCGGCCGACCTGGGCCACGACCTCGATGTCGTGTTCGAGACCGAGCAACGCGGCGAGGGCGCCGCGCACGAGAGCCTGGTCGTCGGCGATGAGGAGTCGGATCACCATGTCACCTTCACGTTGAAGCCCCCGAGGTCGCTGCGACCGATGAGCAGCCGTGCACCGGCGGTCTCGACGCGCTCGCGGAGTCCGGTCAGACCCGAACCCGTGGATGCCGCCGACGAGGGGCCGCGGCCGTCGTCGGCGACCTCGATCGACCGGCCGTCGAGTCGCACGCGGCAGACCCCGGCACCGGAATGGCGGATGACGTTGGTCACGGCTTCCCGCACGACCCAGCCGGCGAGTTCGCGACGGTCGGCGGGAACCTGCTCCGTCGTTCCCGGGAGGTCGGCGGACACCCCGGCGCTCTCCAGCGCCGCACGAGCCGCCGCGAGTTCTCCGCTGATGCTCACCCCGCGATAGCCGTGGACCGTCGTTCTCACGTCGGCCAGCGCCCCGCGCGCCAGTTGCTCGATCTGGGCGATCTCGTCGCGGGCGGCCGGGGAGCCGGCATCCAGGAGTCTTCCCGCCAGTTCGGCCTTGACGGTGATCACCGTGAGCGAATGGCCGAGGATGTCGTGCACGTCGCGGGCGACTCTGCTGCGCTCGCGTTCGGCCGCAAGGTCGGCGACCTGGTTCTGGGCGGCGCGCAGACGGGCGAGCGTGGAGATGTTGCTGGTGAGGGTCGCCATCATCACCGACACCGACAGGATGACCGCGGCATTCAGCGCGCTCGTCCCCACGTCGGTGTCGTCCCACACGCCGACGGCGAAGGTGAGGCACGCGAGCACGAGCAGCGCGATCCACAAAATCGCGCGGCTCATGCGTGAGACGGCGAGAGCCACGCCGACGAACGTCCAGAGCCACCGGACGTCGGCCCCGAGCCAGGGGATCAGCGTCAGGCTGAGCCCGAAGAGCACCGCGGCCGGCCCCACCCGTGCTGCCCCCGGCGGCAGCCGACGCATGACGGGAACGGTGACGATGAATGCGCCGCCGAAGACGAACATCAGAAGGGTCGGGACGATGTCGAGCATCGTCGGCTGCCGCCAGACCGTGAACAGACTCGGGATGATCCACGTGAGCGACATCCCCGCGCCGATGAACCATCCGCGGTCCGACATGGCGAAACCGGCACCCTCGCGGGGTGCCGGCTCGGCAGCGGTGGCGGCCTGTTCGCTCATCAGCTTCACCATAGGCGTGTCACGCGCGCCGCGTGTCGCGGCGGAAGAAGTACACGGTCCCGGCGACGAACACCGCGAGCCAGACCACCGCGTTGATCAGGGCGCCGAGGTCGAAGGCATCCCCCGTCAGCGGCGACCGCGCCAGCTCGCCGATGCCGTACACGGGCGTGAGCTTGCCGATGACCTGGAGGAAGTCGGGCATCGACGACAGCGGGAAGAAGAGGCCGCCGAGGAACGCCAGCAGCACGACCGCGAGACTCGTGATCTGCGCGGCGTTCTCGCCCGGGACCATGTACCCGACCATGAGCCCGAGGGTGGTGAAGACGGCGCTCGCGAGGAGCCAGGCCGCGAGGCCGGTCACGACCCACTGGACGGGAGCCAGGGTGACCCCGGCGAAGGCGGCCACGGCGTAGGTCGCGAGCACGGCGAGGAGGCCGAACATCATGCCCGCCATCATCTTCACCACGACGTTCGCGATCGGATTCAGGGGCGTGAGGCGCAGCTGACGACTCCAGCCCTGGGCGCGTTCGACGGCGACCGACGCCCCGGTCTGGGTCGCCGACATCATGGTTCCATACATCGCCATCGAGACCATGATGTACGCGGCCACCGACACACCACCGGATGCCAGGGGCACATCGGTCAGCGGCACGTCGAGCGTCTGGAACCCGACGATGAAGAACATCAGCACGGGGAACGCGACCGTGAAGAAGATGCTGCGCGGATTGCGGAGTTTGCGCAGCAGCTCGATGCGCAGATACGTGAGCGTGAACCCACCGAACGCGGGAACCGGGCGGTCAAGGGTGATGGCGGTCATCGGACTGCTCCATTCTGAGCGGGTGCGGCGGTGTCGGCGGTGAGGGTGAGGAAGACGCTCTCGAGGTTCTGCGCCGTGATCTCGATGTCGCGCGCGTCGGTGGTGGTGAGCAGATGGCGGGCGAGGGCGTCGGAGTCGCTCGTGCGGATCGCGACGCGCTCGCCGGCGGCCTCGACCGAGTCGACGCCCGGCAGGGCCGCGAGGGCGGTGAGATCGGCATCCGGAAGCGTCGCGTGCACCATGCGCCCCGAGACGAGGTTCTTGATCTCGGAGGTGGGGCCGTCGGCGACGATCTCTCCCCCGCGCATCAGCACGATGCGGTCGGCGTACTCGTCGGCCTCGTCGAGGTAGTGCGTCGCGAACATGACGGTGCGTCCGCGGGCGGCATCCGCTCGGATCGCGTTCCAGAACGAGCGGCGCGCTTCGACATCCATGCCGGTGGTCGGCTCGTCGAGGATGAGCAGGGCGGGGTCGCTCACGAGCGCCATCGCGAAGCGGAGCCGCTGCTGCTCACCGCCCGAGCAGAGTCCGACGCGTCGGTTCGCCAGATTCCGGATGCCGGCCCGCTCGAGCGCTTCGTCGACGGGACGCTTCTCGGCGAACAGGCTCGCCGTGAGCTCGACCGTCTCGCGAACGGTGAGGTCTTTCAACAGCCCGCCCGTCTGCAGCACCGCGGAGACGAGACCACGGGCGATCGCGCCGCGCGGGCTGTGTCCGAAGACGCTGATGGAGCCTGCGTCGGGGGTGCTCAGGCCGAGGATCATGTCGATCGTCGTGGTCTTGCCCGCGCCGTTCGGCCCGAGGAACGCCACGATCTCGCCCGGCTTGATCGAGAGGTCTATGCCGCGGACGGCATGAACGGAGCCGAAGCTCTTGACGACGCCCCGCGCGTCGATCGCGGCGGGCGTGGGGGTGGAGGAGGTCATGTCTTCATGCTGGCCGCCGGGCGGCCGGACGACCTCAGACTCTCGTCACGATGTGGGGGTGACGTTCGTCATGGGTTGCGGAGCCGAACCGTCCGCCGGCCGCCGACCCGCCGCGGGCGAAGGGGTTCGGACGTGCGCGGTCGGCGGTGACGAACGGTGACACGCCACCGCCACGATGTCGGGGGCTCGCGTTAGCCTGGCGACATGTCGGGCAGCGTGTACGTGATCCATGACAACCCCTCGTGGTTGCCGCCGTTCCGGGCGGCCTTCGACGCAGAGGGGGTGCCGCTCGAGGAGTGGCTGCTGACCGAGGGGGCGATCGACCTCTCGTCCGAGCCGCCCGAGGGTGTGTTCTGGTCGCGGCTGAGCGCCTCGGCCCACACGCGCGATCGCGCGCACAGCAAGGACTACGGTCGGGCCGTTCTGCGGTGGCTCGCGGCCTGGGGGCGCACCGTGATCAATGGCGCTGATGTTCTCGAGCTCGAGGTGAGCAAGGTCGCGCAGCACGTGGCTCTGCAGCACGCGGGCATCGAGGTCGCGCGCACGGTCGCCGTCCTCGGCACCGACGGGATCGTCGAGCGGGCCGCGGAGTTCGGAGCGCCCTTCATCAGCAAGCACAACCAGGGTGGCAAGGGCCTCGGCGTGCGCCGGTGGGACTCGATCGAGGAGTTCGCGGCGTGGGTCGAGGGCCCCGACTTCGAGCCGTCGCCCGACGGGATCACGCTGCTGCAAGAGCTGCTCGTCGCCAAGGCGCCGTTCATCACGCGCGCGGAGTTCGTCGCCGGCTCCCTCGTCTACGCGGTGCGCGTCGACACGAGCGCAGGCAGCTTCGAGCTGTGCCCGGCCGAGGCGTGCGCCGTTCCCGGAGCCGACGGCGTCGAGCCCGAGCCGATGTTCCGTCGCCGCGACGATGTGGATCCCGAGCTCGTCGACCGGTACCTCGCGTTCCTCGCCGCCGAGGGCATCGGCATCGCCGGAATCGAGTTCATCGAGACGCGCGACGGACGCACGGTCACCTACGACGTCAACACGAACACGAACTACAACCCCGACGTCGAGGCGACGGCTCCCCGCTCGGGACCGCGCGAGATCGCGCGGTGGCTCGGCTCCCTTCTGCCGCAGGAAGTGGTCGGGGCTCGTGGCTGAGGCATCGCCGCCCCACGTCGAGTGGGACGGATTCGGCTTCCAGACGCGCCAGGTGCACGCCGGCGAGGTCGAAGACCTCACGCACGGTTCCCGCATCACCCCGGTTCACCTGTCGGCGGCGTATCGCTTCGCGTCCTTCCAGGAGGCGACGGATCGATTCGCCGGTGCCGATCTCGGGCACCTCTACTCCCGCAACCTCAACCCCACGAACCAGGTGGCCGAGCGACGCCTGGCCTCTCTCGAGGGCGGCAGCGGAGCGATCGTCGTCGGATCGGGGCAGGCGGCGATCACGATCGCCCTTCTGGCACTGGCGGGCAGCGGCGAACACATCGTCTCGACCGCGAGCATCTACAGCGGCACGCGTGTGCTCTTCGATCGCACGTTCGCGCGCATGGGCGTCACCGTCGACTACGTCTGGAACCCCGACGACGAGGCGGAGTGGGACGCCCTCATCCGCCCCGAGACGAAGGCGATCTTCACCGAGACGCTCCCCAACCCCAAGAACGACATCGTCGACATCGCCGCCGTCGCCCGCGTCGCGAAGCGCCACGGCATCCCCCTGATCGTCGACAACACCATCGCGACGCCGTTCCTGATCCGCCCGATCGAGCACGGTGCCGACATCGTGGTGCACTCGGCCACGAAGTTCCTCTCGGGACACGGGGCGAACCTCGCCGGGGCGGTGGTCGACGGCGGAACGTTCGACTGGGTGGCATCCGATCGCTCGTATCCGGCGATCACCGAGACGCCGATCGCTGCGCACGCGTCATACGTCGAGGCGTTCGGTCCGCGCGCCTTCGAGTTCTCGCTGCGGTTCGGGATCGCGAACGACACGGGGCCCGCGCTGTCACCGCTCAACGGTTTCCTCTTGCAGCAGGGCATGGAGACGCTGTCGGTGCGCATGCGCCAGCATCTCGCCAGCGCACGCACGATCGCCGAGTGGCTCGAGCAGCAGCCGGCCGTCGAGAGCGTCGACTACGCGGGACTCCCGTCGCACCCGCAGCACGCTCTCGCCGTGCGCGATTACGAAGGGCTCTCGGGCTCGGTGTTCTCTTTCACCGTGCGCGGCGGCCGGGACGGCGCCGAGCGCTTCTTCGACGCGCTGCGCCTCTTCAGCCGCATGACGAACATCGGTGACACCCGGTCGATGGCCCTGCATCCCGCCACGACGACCCACCTCGGCTTCACGCAAGAGACGCGAGACCGTCTCGGCATCGGCGACGGCCTCATCCGCCTGTCGATCGGGCTCGAGGATGCCGAAGACCTCATTGCCGACCTCGACCAGGCGCTGCGCGCGGTGGCGTAACGGGCGCTCGCCCGGTTGTCGGCACGCTGGTCGCGATCGCCGGTCACGTCGAGTGTCCAAGACACGCCGCGTCGCGGAGGGCGGTTGCGGCGTGTTCTGGACACTCAACACCCGGACACCGCCGCGATATCAGGCGTCGCGCAGCGCCTCGAGGCGACGGACGCGCGGGATCACCTCGGCGGCGAAACGCTGCAACTCGGGCAGGTGCGGCGAGAACTGCAGCAGCAGTGTCGAGACACCGACGTTCGCGAACGCCACGATGCGCTCGGCCACCTGGTCGGGCGTGCCGACGAGATTCGGGCGGAGGCCGCGGTTCGATACCGAGTACTCCTTGAGGTCGACCGCGGTGTCGAGCTTCGACTTGCTGACGAACTCCTGATACGACCCGTACGCCGCTCCCCCGCGCACGTCGGTGATGCGGTCGATCTCGGCCTGCGCCTCGTCTTCGGTGTCGCGGACGATCGCGTACGCCGCCATGCCGAACGCCTCGAAGGGTGTGGCACCCGCCTCTGCGCGCCGTCGACGCATGTCCGCCACCTTCGCCGACAGCTCCTCGAGCGTGCCGCCGTGGGTCAGGTACGCGTCGGCGAAGCGCGTGATCGCCGTACGACCGGCCTCGCTCTCGCCGCCCGCGTACAGCCGCGGCACGACCTGCGGCTTCGGCTCGGTGTACGTGCCCTCGGTGCGGTAGTACTCCCCCGCGTACGCGAACGGCGTCTCGGACCAGAGGCCGCGCAGCACCTCCACCCACTCGATCGTGCGGGCGTAGCGGTCGTCGTGCGCGCTGAACAGGCCGTCGTACTGCTTGGCCTCCTCGGCCCACCACGCCGAGACGACGTTCAGGGTGAAGCGCCCGCCGCTGATCTCGTCGATCGTCGCGGCCTGCTTCGCGGTGTGGAAGGGGTTGTGGAAGCCCGGGCGCACGGCGGTCATCAACTCGAGCGACGAGGTCACCGCGGCGAGACCCGCCGTCACCGCCCATGCGTCCAACGAAGGTGCCTCGACGCCCTTGATGTCGTTCAGATTCAGCTCGGGAATGAGCGTCAGGTCGAAGCCGCCCTCTTCGGCCATCCGGGCGATCTCGGCGATGTGGGCGAACGACACCGGCGTCTGCTCGTCGTCGACGTTGCGGAGCCACCCGCCGAAGATCGGGGTCCAGTAGCCGAAGCGCACGCGCTGGGGGGAGGTCATGGCATCCATCCTGACCCGGGCCGACCGTGTGTGTCGTCACGGGAGGACACGGGCCGTCACACACCGTTGACCGATGTCGAGGGTGGTGCGACGGTAGCCGGGTTCCGATCCGCGAGGAGGATCCCGTGACCGATCTCACCCCCACCCACGAGCCGCTGAAGTTCGCCTACTGGGTGCCCAACGTCAGCGGTGGCCTGGTCATCAGCTCGATCGAGCAGCGCACCGACTGGGGCTACGACTACAACGTGAAGCTCGCGCAGACGGCCGAGCGCGTCGGTTTCGAGTACGCGCTGAGCCAGGTGCGCTACGCCTCGAGCTACGGTGCCGCACAGCAGCACGAGTCCACCTCGATCAGCCTGGCGCTGCTGCTGAACACCGAGAAGCTCAAGGTGATCTCGGCGATCCACCCGGGGATCTGGCATCCGGCGGTCTTGGCGAAGTTCATCAACACCGCCGATCAGTTCTCGCACGGTCGCGCTGCCGTCAACGTCGTCAGCGGATGGTTCAAGGACGAGTACACCGACCTCGGTCTGGAGTGGCTCGAGCACGACGAGCGCTACGAGCGCGCCGCCGAGTTCATCCAGGTGCTGCGCGGCCTGTGGACGCAGGAGACCTTCTCGTTCCACGGCAAGTACTACGACATCACCGACTTCACGCTGCGGCCGTTCCCCTACGAGGTGCCCGGGCGCGCGCACCCCGAGATCTTCCAGGGCGGCAACTCCACGGCCGCACGGTTCAACGGCGGCGCATTCTCGGACTGGTACTTCTCGAACGGCAAGGACTTCGACGGCTTCACCGAGCAGTACGACGACGTCACGCGGATCGCGGCCGAACACGGGCGTCGCACGCGTTTCGGCCTCAACGGTTTCGTCATCCAGCGCGACTCCCGCGCCGAGGCCGAGGCGCAGCTGCGCGAGATCATCGCGCACGCCGACGACACGGCGGTCGAGGGCTTCCGCAAGAGCGTTCAGGAGGCCGGAAACTCCACCGCCGACAGGAAGGGCATGTGGGCGGACTCGAGCTTCGACGACCTGGTCCAGTACAACGACGGCTTCCGCACGCAGCTCTTCGGCGACGCCGAGCAGATCGCCGAACGGATCATCGCGTACAAGAAGCGCGGCGTCGACCTGTTCCTGCTCGGCTTCCTCCACTTCCAGGAGGAGCTCGAGCGATTCGGCGAGACCGTCATCCCGATCGTGCGCGAGCTCGAGGCCGATCTCGCCCGTACGGGCGACCCGATCGACGTCGCCGCGCGCTGAGGGACGACCCCGGATGCCGTGACCCCGGCCCGTAGGCTCGACTCATGGTCGAGACGCGGTACGTTGCCCCGGATCGAAGTCGGACCGAAGCCCTCGTCGCCGCGGCCCTCCGCGCCGCCGGCGAGCCCGTCGAACCCGCGCGGTGGGAATGGGTCACGCATGGTTCGGCGAATCTCGTCGTGCTCGCCGGGGGCGCCGCGGTGCGGGTCGGTCGCACGCCGAGCGCGGCCGCCGAATCCCTCCGTGCCCAGGCGCTCGTCGACGCTCTGCCCGATCTGCCGTTCGCGGTGCCCCGCGCCCTCGCCGATCCGGTGCGCGACGGCGTCATGGTCGCGATCGCGCAGCGCCGACTCGACGGCATCCCGCACCCGAGCGGATACGGCGAGGCCGAGGTGCTGCGCGGAGTCCTCGACGCCCTGGCCGCGGTGCCGGTCCGCGCGCAAGAAGCGCACCTGGCTCCCGCGCACGCGTTCATGGGCGGTGAGGCGTGGCATCCGATCATGGTCGAGCAGGCGGTTCCGCTTCTCGCGCCCGACGTCCGGGACAGAGCCCGTCGGGCGGCTGACGACCTGGCCGCGCTCGAGCCGGTCGCCGAGGGACTCGTGCACGGCGACCTCGCCGGGTCGAACCTCCTGTGGAGCGGAGGCGTCGTGTCGGGGGTCATCGATTGGGACCTCGCGAGCGCCGGCGATCCCGCCGTCGACGTCGCGGCGCTCGCCGCGTGGCACGGGTGGGACGTGATCGAGCGCGTGCGACCGCCCGAGGTCGTCCGCCGTGCGCGGATCATCGCGGCCACGCACCCGCTGCAGGTGGTCTGCTTCTCGCTGGTGCACGGCCGTCCCGAGGCCGAGGTCGCCCGCGCGGCCTCGCGGGCGAGCACCCGCATCTGACCGCCCACCCGCGTGCGCCCATCGCACGCGAGCACCCGCATGTGACACCGAATGTGACGGGGTGTGTCGCCGCGTGACGCGCTCGACGTGCGCCGGTTCCCGGCCTGCGCTGGACTGGCTCACACCTCGCCCACAGCACACCGGGAGTCGACATGCCCCTGCCCCGCCCTCTTCGCCGCCTCGCGCTCGCCGCGACCGCCGCGGTCGCCACCGCGGCCCTGCTCGCCGGATGCTCGGGCGGAGGGGCCGGATCGGGAGCGCCGGTCAACGCCGAACCCGTGAGCGGGGGCACGCTGACCTACCTCGAGCCGCAGACGTGGACGACGCTGTATCCGCCGGCCGCGGGCTTCTACCCCAACGGCGGAATCGTCAACAACATCACCGATCGCCTGCTGTACCAGGACCCCGAGACCCTCGAACTGCAGCCGTGGATCGCGACCGCCCTCCCCGACGTGAACCAGGATGCCACGCAGTACACCTTCACGATCCGCCAAGGCGTGACGTACTCCGACGGCACCCCGCTGGACGCAGCGAACGTCGTGGCGAACTTCGACCTCTTCGGCAAGGGCGACTCGAGCCGCAAGCTGACGCAGTCCGAAGCGATCAACAACTACGACCACGGCGAGGTCGTCGACGCGACCACGGTCCGCTTCTTCTTCACCGCCCCCTCCCCCGGCTTCGCGCAGGCGGTCTCGACGATCAACTCGGGCCTCGTCTCGAACTCCACGCTCGCCAAGACGGCCGAGACCTTCGGCCCCGGCAACGCCACCACGGTGATCGGCTCGGGCCCGTTCGTCATCGACGCCGAGGAGGTCGGCACGAAGGTGACGCTGAAGGCGCGCGACGACTACGACTGGGCTCCCCCTTCGCGCGAACACCAGGGACGGCCCTACCTCGACGGCATCGACCTGATCGTCGCGGCCGAAGACAGCGTGCGCGTCGGGACGGTCGTGGCGGGGCAGGCGGATGCCGCGCGCCAGATCGAAGCGCCCGATGAGGCGCAGTTCGCGGCCCCCGGCCTCGCGCTGGTCGCCGCCCCGACGAACGGGGTGAACAACGGGCTGAGCTTCCGCTTCCGCAACCCCCTGCTCTCCGACATCCGCGTGCGCCAGGCGATCATCGCGGGCATCGATCGCCAGGACATCGTCGACACCCTCTTCACGAAGAACTACCCCCTCGCCACCGGCGCTCTCGCGAAGACCGCCCTCGGGTACACCGACACCTCCTCCTTCTACGCGTACGACCCCGAGAAGGCCGCAACTCTGCTGGACGAAGCCGGATGGGTGCCCGGGGCCGACGGCATCCGGGTCAAGGACGGTCAGCGTCTCGCGATCGCCTTCAACGAGGCTCTGCCGCAGCCGCGCTCGGCCGAGGTCGTCACGATCATCCAGGAGCAGCTCGCGAAGCTCGGCATCGCGGTCTCGCTGACCCCCGGCGACATGGCCACGCAGACGGCGAACTCGCTCGACGAGAACATCGTGCAGGTGTACCACTCGATGGTCGGGCGCGCGGACTTCGACGTCCTGAAGTCGCAGTACTTCTCGAAGAACCGCAACACGCTGCTGAACCTGCACCCCGCCGACGGCTCGGTGGGCGACCCCCAGCTCGACACGCTGCTCTCCGCGATCGCGTCGACGCCCACCGTCGAGGGCCGCACGGCCGCCTCCGCCGCGGCGCAGCAGTACCTCGCCGAGCAGGCGTACATCCTGCCGATCTTCGAGGAGCCGCAGGTCTTCGGCCTGCGCGCCGATGTGAAGGGCTTCCACACCGAGTCGGTCGGTCGCCCGAGCTTCGCCGAGGTCTGGCTCGACCGCTGAGTTCTGATGGGGCCGGTCGCGCGGCCGGCCCCACCGGAACGGGCCGGCCCCGGGCCGACGAGTCCGTGACTGGCCGGCCCCCACTTCCCGAAGGATCCCCATGACCTACGTGCTTCGCCGCCTCGGACAGGCGGTTCTGGTGTTGCTGCTGGCGTACACCGTCGCGTACGTGCTCCTCGCGGCTCTGCCGGGTGACGCCGTCGTCGCGCGCTTCGCGAGTCCCGAGCTGGGCCTCTCGCCCGACCAGCTCGCCACGATCCGTGAGGCGTACGGCTTCGACCGCCCGCTCTGGCAGCGGTACTTCGAGTCGTTGTTCGCGTTCGCGCGCGGGGACTTCGGCTACTCGGTGCAGACCGGCGCCGCGGTCTCGACGCTGTTGGCGACCGCCCTGCCCTCTTCCCTCGTGCTCGCCGCCTGGGGCCTGGGTGTGGCGATCGTCCTCGCGGTCGGCATCGCGGTCACCGCGACCTTCGGGCCCCGCTTCGTGCGCCGCGGATTCCAGGCCCTTCCCCCGCTGTTCGTCTCGATCCCGGTGTTCTTCGTCGGCATCGTGCTCATCCAGGTGTTCTCCTTCCGTCTCGGTCTCATCCCCGTGATCAACGCGAGCCCCGTGCAGGCGCTCGTCCTCCCCGTCGCCACCCTCGCGATCCCGCTCTCCGCGCCGCTCGCCCAGGTGCTCATCCGCAGCATCGACGACGTGCGCGCGCAGCCGTTCGTGGCCGTGGTCCGCGCGCGCGGCGCCTCGACGAACTGGCTGCTCTGGCGCAACGTCGCGCGCAACGCCGTGCTCCCGGCGCTCACGATGGCGGGCCTCATCTTCGGCGAACTCGTCGGCGGGGCGGTCGTGACCGAGAGCGTGTTCGGGCGCGCCGGGGTCGGCCAGCTCACCGCGCAGGCCGTCGCCGCCCGCGACGCCCCGGTCCTCCTCGCGGTCGTCGTCTTCTCGGCGCTCGCGTTCGTCGTCATCAACCTTCTGGTCGACCTCGCCTATCCGGTGCTCGACCCGCGCCTGCGAGGAGTCCGCCGATGACCGGCACCGCGACCGCCCTGCTGACCGATCCCGTCTCCGCCGCGCGCGCCGCCCGCGGGCGCCGACGCCCGGCTCTCGGCATCCTGTTCTCGCTCATCGTCCTCGTCGTCGCGATCGCGTGGGCGCTGGTGCCGTGGTTGTTCGCCCCGGGCGACCCGACCGCGGGGATCGGCATGCAGGCCCTCCAGCCGCCGAGCCCGGAGCACTGGTTCGGAACGGATGCCACGGGCCGAGACCTCTACACGCGTGTGGTGCACGGGGCGTCGCAGTCGCTCCTCGGCGCCGTGATCGCGGTCGGTGTGGGCTTCGTCGTCGGTACCGCCGTCGGCGTCATCGCCGGCTCGCGCCCCGGACCGGTGGACGACATCCTCATGCGCGGGGTCGACGTGCTGCTCGCGATCCCCGGGCTTCTGCTGTCGCTCAGCATCATCATCCTGCTCGGCTTCGGGACGGCGAACGCGGCGCTCGCCGTGGGCGTCACCTCGATCGCCGCTTTCGCCCGCCTCGCGCGTTCGCAGGTGGTGAGCGTTCGGGTGAGCGACTTCGTCGAGGCGGCGTATGGCAGCGGCGGCACGTTCTGGACGGTGTTGTGGCGCCACATCCTGCCCAACTCGCTCACGGCGGTGCTCGCGCTCGCCGCTTTGCAGTTCGGCTCGGCGGTGCTGCAGATCGCGACCCTCGGCTTCCTGGGGTATGGCGCTCCCCCGCCGACGCCCGAGTGGGGCCTGCTCGTGTCGGAGGGCCGCAACTACATCGCCACGGCCTGGTGGCTCACGACGCTGCCCGGCATCGTGATCGCCCTCGTCGTGCTCTCGGCCAACCGGCTGAGCGGTGCCATCCGCCGAGGAGGAACCTCATGACCGGCTCTCTGCTCGACGTCCGCGGCCTCACCGTCGACTACGTCACCGATCGCGGTCGCCACACGGCCGTCCGCGACGTCTCTCTCGCGGTCGGCCCCGGCCGGGTGACCGCCCTCGTCGGCGAGTCGGGATCGGGCAAGTCCACCCTCGGCCAAGCCGTGCTGGGACTGCTGCCGAACGCCGCGCGGGTGGCATCCGGGAGCATCCGTCTGGGGGAGCTCGAGCTTCTCGGGCTGCCCGAGCGGCGCCTCCGGTCGCTGCGCGGGGCGCGTATCGGGCTCGTGCCGCAGGATCCGACCGGCTCGCTCAACCCCGTGCGCACGGTGGGCGCGAGCATCGCCGAGACCTTCCGCGTGCACGGCGACCGCGACCACGCGAAGATCCGCCGCCGCGTGCTCGAGCTGCTCGACCGCGTCGGCATCGACGACCCGGCGACGCGCGCCCGCCAGTTCCCCCACGAGCTGTCGGGAGGCATGAAGCAACGCGTGCTCATCGCCGCGGCGATCGCCCTCGAACCCGACCTCATCGTCGCCGACGAGCCCACGAGCGCTCTCGACGTGACCGTCCAGAAGACCGTGCTCGACCTGATCGACAGCCTTCGACGTGAGAGCGGCACCGGCGTCCTGCTCATCACGCACGACCTCGCCGTCGCGGCCGACCGTGCGGACGAGGTCGTCGTGCTGCGCGGCGGAACCGTCCAGGAGACCGGCCGCGCCTCTGAAGTCCTCGCCCACCCCACGGCGGAGTACACGCGCACCCTGCTCGCCGACGCCCCCTCGCTGTCGAGCGTGGTGGAGCGACGGATCCCGGATGCCACCCCCGCCTGGCCGCTCATCGAGGTGCAGGGTCTGCGTCGGGAATACGCCCGCCGCGGAGCCGAGCCCTTCGTCGCGGTCGACGACGTGTCGTTCACAGTCGCCGCCGGCACCACGCACGCCCTCGTCGGGGAGTCCGGATCGGGAAAGACGACGACGGGTCGCGCGGTCGCGGGGTTCCAGCGTCCGACGGCGGGGACCGTGCGCGTCGACGGGATCGATGTCACGGCACTGTCGGGCCGTGGCCTGCGCGACTACCGCCGCACCGTGCAGCTCGTGTACCAGAACCCCCTGGCATCCCTCGACCCCCGTCAGCGCGTGGGACGGGCGATCGAGGAGCCGCTGCGCAACTTCGGGCTCGGGAGCGCGGCCGCTCGCGCGGAGCGCGTGCAGCATCAGCTCGAGCAGGTCGCCCTCGACCCCGCTCTCGCGTCGCGCTACCCGGCGGAGTTGTCGGGCGGACAACGTCAGCGCGTCGCGATCGCGCGGGCCCTCGTGCTCGACCCGCGGGTCGTCGTGCTCGACGAGGCCGTCTCGGCGCTCGACGTCACCGTGCAGGCGCAGATCCTCCGTCTCCTCGCGCGGCTGCAAGAGGAACTGGGGCTGACCTACCTGTTCATCTCGCACGATCTGGCCGTGGTGCGCCAGATCGCGGATACGGTGTCGGTGCTGCGACGCGGACGCCAGGTCGAGACCGGCCCGGTCGCGCGGGTGTTCGACGACCCGCGAAGCGTCGACACCCGGCAGCTGCTCGCAGCCATTCCGGGAACGGCATACAACGACGAGACGGCCCACGAGGCAGGAACGGAGGCGACGCGATGAGCGGCGCACGACTCGGATTCTTCACCCGACTGCTGGATGCCGGGACCGACGGCGAGCGATACCGCCGGGCGCTCGCGCAGGTGCGCGCCGCCGAACGGCACGGATTCGCCTCGCTCTGGATCGCGCAGCACCACTTCGACCGCGACGAGGGCGGACTGCCCTCGCCCTTCCCCTTCCTCGCGGCCGCCGCGGTGCAGACGGAGCGCATCGCGCTCGGCACCGGGATCGTGACGCTTCCCATCGACGACCCGATCCGGGTCGCCGAAGACGCCGCGGTCGTCAACGCGCTGAGCGGCGGACGCGTGCAGCTCGGTATCGGCACGGGCGGGACGCCGTCATCGTTCGCCGCGTTCGGCCGCGTCTCCGACGAGCGGCGCGCGATCCAGGCCGAGCACGTCGAGGTCCTTCGTGACGCGTTCGGGGGGCGCGGCATCCGGGGGACGTCCTCGGTGCTCAATCCCCCGGCTCCCGACCTCGCGGTCCGGCTGTGGCAGGCCACGTTCTCGGTCGAGGGGGGCCGTCGCGCCGGTCTTGACGGTGATGGTCTGCTGCTCTCGCGCACCCAGCCGAAACAGCCCGGTCAGACGCTGCACGACGTGCAGTTGCCCATCGTCGAGGCGTACCTCGAGGCCCTGCCCTCGGGAGTCGAGCCGCGGATCCTCGCGTCGCGCACGGCCGTCGTGGTCGACCCCGCCGATCTCGACGCCGCGTGGGAGGCGGCCGACCCGGGCCTCCGACGACTCGCGCGAACGTTCCTGAAGCAGGACGGCGCGGGTGATCTGCGCGACATCGCCCGGCTCACCGACACGCACCTCGGCACGGTCGACGAGGTCGTCGCCTCTCTCGAGGGCGACCTCACCCTCGGCCGCGCGACGGACGTCGCGTTCCAGGTGCACTCCGTCGACCCCGCACATGAGATCACGCTGCGCTCGATCGAACTGCTCGCGACCGAGGTCGCCCCGCGTCTGGGTCTGCGAACGGGCGCCGAGGCCGCCGCGGAGCTGCAGAACCTCACCGCCCGAACGACGGGCGTGCTCGCGTGACCCGCGGGCCCGTCACCGTCGTCCCTCGCCTCCACCCCGCTCGACCCACAGGAGTACTCGCATGACCGACGTGATCGATCTTCTCGCCGGGCTCTCGTCGGAGGGCCCCCTGGATGCCGTGCGCCACCGTCGTTCGCAGGCCCGGGAGAACGCGCAGCGCAGCTTCGTCGCGCTCCTCGAACCCGCCGACGACCGCGGCTTCTCGCTCGCCGAGCGCTACGCCGTCGCGACCTTCGTCGCCGCCATGCACGACGACGACGCGGCCGTGCAGTTCTACGGCGATCTCCTCGCCGACGAGGACCACGCGCTGCAGGCGGCGGTGCTGACCGCGGCCGCCGCCGGGCGCTCATCGGGCCCGGTCGGCGAGTATCGCGAGCCGTGTCTCGCGGCCGAGAGCATCCCCGCCGAGGCATATGGCGTCCCGGATGCCGTCGCCCCCGCGTTGGGTGATCGGCTCGTCGCCGCTCTGGAGCACACGCACCTCCTCGTGTTCCGCCCGCGCGAGAGCTCCGCCGACGCGCTGCGCCGACTCGTCGCCGCGGGCTGGGACGCCGACCAGATCGTCTCTCTGTCGCAGCTCGTATCGTTCTTGGCCTTCCAGCTGCGCGCGGTCGCCGGGCTCCGCGTGGTCTCGGGGCGTCGGACGACCGCGTGGGTCGCACCCGCGCCCGTCGCCGCCGGTCGGCCCCACAGCACGCCCGCCGAGACCGAGCTCGTGACCGAGCACGATGGCATCCGTCGTCCCGAGGCCTTCACCCAGGACGGCCTCGGATGGGTCCCGTGGCTCGCTCCCGTCGAGCGGGACGAGCTGACGCCCGAGCAACTCGAGGCCCTGATCGAGCCGGCCCGCGCGGCGATGCCGTACTTCCGCCTTCTCGCCCGCGACCCCGCGGCCCTGGAGGCCCGGACGCTCACCGATCTCGACATCTTCACCAACACCGACGGCGGCCTCCCCCGAGCCGCCCGCGAGCTCTCGGCCGCGACCGCCTCTCGGCTCAACGGGTGCGTGTTCTGCGCCTCCGTGCACGCGGCGTTCGCCACGCGCGAGTCGGGACGCCGCGACGACGTGCAGCGTCTTCTCGACGAGGGCGTCGCCGCGGACCTCGGGGACGAACAGTGGAACGCTGTGGCTGCGGCATCCGCTGCTCTCGCCGCGACTCCCCCGGCGCTGAGCGAGGTGCACGTCGCCCGCCTCCGCGACGCGGGGCTGGACGACGCCGCGATCGTCGACGCCGTCAACGGCGCCGCGTTCTTCAGCTGGGCGAACCGCCTGATGCTCTCGCTCGGCGAGCCCGAGGTCCCCGCGCGGCGCTGACCCGCGGCTCGGGCCCCGCGCCGCCCCGGACGCCGTGAGCTCGTCGACTGTCCAAGACACGCCGCAAGTCCCCCGCGCATTACGGCGTGTCTTGGACACTCGACGATCGTGGGGCGCGCCACCGGGGCGCGACCGGCTCAGCGCGCGAGACCGGCGAGCACTGTCGCCGCCCGCGCCGTCTCCTCGCGCAGCGCGTCGGCCAGGGCCACGACGGCGGGGATCCGCAACGAGTCCGCGCGGACGATCATCCAGTAGGGCAGGCTCTCGTTCACCTCGGCGGGGAACAACCGCTCGAGATCGTCGTGCCGATCGGCGGTGAAGCACGGCAGCATGCCGATCCCGGCACCCGCGCGTGTCGCCTCGACGTGCACGAGCACGTTCGTCGAGCTCACGCCGTCGCGCATGTGCGGCACGACCCGGCGGGGCAGGTCGAGGGCTTCGACCTGCAGCATCGAGTCGACGAAGTACACGAGCCGATGCTGGTCGAGGTCCCCGACGCCAGCGGGCCGCCCGACCCGGGCGAGGTAGGCGGACGACGCGTACAGCCCGAGCGTGTAGCGCCCCAGCTCGACCGCGTGCCCGCGCGACGACTGGGGCTCCCCCACCACCACCTCGATGTCGAGCCCCGGGTGCAGCGCCGCCCGCCGCTGCGCCGTCACGATCTCGACGACGAGTTCCGGATGCCGCTGGCGCAACGCCGCGACCGCGGGAGCCGCGATGTAGGCGCTGAAGCCGTCCGTCGCCGACATCCGCACCACGCCGGAAACAGGGTCGGGTTCGACTCCCCCGCCGGCGAGGTGCGACATCGCCGCCTCGATGCGACCCGCGGTCTCGACGGCGTGCTGCCCGAGGGGCGTCAGCTCCCAGCCGCGGCCGGACGCGGAGACGACCCGGCCGCCGAGGGCATCCTCGAGCGCGGAGATCCGCCGCGCGACGGTCGTGTGGTCCACACCGCGAAGCTGCGCCGCGGCGGTGTAGCGCCCGGTGCGGGCGACCGCGAGCAACATCAAGAGGTCGTCGGCGCGGACCGAGGCGGCATCCATGTGTGCAATTCTGCACACCCGTGCCGCGGGACTGGGCATTGTCGCTCAGCGGCACGCGCCGCAGACTGTTCCGCGGATGTCACCGTCGACACCGAAGGAGCAGCATGGAATCCCCCGCCACCGCCCGCCGCAGCGCGGCCCCCACCACACCGATCCGCCGGGTCGTCGCCGCCTCCATGGCCGGCACGGTCGTGGAATGGTACGAGTTCTTCCTCTACGCCACGGCCGCCAGCCTCGTGTTCGGCACGTTCTTCTTCCCCTCCTCGGGCTCGCAGCTCGACGGGATCATCGCCGCGTTCGTCACCTACGCCGTCGGATTCGTCGCGCGGCCGCTCGGTGGGGTCGTGTTCGGCCAGATCGGTGATCGCTTCGGCCGCAAGCCGACGCTGCAGGCGACGATCGTCATCGTCGGCACGGCGACCTTCCTGATGGGATGCCTCCCCGGGTTCGCCAGCGTCGGATACTGGGCCCCCGCGATGCTCGTGGCCCTCCGTTTCATCCAGGGCTTCGCCGTGGGTGGGGAGTGGGGCGGGGC
>NZ_LDRT01000059.1 GCF_001476655.1 Microbacterium testaceum | reverse complement strand
AGGCGGTGGGGGACCGAGCACGGGTAGCTGATGGCATCCCCCGCTCGCAGGATCACCCGCTCGGCCTCGAAGTCGATGGTGAGCTCGCCCGCGACGACCGTGCCGACCTCGTAGCCCTCGTGGTGGAAGAGGCCGTCGGCGCCGTGGGCGGAGGCTCCGGGCGGGTAGATCGACTCGAAGTAGTCGACGCCCGGTGACGATCCGGGGGTGAGGCGGCGGAACGACACCCCGCTGTCGAGCACGATGTCGGGCGACTGTCCGGCCCGCTGCAGCGTGAAACCCGAGGGTCCCGCGGGTTCGACGGGGCGATCGGATGCCGGGTCGAAGGCCGCCACGAGGGGAACGCCCAGGGCGTCGGTGATCGCGATGAGTCGCGAGACGCTCGGCTGCATCACTCCACGCTCGATCTGCGAGACGGCGCTGGGGGAGATGCCGAGGGTCTTCGCGAGGGCTCGGGCCGAGATGCCGCGGGCTTGGCGCAGGTCGCGGATGCGGGCGCCGACGGATGCCGACGGCTCGGGCGTCGCGGCCGAGTCGCGCTCGACGGCATCGGCGAGGGGCGGCTGCGTCATGCCCCCGAGTCTAGGGAGCGGCGAGGTGTGAAGGAGCGACTTCACATGCTCGTTACACGAGCGAAACCGCAGGCGCTGTGTGAACCCATAACTTCACATCAGAGCTCCACTCCGGCCGCGGACTCCACGTCGTGGCATCCATCGTCCTGAGAGGAATGACATGACATCCACCCCGCTCACCGGCCCCCACGATCTCGTGGAGGCCGCCGGCCACCCCCACGGGGGCGGCAACATGAAGCCCCACTACGACGAGCGTCTCGCCAACGAAGACCTCGCTCCGCTGCGGAAGCAGAAGTGGTCGAGCTACAACATCTTCGCGTTCTGGATGAGCGACGTGCACTCGGTCGGCGGCTACGTCACGGCCGGATCGCTCTTCGCGCTCGGCCTGCAGTCGTGGCAGGTGCTCGTGGCGCTGATCGCGGGCATCGTCATCGTGCAGGTGTTCGCCAACCTCGTCGCCAAGCCCAGCCAGAAGACGGGTGTGCCCTACCCGGTGATCAACCGCGTCGTCTTCGGCATCCGGGGCGCGAACATCCCCGCGATCATCCGCGGCCTCATCGCGATCGCCTGGTACGGCGTGCAGACCTTCCTCGCGGCGGAGTCGCTGAACATCGTGTTCCTGAAGTTCATCCCGGGTTCCGTGGCCCTGCTCGACGTGTCGTTCGCTGGTCTGTCGGCGCTCGGCTGGATCTCGTACGCGATCCTGTGGACCGCGCAGTTCCTGCTGTTCTGGAACGGCATGGAGGTCATCCGCCGCTTCATCGACTGGGCGGGCCCCGCGGTCTACCTCGTGATGATCGTGCTCGCGGTGTACCTCGTCTCGCAGGCCGGCATCGAGAACATCTCGTTCACCCTGTCGACCACGCAGCTGGACTTCTGGGCCTCGATCCCGGTGATGTTCGCCGCGATCGCGCTGGTGGTGTCGTACTTCTCGGGGCCGATGCTGAACTTCGGCGACTTCGCCCGCTACGGCAAGAGCTTCGCCGCGGTGAAGAAGGGCAACTTCTGGGGCCTGCCGATCAACTTCCTCTTCTTCTCGTTGCTGACCGTCATCACGGCCTCGGCCACCGTCCCGGTGTTCGGCGAACTGCTGACCGACCCCATCAAGACGGTCGAGCGCATCGACACGCCGTTCGCGATCCTGCTGGGCGGCCTCACGTTCGTCACGGCCACGGTCGGCATCAACATCGTCGCGAACTTCATCTCGCCCGCGTTCGACTTCTCCAACGTCGCGCCGAAGAAGATCTCGTGGCGCGCGGGCGGCATGATCGCCGCGGTCGGCTCGACGTTCCTCATGCCGTGGAACTGGTACTCCAACAGCGACGCGATCCACTACTCGCTCGGCGTGCTGGGTGCCCTGATCGGTCCGCTGTTCGGCATCCTGATCGCCGGTTACTACTTCGCCGCCCGCCAGCGCGTGAAGGTCGACGCGATGTTCACGATGGATGCCGCGGGCCCATACTGGTACCGCAACGGTTTCAACCCGAACGCGGTCAAGGCCGTCATCGCGGCGGGTGTGCCGACGGTCGCGATTGCCGTCTTCCCGAAGCTGTTCGCCGACCTGGGACTGTTCAACGCCTCGTGGATCAGTGACTACAGCTGGTTCATCGGCTGCGCGCTGGGGCTCGCGCTCTTCCTGTTCTTCGAGCGTCTCGACCCCCGCGTCCCGACGTTCGACGGTGAGACCGAGGGCATCTCGGACGGCGCCGTCGACGGAGCGGCCGCGACCGCGGCATCCGAGCCCCCGGCGATCTCGACCGAGGTGCCGGTGCCGGGCTCCGGAAACTCGGGGGCGGATGCGCCCGCGGTGCTCGCGCAGACGGTTCGGGATGCCGCAGCTCCGGAGCACGGGACAGCACTGCCCGGGCGCCCGACCGCAGCCGGCCCGCGCACAGGCCTGCTCGCGTGAGGATCCTGCTCATCAACCCCAACACCTCCCGGGCGATGACCGCGAAGATCGCGGACGCCGCCCGGGGGGTGGCGGGACCCGACGTGGTCGTCGACGCGGTGTGTCCCGCGGTCGGGGCGTCGGCGATCGAGAGCCACGTCGACGAGGTCGCCGCGGCGGCCGCGGTGGTCGAGCTCGTCGCGGCGGACCGCGACGGTCCCGCGCCCGCCGATGCCTACGTGATCGCGTGCTTCGGCGACCCGGGACTCGACGCGGCGCGCGAGCTGGTCGACGCTCCGGTCGTCGGGATCGCGGAGGCGGCGATGCACCTGGCCGCGGTGTCGGGGCGGCACTTCGGCGTCGTCACGACCCTGAGCCGCACCCTCGGTCGGGCCCGCGATCTCGTGGGGCGCTACGGCATGGACCGGGCGTGCGTCTCGCTCGCGGCGACCGGCATCCCGGTCCTCGACCTCGAGGACACCGGGTCCGCGGCCGTGGCGACCATCGAACGCTTCGCGGCCGGGGCCGCGTCGGGCGGTGCCGACGTGATCGTGCTCGGCTGTGCGGGCATGGCCGATCTGTGCGCCGAGCTCACGGCGCGCGTCGGGGTGCCGGTCGTCGACGGGGTCGCGGCGGCGGTGGGGATGGCATCCGGAATGGTGCGGATGGGGCTCGGCACGAGCAAGCGCGATGAGTACGCGCGGCCCCCACGGGCGTTCGTCTCGGGCGGCGCCACTCCTCCTCCCCCGTCGGCCGATGTCGAGGTGTTCGCATGAATGTTGATCACGGTTACATCTGTGAAACGCGAGGCCTTTAGCGTGAGCGGTATGAGCACACGGATCGCCGCGCGACGGGTCTATCTGGACGGGGAATTCCTCCCCGCGACGGTCGTGAGCGAGGGAGGGGTCATCACCGCGGTCGAGCCCTTCGACGCCGCGGCCGAGACGGTGCTGCCGGGTGATTCCGTGCTCCTGCCGGGCCTCGTCGACTCGCACGTGCACCTCGACGAACCGGGTCGCACCGAGTGGGAGGGCTTTGCGACAGGCACCGCCGCAGCTGCCGCCGGGGGCGTGACGACCATCGTCGACATGCCGTTGAACAGCCTCCCCGTGACGACCACGACAGATGCGCTGGATGCCAAGCGCGCGGCCGCCGCGGGAAAACTCGCGGTGGACGTCGCCTACTGGGGTGGAGCGGTCCCCGAGAACCTCGGCTCGCTGCGCGCGCTCGCCGACGCCGGGGTCGTGGGCTTCAAGTGCTTCCTCTCACCGAGCGGCATCGACGAGTTCGGACACCTCGACGCCGAGCAGCTCGAGCGCTGCCTCGCCGAGCTCGCCGTGTTCGACGGGCTGCTGATCGTGCACGCCGAAGACCCCGCGCACCTTCACTCGGACGGTGCGCTCGGCCCGCGCTACCGCGACTTCGAGGCCAGTCGCCCGCCGCTCAGCGAGCGAGCGGCGATCCTCCGCGTCATCGACGCCGCGCGGCGCACGGGTGCCCGCGCGCACATCGTGCACGTGGCCGACGGGGGAGCGCTCGACGACGTGCGTGCCGCGAAGGCCGAGGGCGTGCGGCTGACGATCGAGACCTGCCCGCACTACCTCACGCTCGACGCCGAGGCGGTGCCCGACGGGGCGGGCGCGTTCAAGTGCTGCCCGCCCATCCGCGGCGGCGACAACCGCGATCTGCTGTGGGCCGGCATCGTCGACGGAACGATCGACGCGATCGTCAGCGACCACTCGCCAGCTACCGTGGAGCTGAAGGGCAACCCTGATTTCGGCCTGGCCTGGGGCGGGATCGCGGGCTTGCAGACGGGGCTGTCGGCCGTGCACTCCACGGCCCGCGCTCGGGGGCTCGCCTTCGAGAGTGTGCTGCCGCTGATGACGACCGGCCCGGCGCGAATCGCGGGGCTCGAGGGGCTCGGCGCCATCGCGCCGGGTGCTCCGGCGCACCTCGTGGCCTTCGCCCCCGATGAGGAGTTCATCGTGGATGCCGCCCTGTTGGAGTACCGCAACCCCGTCTCCCCGTGGCACGGGCAGACGCTGACCGGCGTCGTCCGCGAGACGTGGCTCCGGGGCGAGTCGGTATACCGCCGCGGCTCGGCGGTCACCGAGCGGCAAGGGCGCGAGCTGCTGCGCGCGGTCGAGGCGGTGCGCGCATGACCCGGGCAGAGGCCGGAACCCCCGCCCCCTTCCCGATCCTCCAGCCCGGCACCGGCCCGATCCCCGGCGACCACTACCTCCCCGCGACCCCGGCCACGGTCCTCTGGGGCCGCCTGCCCTGCGCCACCGACGCGGCCGTGCTCGAGATCGCGTCCGGCGAGACCGTGACCTTCGACACCGTCAGTCACGAGGGCATCCTCGACGATCAGGGCAAAGACCCGGGCGCGTACTTCGCGGCTCACGGTGTGCCGCGCGAACAGGTGCTCGACGACGCGGTCGAGATCGCGGCATCCGTCCTCCGAGACCCCGTCGCGGACGGACCCCACGTGGTGGTCGGACCCGTACACGTCACCGGAGCGCACCCGGGCGATCTGCTCAAGATCACCGTCGAGACCCTCGTGCCGCGCGTGCCGTACGGCGTGATCTCGAACCGCCACGGCAAGGGGGCGCTCGTCGGCGAGCTGCCGCGCGGCGACCACAACGTCAGCGTGTTCGCGGCGGTCGTGGAGCGCGAGGGCGTCTTACACGGCACGCTCCCCGTCGCCGCGGGCGGCGAGCCCGTCGTGGCCTTCCCGCTCGCGCCGTTCCTCGGGACGATGGGAGTCGCCGTCGCCGACGTCGAGCGTCCCCACTCCGTGCCGCCCGGTACGCACGGGGGCAACATCGACATCAATCTCCTCGTCGAGGGAACCACCCTGTTCCTCCCCGTCCAGGTCGAGGGCGCGCGCGCGTACGTCGGCGATCCGCACTTCGCGCAGGGCGACGGCGAGGTCGCGCTCACCGCCCTGGAGGCCTCGCTGCGCGCCACCCTGCGCTTCGAGGTGATCCCCGCGGATGCCGCGCGCGCGGCGTTCGGCGAGGTCACGGGCCCGCTGGTCCGGACGCCCGAGTACCTCGTGCCGACCGGGATGGACGTCGACCTCGACGAGGCGATGCGTGCGTGCGTGCGCGCCTCGCTCGAACTGCTGCACGGGCGGTGGGGAATGGACGAGCACCTCGCCTACGCCTACCTCAGCGCCGCGACCGACTTCGACATCTCGCAGGTCGTCGACATCGTCTCGGGCGTGCACGCGCGGATCCGCGAGGCGGACTTCGCGGGCGTGCCGTCGGTCGAGCCCGAGGCCGTGGCATCCGGTGACGGCCCCGACGGGAGTGCAGCATGAGGGCCCTCTTCATCCGGCGACAGGATCGAGTGTCCAAGACGCGCCGTATCGACCAGGCCGCTAGCGGCGTGTCTTGGACACTCGCTCGCACCGAGAGAGGTGCACGGTGACGAACACAGCGATCCCCGCCGACCTTCGCGACGCCTTCGACGCGTACGAACGCGCGATCGTCGCGAACGACCTCGACGCCCTCGACGCCTTCTTCGCCCCGGGCCCCGACACCCTCCGCGGCGACCCCGCGGGGCTGCTCGTCGGCCATGACGCGATCAGTGGCTTCCGGTCGCTCCGCGGCGGCGTGCCCCCGCGCGACATCACCGACGTGCACTACCGCCCGCTCGGGCCCGACGTCGCCCTGCTCATGTCGGTCTCGCGTTTCCACGGCGGGGGCCGGGGCCTGCAGACACAGGTGTGGCAGCGCATCGACGGCAGCTGGCTCATCATCGCGGCCCACGTCGCCCCTCGCACGCCCGCTCTCGACCGTTCGATCTGGCGCAGCGTCGGCGACCCTTTCCAGCAGGGCGCGTGGGAGGGTCCGCTTGCCGGACTCACCGTCGCGGTGAAAGATCTGTTCGCGATCGCCGGCTTCCGCATCGGGGCCGGCAACCCCACCTACCTCGAGGAGGCGCGGCCCGAAAAGGTCACCGCGCCCGCTGTCGCCGACCTCGTCCGCGCCGGAGCGTCGCTGCGCGGCATCGCCCGCACCGACGAGTTCGCCTACTCGATCGCCGGCGACAACGTGCATTACGGCACCCCTCCCAATGGCGCGGTCGTCGGGGCGCTCCCCGGCGGATCGTCGAGCGGTCCCGCCTCAGCCGTCGCCGTGGGACACGCCGACATCGGCCTCGCCACCGACACCGCCGGGTCCATTCGGGTGCCCGCGTCGTACCAGGGACTGTGGGGCCTGCGCACGACGCACGACCTCGTCCCGCGGCAGGGCATGCTGCCGCTCGCTCAGTCGTTCGACACGATCGGCTGGCTCACCCGCGACGGCGACACGCTCGAGCGCGTGGCCGAGTGGTGCCTCAGCTACGACGGCTCGGCATCGACCGAGAACGTCTACGGCGCCTCCGGCGGCGACCTGCCGTGGCGGTTCCTCGTCCCGGAAGAGATCCTCGCGTGCGTCGAACCGTCGACCCGCGAGGCGTTCTCGAAGCTGTTGGCCGCGCTCTCGGCATCCGACGATCCGCCGTCCTTCCGCGCCGTCGAGGCGGGCGATCTGGATGCCGCTTTCACCGCGTTCCGCACCGTGCAGGGGGCCGAAGCCTGGCGCAACAACGGCGAGTGGCTGCGGGCGCATCCCGGGGCCGTGGGTCCGGCGGTCGCCGAGCGCTTCGACATCGCCGCGCGCATCACCCCCGCCGCCGAAGGCGCCGCACGCCGAGACCTCGAACCGATCGCGGCGCACCTGGCCGAGCTCGTCGACGGGGCCGTCCTCATCTTCCCGACCGTGCCGGGCCCCGCGCCGCAGCGCACCGCCGATGTCGACGCCGTCCGCGCGGCGACCCTGCGCATGACCGCTCCGGCCGCGATCGCGGGTCTTCCGTCGATCTCCGTGCCGCTCCTGACGGTCGACGGTGCGCCCGTCGGGGTGTGCCTCGTGTCGCGCGCCGGCACCGACATCGCGCTCGTGCGTCTCGCGCGGCGGTTGGCGGCTCTGGTCGAGGCGGGGGCTGGGCGTTGATCCGCCTCGCTCCGTCGCCCAGCCGTGCGAAACTCCTGACTTTC
>NZ_LDRT01000058.1 GCF_001476655.1 Microbacterium testaceum | reverse complement strand
GGGGTCCCGGCATCCGGGGTCAGACGTCAGCAGGAGGACTTGTAGACCGCGTCCTTGCCGTCGCCGTTGATGTTGTCCTTGGTGAGGATGGTGAAGCCGGTCTGGATCTTGGCTTCGGTGGATTCGCCCTTCAGCGCGGCGATGGCCTGCTTGACGCCGTCGGAGCCGATGGTTCCGGGCTCCTGGGCGACGAGGGCCTGGACGGTGCCGGCTTCGAGGGCCTTGACCTGGGCGGGACCGGCGTCGAAACCGACGATGGTGACGGCGCCCTGCTTGCCGGCCTGCTGGACCCCGGTGGCGGAGCCTTCGGCGGCGAAGAGGTTGGCGGCGAAGATGCCGACGATGTCGGGGTCCTTCTGCAGCGCGGCGGTCACGATCTCGGCAGCCGTGGAGGGCTCGTTGTGGGAGTACTGCACGCCCACGGAGCTGAACTTGCTGTCCTTCTTGACGGCGTCTTCGAAGCCCTGGGCGCGGGCGTCGGTGGTGGACACACCGGGGTCGGTGGAGACGACGAGGACCTTGCCGCCGCCCGGGTTGGCCTTCTGGATGGCCTCGAACGCGGCCGCTCCACCACCCTGGTTGTCGCTCGATACCTGTGCGACGGCGCCGGAGGGGTCCTCGAGCGTCGTGTCGACGAGGACGACCTTGATCCCGGCGGCTTCGGCTGCGGCGATCGGCGCCTGCATGGCGGAGACGTCGGTGGGGGCGATGAGCAGCGCGTCGGGCTTGGAGGCGACGACGGCGTCGACGATGGGCTTCTGCAGGGTGGGGTCGAACTTCTCCGGGCCCTGGGTGGTGACGGTGGCGCCTTCGGTTTTGGCTTCGGCTTCGATGCCGCACTGCATGGAGATGTAGAACTCGTCTCCTGCGACGCCCTGCACGAACGCGATCTTGTACCCGCCGTCGGAGCCGCCGGACGCGCCGCCCGAGGCGGCCCCGCCGGAACAGCCCGCGAGGGTCAGAGTCGCCGCCATGCCGAAGACCGTGAGCACGGTCGCCTTCTTGTTCCACTTCATTGTGATCACCGTTTCTTGGTTCGGGTTGTGTGTTTCGGGTGTGGGTGGGGAAAGGACGCCGCCGCGGCTCAGCCGCGCCGACCTCCGCTGAGGAACTTGCGCCAGAGGCCCTGCGAGTTGCCGCGCGTGGCGGCGGTGCGGCGCACCTGGTCGACGTACACCGCCGTGATCAGCACCGCGCCCACGGCGACCTGCTGCCAGAACGGCTGCACGCCCGTGATGACGAAGCCGTTCTGCAGCACCGCCGGGATGAACAGACCGACGACGGTGCCCATGATCGTGCCGACCCCGCCGAAGAGCGACGTGCCACCGATGACCACCGCGGCGATGACGTTGAGGTTGGTCTGCGACTGGCCGGCGATCGCCGTCGTCGAGAACTGCGAGAGAGACAGGATGCCGCCGAGTCCGGCCAGAGCACCGGAGATCGTGTAGATCTTGATCAGCTGCGCGTCGACCTTGACGCCGACGCGGCGGGCGGCGATCTCGCTCGATCCGACCGCCAGCGTGTAGAGACCGAAGCGCGTGTAGTGCAGCACGATCGCGCCGATCGCGACGACCACGAGGGCGATGACGCTGATGATCGGGACGCTGCCGAAGACGTTGCCGTAGCCGATCGAGACAGTCAGCACGGTGGGGACGTCGCGGATGTCGACGCCGCCGGTGAGGATCTGCGCGAGCCCGAGAGCCATGCCGAGCGATCCCAGGGTGACGATGAGCGGCGGGATCTTCGCCTTGGCGATGAGGAAGCCGTTCAGCAGTCCCCAGCACACGCCGCTGAGGATCGCGACCAGGATGCCGACGACGGCGACGCCCCAGCCCTCTCCGCCGAGCGCCCGCATGACGATGGCTGCGACCACTCCCGAGAACACCAGGACCGACCCGACCGACAGGTCGATACCGGCGGTGATGATGACGTAGGTCATGCCCACCGCGAGGACCGCGAGGATCGAGGCGTTCTGGATGATGAGGCGGAAGTTGGTCCACTGCGCGAACGAGTCGGGCGCGATGATGCTGAAGACGATGATGATCGCCAGCAGGACGAGGAGGATCTGGAAGGCCTGCGTGCGGAGGATGCGGCGGACCGGGTTGACCTTCTGGTTGTCGTCGAACGTGCCGATCGCGACGGTCTCGGTGGGAGGGGTGCTGGTGCTCACTTCTGGTCGTCCTTCGTGACGGCGCCGGTCATGAGCCCGACGAGTTCTTCCATGGAGGTGTCCGCGGCCTGGATGTTGGCCACGCGGGTGCCCAGGCGCAGCACCTGGATGCGGTCGGAGACGTCGATGACGTGGGGCATCGAGTGCGAGATGAAGACCACGGCGATGCCCTTGTCGCGCACCCGGCGGATCGTCTCGAGCACGTTCTTCGTCTGACGCACGCCGAGGGCGGCGGTGGGCTCGTCGAGGAAGACGACGCGCGAGGCCCAGTGCACTGCCCGGGCGATCGCGATCGCCTGGCGCTGACCGCCCGACATCTCGCCGACGGGAGAGGTGAGGCTGCGCACCGTCGCACCGAGCTCGTCGAACGCGGCCCGCGACGCCTTCGCCATGTCCTTCGTCTTCATGAAGCCGAGGGCCCCGGCGAGGCCCGGGCGGCGGATCTCGCGGCCGAGGTACATGTTCTGCACCGGGTCGAGGTGCGGGGCCAGTGCCAGATCCTGGTAGACCGTCTCGATGCCGAGCGCGGAGGCGACCTGCGGGTTCGACATGTCGATCGGCTGCCCGTCGAAGCGGATCTCGCCCTCGTCGACCGCGAGGTTTCCCGACAGCGCCTTCACGAGCGTGGACTTGCCGGCGCCGTTGTCGCCGATCAGTGCGGTGACCTCGCCGGGGTAGACCTCGAAGTCGACGTTGTTGAGGGCGCGGACGGATCCGAACTGGCGCGAGAGACCCCGCGCCTGCAGCACAGGCGTGGCTGTGGTGGTGCTCATGAGGAGGCTCCTTCGTGGTGTCCGGCGTTCCGAGGGGGAGCGTCGGTGACGGTGATGACGAGATCGGCGCGGTCGCGGCCCCGCTCGACGATGACGGCGTTGGCTTCGTCGACATCGCGGACCCAGGCGACGGCCTCGTCGTGAGGGTGACCGTGCGAGAGGCGGCGCGCGACGAGACGGTCGTGGCGTTCTTGGGCGTCGACGTCGAGGAACCAGATCTCGTCGAGACGGGATGCCACGGCATCCCACCCGAAATCGTCGTGCAGCAGGTAGTTGCCTTCGGTGATGACCAGGGGGACGTCGGCGGGGACGAGAACCGCGGAGCCGATCGATTCCTCGAGGTCGCGGTCGAAGCGCGGAGCGTAGACGGCGTGCCCGCCGCGGATGCGGTCGAGTAGAGCCACATAGCCGTCCACGTCGAAGGTGTCGGGTGCGCCTTTGCGCTCGCGACGCCCCAGGCGCATGAGCTCTTCGTTCGCGAGGTGGAAGCCGTCCATGCCGACGAGGATCGCGTCGGCGCCGAGGGCCGCGAGGAGGGCGTCGCTGACGGTGGACTTTCCCGCCCCGGGCGTGCCCGCGATACCCAGCACGCGGCGATCGCCGGCCGCGACGAGGGTGCGTGCGCGGTCGACGAGAGCGTCGAGGTGCACGACCACGGCGGGGGTGGTCTCGTCGGGTTCCGAGGTGTGGGTCACAGCGGTGTGGTCCTTCCGGGCGGCGCCGCACATCGGAGTGCTGCGTCGGTGAAGCGGTGTCGGTGGGGGCCCACCGGGTCGAGCTTTCGGTTACGGTAAGCCCATCATGACACCGGTGTCAACGTCCGTGATCAATTCGTCATGACACCGAAGTCATCCGCGTGATTCTGTGGTTATCATGGGCCGCGACGACATCGAGGTCGTCCCCGCCCCGTGAAACCCGAAAGAGTCCCGCCCATGAGTGAATTCACCGACCGCATCGTCCTCGTCACCGGAGCCGGCGGCGGGATCGGTGGTGCGACGGTCCGCCACCTCGTCGCCGCCGGAGCGACCGTGCTCGCGGCGGGACGCACGGCTGACAGCGTCGCCGCGATCGTCGAGGAGACCGGCGCCGAGCCCGTCGTCTTCGACCTCGAGTCGGAGGACGAGATCCGCACCGCGATCGAGGGTCGCGACCTCTACGGCGTCGTGAACTGCGGCGGCTGGGGAGGCGAGATCGCCACCCCGATGGAGACCGACATCGATGTCTTCGACAAGGTCATGAGCATCAACGCGCGCGGCTCGCTGCTGGTCACGAAGTACGCCTCGCGCGAGATGATCCGCGTCGGCAAGGGCGGCGCGATCGTCAACGTCTCGAGCCAGGCCAGTCTCGTCGCCCTCACCGGGCACATCTCGTACGGCTCGTCCAAGGCCGCGCTCGACAACATCACGCGCGTGTCGGCCCTCGAGCTCGGCGGGTACGGCATCCGGGTCAACAGCGTCAACCCGACCGTCGTGATGACGCCGATGTCGGCGTGGTACTGGGGACGCCCCGACATCGAGGGCCCCTTCCTCGAGGCGATGCCCCTGCACAAGTGGGCGACCGAAGACGACATCGCGGCCCCGATCGTGTTCCTCCTGAGCGACGGTGCGGGCATGATCTCCGGCGTCTCGCTCCCGATCGACGGAGGCTACTCCAGCCGCTGATCCGGGTGCCGCGGGGCGGGTCGGCGTACCGGACTACCTCCCGAGCGCCCGCTCCACGAAGGCGTTCCGGAAGACGCCCCGCGGGTCCGCCTCGCGGGCCGCGGCGACGAAGTCCGCGGCCCGGGGGAGGGCCGCGCGGACGGCCGCACCCGGCATGGTGAATGCCTTGCCCCAGTGCGGTCGCACGTCGAACGGCGCCAGTGCGGCCTCGATGTGCGGCAGCACCGCGAGCACGCCCTCGGTGTCGTTGCGCCAGGTGAAGTGGATCGCGAGGACGTCGTGCTGGTACGCGGGGCTCAGCCACAGGTCGTCGCCGGCGACGGTGCGCAATTCGGTCACCAACAGCTGCGCGTCGAACGCGGGGGCGATTGCCCGCACCGCGGCGAGGGCGTCGCGCGCGGCGGCGAACGGCACGAAGTACTCCGACTGGATCTCGTCGCCGTCGCTCGGGAGCGCATCGGCGCGGAAGTGCGGGAGTCGCGTGTGCCAGGGACCGACGGATCCGCGCGGGGTCGTGTTGTCGACCGTGCGGATACGCCCGAGGTGGATGTCGTCGCCGACCGGCCGACCGCCGAGATCCTCCACCCATTCCGGCGCGCCGGCATCGCTCTTGGCCCACACCAGGTCGTGCGCCGGGTCGCCCCAGGTCGTGAAGACGCTGACGCTGCGGGAACCGCCGAACACCCGCTCCGGGTCGCCCGCGATGTCGTCCCACGCGACACCGGTGTACGCCTGCTGGGTCACCTCGTAGGTCGGCTCGGTCTGCAATTCGACCGCGGTGACGACGCCCAAGGCGCCGATGCTCAGGGCGGCCGCCGGGAACCACTCGTGGCCCTGATCGATGCGGTGGGGGCGGCCGGTGGCATCCAGGATCTCCACCGCCCGCACCGCGCTCGACAGGTTGCCGTTGCGGATCCCCGAGCCGTGAGTGCCCGTGGCGGTGGCGCCCGCGACGGAGATGTGCGGGAGGGATCCGAGGTTGTGCAGCGCCCGGCCCTGCGCCTCGATCACCGGGGCGAGCTGCGCGAAGGTCACGAGCCCCTCGACCCGCACGCGATCGCCGACGAGGTCGATGCGCGTCGGCATGCGCTCGAGCGACACGAGAGCCGCATCGGCGTCGGCGATGTCGTTGAACGTGTGCCGGGTCGCCTGGACGCGGAGCGAATCGGCGGATGCCACGACCTCGGCGAGCTCGTCGAGGTCGGCGGGCAGCAGCACCTCGGTGGCACGGTAGTGGTGGTTTCCCGACCAGGTGGTGCCGGCCGGTCGTGTCTCGGTCATGGTTCTCCTCGCGTCGACGTGTCCATCCTGCCCCGGACCGCCGACATCGGGGCGCGACGGGATGTTCTCCCGCCCCCGCGCATGGGTGAATGCCGGACGCTCAGCGCCCCGGGAACAGGGCGGCTTCGAACACCGCTTCCGCGGCCCCCACGAGCAGGCGGTCCCCGCCCAGCTCGGCGACGGCGAGCCGCAGCCCCTCGGCGCACGCCGGGACGGTCTGCGCGCGCACCGCGGCGTCGAGACCGGCGAGGTCGCGCCCGGCCAGGACGGCCAGGAACCCGCCGAGCACGACGACGGCGGGGTTCAGCACGTTCGCGGCGTTCGCCAGCGCGGTCGCGAGGATCCGTCGCTGGCGGTCGACCTCGGCGCGCGCCACGGGATCGGACGCGGATGCCAAGGCGGCGGCCAGGGCCGCATCGTCGCCGCCGTCGAGCTCCACCGCCGCGAGAAGGTGCGCGCGACTGACTTCGTCTTCGAGGACGCCCTCCGCCGCGCGCCGGTCGGTCGCGTCGACGATGCCCGGCCGATTCTGCCCGAACTCTCCGGCGTAGCCGCCCGCGCCGCCCAGGGGCGTCCCGCCGACGATCACCGCCCCGCCGATCCCGCTTGCGCCGCCGTTGAGGTAGACGACATCGTGCGCGCCGCGCGCGGCGCCGAAGAGGTACTCGGCGAGGGCGCCGAGGGCTGCGTCGTTGGCGACGTGGGCGGTCAGGCCCGTGGCATCCGTCACCAGATCCGCGAGGGGAGCGTCGGTCCAGCCGAGGTGCGGGGCCTCGCGGACGAGACCGTCCGAAGCGCGTACCGGGCCGGGCACGGCGAGGCCGACGCCGACGATCTGCGCCGCGGCGAGGGGGCCGCGCCTCCACGTCTCGACGGTCTCGGCGATCAGCGCGGCGGTGCGCTCGGGGGTCAGCAGGGTCCGCTGGTCCACGCGCTCCCGGGCCAGGATCGTCCCGTCGAGAGCGATGGCGCCGATGTCGAGGGCGTCGACCTCGGGGTTCGCGGCGATGGCCACGACGCGCGGGTCGGGGACGACGATCGGGGAGGGGCGGCCGACGCGGCCCTGGGCATCGGATGCCCGCTCGACCACGAGCCCCGCGCGCTGCAGCTCGGCGACGAGATCGGCGATGGTGGAGCGGTTCAGCCCCGTCGCCTCGGTGAGGGCGGCGCGCGAGCGCGGGCCCTCGCGATGCACCGTGCGCAGCACGAGCGACAGGTTGGCACGGCGCATGCCGTCGCCGCGGGTGCCCGCTGTGGCCATTCGTCCACTGTGCCACGAGCCGCACCATCTCTCGCGCGGTGCAGACGGACCGGAATTCCCACCCGAGGCAAATCGAGCGGTGCCAGGATGGATCCATGGACCTCTCCGGCATCCCGATCACGACCATCCGCGGTGAAGAGACGACCTTCGGCGACCTGACCGCCGGCAAGGCGGCGCTCGTCGTGAACGTCGCTTCGCGGTGCGGCCTCGCGCCGCAGTACGAAGCGCTCGAGGCGCTGCACAAGAAGTACGCCGACCGCGGGTTCACGGTCATCGGCTTCCCCAGCAACCAGTTCCTGCAAGAGCTCAGCGACGAGGACAAGATCGCCGAGTACTGCTCCGCCACGTGGGGTGTGACCTTCCCGATGTCGGAGAAGGTCAAGATCAACGGCCGAGGCGCCCACCCGCTCTACAAGGAGCTCACGACGACCCCGGACGCCGAGGGCAAGACCGGCCGCATCTCGTGGAACTTCGAGAAGTTCGTCGTCTCGCCCGACGGTCGCGTGACGCGTTTCAGCCCGCGGACGCTCCCCGACGCTCCCGAGGTCGTCGCCGCGATCGAGCACGCGCTGCCGCGCTGATCGAGCCGGTCCGCGTCGGTATCCTGACGCCATGATCGATGCCGTCGTCCTCGTCTCCGGCGGAGCCGCCGTCACGCCCTACACCGACACCGCGCACGCCGCCGCGTCGGGGCTGGCGGCGGGCAACACGATGACCGCGCTGCGTGCGCACGTCCTCGATCGCGGCATCCGCGTCTTCACCGCTCCCGCCCGTATCGGTGTCGGAGAGGTGCGGCAGGATGCCGGGTGGCAGGGGTTCGGAGACGTCCCCGTCGTGCTGCCGGCCGAGGTGACGATCAACGCGGTCGGCCGCGTCGACGACGCGGGCGTCGCGCTCGCCGGGTTCCTTCGGCACCTCGCCGCGAACGACGGCGTCGGTCGCGTCGCCCTCGTCGGTCACTCGATGGGCGGGCTGTTCTCGCGCGCGGCGATCCGCGAGCTCGGCGACGACGGCCCCCGCGTCGCGCACCTCGTGACGCTCGGGACCCCGTGGGACGGTTCGGTGCTGGGAGATCTCCTCGACGACGAGATCACCGAGGACGACGCGCACGGCGACCCGGCGACGCTGCAGATCTTCGCCGAGGCGCGTCCCTATGCCGACGCGAACTCGCAGGGTGCCGCAGACGAGGTGTCGCGCCGGTTCCTGCGGGGCTGGAACGAACGGCAGGCCGGCGTGCTCGACGGCATTCCGGTGACAGCGATCGGGGCGGGCTACTTCGCGGCCGCCGACGAACCGCGGCAGCTGTGGCCGCACGACGGACTCGTCTCGCTCACGAGCGGTCGGGCCGACGAGGTGCCCGCCGCGGTGCTCCCCGAGGTGGTGCGGCACTCGTTCCCCGACCACGTGCACAGCATCTTCTTCGCCGAGGCTTTCGGCTTGCCGTGGGAGCGCGCACTGACGTGGGACCCCGCGGTGTTCGCGCGCATCGACGACGCGCTGGGAATCTGAGCAGAGCGCTGGACGCCGCGGCATCCGGGGTATATGTTGTGAAAACCAACAAACCCGCCGTGCGTCACCGCGCACTCGTGCGTCTCCATGCGAAGGAGCAGGAATGCCCACCCCCACCCGCGATGACAAGTTCTCGTTCGGACTCTGGACCGTCGGATACAACGGCACCGACCCCTTCGGCGGTCCCACCCGCAAGCCGCTCGACGTCGTGCACGTCGTCGAGAAGCTCGCCGAGCTCGGCGCCTACGGCCTGACGTTCCACGACGACGACCTCTTCGCGTTCGGCTCGACCGACGCCGAGCGTCAGACCCAGATCGACCGCCTCAAGGGCGCGATGGAGGCCACCGGCATCGTGACGCCGATGGTCACGACCAACCTCTTCTCGGCCCCCGTCTTCAAGGACGGGGGCTTCACCTCGAACGACCGCCAGGTGCGCCGCTTCGCCCTGCGCAAGGTGCTGCGCAACCTCGACCTCGCCGCCGAGCTCGGCGCGAAGACGTTCGTCATGTGGGGCGGCCGCGAGGGCGCCGAGTACGACTCCGCGAAAGACATCCGTCAGGCGCTCGAGCGCTACCGCGAGGCCGTCAACCTGCTCGGGGACTACGTCACCGACAAGGGCTACGACATCCGCTTCGCGATCGAGCCCAAGCCCAACGAGCCCCGCGGCGACATCCTGCTGCCGACGCTCGGCCACGCGATCGCGTTCATCGACTCGCTCGAGCGCCCCGAGCTCGTGGGCCTGAACCCCGAGGTCGGCCACGAGCAGATGGCGGGCCTGAACTTCGCCGCCGGCATCGCCCAGGCGCTGTACCACGGCAAGCTCTTCCACATCGACCTCAACGGTCAGCGCGGCATCAAGTACGACCAGGACCTCGTCTTCGGCCACGGCGACCTGCACAACGCGTTCGCGCTGGTCGACCTGCTCGAGAACGGCGGCCCCGGCGGGGTGCCCGCGTACGACGGCCCCCGCCACTTCGACTACAAGCCCTCGCGCACCGAGGACGAGACCGGCGTCTGGGACTCCGTCTCGGCCAACATGAACACCTACCTGCTGCTCAAGGAGCGCGCCGCGGCCTTCCGCGCCGACCCCGAGGTGCAGGAGGCGCTCGAGGCCGCCAAGGTCGCCGAGCTCGCGCAGCCGACCCTGAACGAGGGCGAGTCGTACGACGACCTCCTCGCCGACCGCTCGGCGTACGAGGACTTCGACGTCGACGCCTACCTCGGTGGCAAGGGCTTCGGCTTCGTCCGTCTGCAGCAGCTCGCCACCGAGCACCTGCTCGGCGCACGCTGAGCTTCGCAGGGGCCCGGATGCCGCGGCATCCGGGCCCCTCCGCTCGGCGCCTCGTCGGTCGCGGCGCGGTTCCGGGTCGGGCCCGCATCCCCTTGAGTGTCCAAGAAACGCCGCGAGGGCGTGCGCCGCCACGGCGTTTCTTGGACACTCGACGGAGGGCGCCCGGGGGGGGTCAGTCGACGGGCTCCAGCACGAACAGCTCGATGCGCCGCTCGGTCTTCTTCTGGTACTCGTCGTAGTCGGGCCAGACGGCCGCGGCGCGCGCCCACCACGCCTCGCGCTCGGCGCCTTCGGCCTGGTGCGCGTCGTACTCCTTCTTCACGTCGCCGTCCTGCAGGGCGACGCGGGGGTTCTTGACGAGGTTGTAGAACCACGCGGGATGCTCGGGAGCGCCACCCTTGGATGCCACGACCGCGTACTTCCCGTCGTGCTCGACGCGCATGAGGGCGGTCTTGCGGAGCCCACCGGTTTTGGCGCCGACGGTGGTGAGGACGATGATGGGTACGCCCCGCAGCTCGGCGGATTCCTGGCCTCCCGAGGCCTCGAACGTCTCGGCCTGCTGGCGGGCCCATTCGCTGGTGCTGGGCAGATACTCTCCTGAGAGCGACATGTCGTCCACGATACGTCGGCGTCTTCCCCTCCGGTCCTCCCCCTCCCCTGTTTCTTGGAGCCTTCATGAGCGCTTCTGCTCCCGAGACCACGGCCGCCCCCGCACCGAAGAACGGCCTCGACCGCTTCTTCGAGATCACCGCCCGCGGCTCGACCGTCGGTGCCGAGATCCGCGGCGGTGTGGTCACGTTCGTGACGATGGCGTACATCGTCATCCTGAACCCGATCATCCTGTCGGGAACCCCCGACGTCGCGGGAAACGCCCTCGGCTTCCCGCAGGTCGCCGCCGTGACCGCGCTGACGGCCGGCGTCATGACGATGCTGTTCGGCCTTGTCACCCGCCTCCCCTTCGCGTTCGCCGCGGGCCTCGGCATCAACTCGTTCCTCGCCGTCGGCATCGTCGGCGAGGTGACATGGCCCGAAGCCATGGGGCTCGTCGTCATCAACGGACTCATCATCGTGCTGCTCGCCGTGACCGGCCTCCGGCGCATGATCTTCGAGGCCGTGCCGCTCGCCCTCAAGACAGCGATCACCGTCGGCATCGGCCTCTTCATCGCCTTCATCGGCTTCGTCGACAGCGGCCTCGTCACCTCGACCGGGCTGAACTCTCCCCCGGTCGGCCTCGGAGTCGGCGGCTCGATCGCCACGATCCCGACCGCCCTGTTCGTGCTCACGCTCGTCATCACCGCGGTGCTTCTGGTGCGCAAGGTCAAGGCCGCGCTGCTGATCGGCCTGCTCTCGGGCACGGTCATCGCCGTGATCGTCGAGGCGGTTGCGGGCCTGGGCGCCAAGGCCGACGGCAACGCCGGCGGCTGGGGCCTCAGCGTGCCGAAGCTGCCCGCCCAGTGGGTGAGCCTCCCCGACCTGTCGCTCGTCGGCCAGGTCGACCTCGTCGGCTCGTTCGGCCGGATCGGCGTGCTCGCCGCCCTCATGCTCGTCTTCACGCTCGTGTTCACGAACTTCTTCGACGCGATGGGCACGATGACCGGTCTCTCGCGCGAAGCGGGCCTCGCCGCCCCCGACGGCACGTTCCCGCGCCTGCGCTCGGCGCTGGTCATCGAGGGCATCGGCGCCGTGGCGGGTGGGGCGACCTCCTCGTCGTCGAACACCGTGTTCATCGAGTCGGGCTCCGGCATCGGCGAGGGCGCCCGCACGGGCCTTGCGAACGTCGTCACGGGCGGTCTGTTCCTGCTCGCGATGTTCTTCACGCCGCTGACCAGCATCGTTCCGACCGAGATCGCCGCCGCGGCGCTGGTGATCGTCGGCGCGCTGATGATGGGCCAGATCCGCCACGTCGACCTGAGCGACCTGTCGGTGCTCATCCCGGTCTTCCTGACCGTGACCGTGATGCCCCTGACCTACTCGATCGCCAACGGCATCGGCGCGGGCTTCGTCAGCTGGGTCCTCATCCAGGCGCTCTCCGGCCGCGCCCGCCGGGTGAGCCCCCTGCTGTGGATCGTCGCCGCCGGCTTCGTCATCTTCTTCGCCCGCGGCCCGGTGGAGGCGCTGCTGGGCTGAGCCTGGCGCGTGACAGGGGCCCGGATGCCACGGCATCCGGGCCCCGTGTTCGTCACCGCCGCCGGGACGGGCCGGGGCCGCCGCGGCGCGGGCCGCCCGCGGCGGCGCGGGCCGCGCGCGGCGGCCGGGCGACGGGCGCGCCGGGGCGGCCTCGCCACCGAAACCGCATTCCCTCACCGAGACCGCACCCGTTGGACGCCTATCCCCTACGGCCTCGGCAAACGCATGCGGTCTGGCCGTGAGCGGCACGGCACGGGGCGCGGCGCGGGCCCGGGCGCGGGGGCCGGGCCGGGCGCGGCACCGGGCCGCGCGCGGCGGCCGGGCGCGCGGGGCCAGGCACCGCGCGGCGCGGCCCCGACGCCGAAACCGCACCCGTTCGCCCAGACCGCACCCGTTGGACGCCGATCCCCTACGGCCTCGGCAAACGCATGCGTTCTCGTGGCGCGGGGCCAGGCCGGGCGCGGCGCGGGACCGGGCGCGGCGCGGGGCCAGGCCGGGCGCGGCGCCGGGCAGGCCGGGCGCGGGACCGGGCGCGGCGCGGGGCCGGGCGCGGCACGGGGCCCGCGCCGGCCCCCGGCGGCCGACGGACGCCCGGCACGCCCCCGCACACGCGAAAGGGCCCGGATGCCATGGCATCCGGGCCCTTCAGAAGCGAAACGTCAGAGCGCTTCGATGATCTCGCGCATCAGCGACGCGGTCTCGGACGGCGTCTTGCCGACCTTGACGCCGGCGGCCTCGAGGGCCTCCTTCTTCGCCTGGGCGGTACCGGCCGAGCCGGAGACGATGGCGCCGGCGTGGCCCATGGTCTTGCCCTCGGGGGCGGTGAAGCCGGCGACGTAGCCGACGACGGGCTTGGTGACATTCTCGGCGATGTAGGCGGCGGCGCGCTCTTCGGCGTCTCCACCGATCTCACCGATCATGACGATGGCCTTGGTCTCGGGGTCGGCCTCGAACGCCGCGAGGGCGTCGATGTGCGTGGTGCCGATGACCGGGTCGCCGCCGATGCCGATGGCGGTCGAGAAGCCGAGGTCGCGCAGCTCGAACATCATCTGGTACGTCAGGGTGCCCGACTTCGACACGAGGCCGATCGGACCCTTGCCGGTGATGTTCGCGGGGGTGATGCCCACGAGCGCCTCGCCGGGCGTGATGATGCCGGGGCAGTTCGGGCCGATGATGCGGGTCTTCTCGCCCTTCGACTTCGCGTACGCCCACGCCTCGGCGGTGTCACCGACGGGCACGCCCTCGGTGATCACGACGAGGAGGGGGATCTCGGCGTCGATGGCCTCGACCATCGCGTCCTTCGTGAAGGCCGGGGGCACGAACGCGATCGACACGTCGGCGCCGGTCTCGCGCATGGCCTCTTCGACCGAGGCGAAGACGGGGAGCTCCACGTCGTTGCCCGACGCGTCCTTGTGCGAGACGGTGGTGCCGGCCTTGCGGGCGTTCACGCCGCCGACGACCTGGGTACCGGCCTTGAGCATGAGGGCGGTGTGCTTGGTGCCCTCGCCGCCGGTGATGCCCTGGACGATGACCTTGGAGTCCTTGTTGAGGTAGATCGACATTTCTCTGTCCCTATCCCTTACGCGTTGGCCAGTTCGGCGGCCTTGTCGGCGCCCTCGTCCATACCGGCGGCGAGGGTGACGAGCGGGTGGTTGGCGGCGGCGAGGATCTCACGACCCTCTTCGACCTGGTTGCCGTCGAGGCGCACGACGAGCGGCTTGGTCGCGGTGTCGCCGAGGATCTCGAGGGCCTTCACGATGCCCTCGGCCACGGCGACGCACGAGGTGATGCCACCGAAGACGTTGACGAAGACGCTCTTGACCTGCTCGTCGCCGAGGATGACGTCGAGGCCGGCGGCCATGACGGTCGCCGAGGCGCCGCCACCGATGTCGAGGAAGTTCGCGGGCTTGACGCCACCGTGCTTCTCGCCGGCGTACGCGACGACGTCGAGGGTCGACATGACCAGACCCGCGCCGTTACCGATGATGCCGACCTGGCCGTCGAGCTTGACGTAGTTGAGGTCGTGCTGCTTGGCCTTGGCCTCGAGCGGGTCGGCCGCGTCCTTGTCTTCCAGCGCCTCGTGGTCGGGGTGGCGGAAGCCGGCGTTCTCGTCGAGCGAGACCTTGCCGTCGAGGGCGATGATGTCGCCGTCCTCGCTCTGGATGAGGGGGTTCACCTCGACGAGGGTGGCGTCCTCGCCCTTGTAGACGTTGTAGAGCTTGACGAAGACGTCGGCGACCTTGGGCGCGAGCTCCTCGTCGAACTTGGCGGCGCGAGCGATCTCGAGCGCCTTCTCGGGGGTGATGCCCTCGATCGGGTCGACCTCGATGCGGGCGAGCGCGTCGGGACGCTCGACGGCGAGCTCCTCGATCTCCATGCCGCCCTCGACACTCGAGAGCGACAGGTAGGAGCGGTTCGAGCGGTCGAGCAGCACCGAGAAGTAGAACTCCTTGGCGATGCGGGCGCCGGCGGCGACCATGACGCGCTTGACGACGTGGCCCTTGATGTCGAGGCCGAGGATGGCCTGCGCCGCCTCGAATGCCTCGTCGGGGTTCTTCGCGACCTTCACACCGCCGGCCTTGCCGCGGCCTCCGGTCTTGACCTGAGCCTTGACGACGACGACGCCACCGAGCTTCTCCGCGGCCGCCTTCGCCTCCTCAGGGGTGTCGGCGATGATGCCGGCGAGCACCGGCACCTCGTACTTTTCGAACAGATCACGTGCCTGGTACTCGTAGAGATCCACGGACAATCCTTCGCTGGGCGATCGGTGGTGGGAGGAGGCGAAACTCTCTCGATATCAAGAGATCTGCGCCAATCGTCCACCCTACCGGACGGGGGTGAGAACGCCCGACGGTTGCCCCTTCAATGGGAGGGGTTCCGGATGCCGAGCCCTCGCGGTTTCATCCCCGTCCGCCCGCCGCAGGCGTGTTGGTCGGCTGACAGCCCCGCCCAGTGATCTGAGATCCTCCGCGCGGAGAGGGAACGCGGACCAGACCACACGAACGCGGGAGGGGCGGAGCTCGAGGGTCGGATACGTCGGCACACATCGACGAACGAGTCGTCGGGCAACGCCAGAAAGGCGAGGCAACGTGAAGGTGCGCGACCTCGCCGCGACGCTCGGGGTGAGCGATCGGATGATTGACATCAACGAGACGTTCGAGGCTTCGCTCCGGCGGACGGTCTCGTCGACCTGATCGCACACCGCGGGGAGGTTTCCGCTCCCGTGTGAGCGCGCAGCGCCGCACTTCGCGAAGCCGCGCTCGACAGCTTTGCGCGGGCGCGGAGCTGGGCGACCGGCCGCTGAGCGTCTCCCCGTGCACGTTGCGGGGGCCTCTCCCTTCCTGTCCGGATCGGCATCCGGCCGGAGGTTATGCTGCTCGGCGTTCCGCAGCGATCCACGGCGATTCAGGCGGAGTACCGATCCGGCCGGTGTGACCGGCGTTCGATCGAGGAGGCTGCGCACATGCTCCGACCGGAACGTCTCCCGGGGGTCGACGAATGAGGACGCCGGCACCGCCGGCTCGGGGCGCTCTGCTCCAGCCCACGCGAAACGGTCACCACGTGATCTGGCCCGCCGTCGTCACGGGGTTGGCGCTCATCGCGCTGGGACTCGTCCTCCGCGTCGCCCCGATCGACGCGCCCGTGGTCGAAGCCCTCAACGCTTCTCACACGGGCGCGTGGGGGCGAACGGCGAATGTCATCTACCTCTCTCTGGAACCCGTCCCGTCCGCTCTCCTGACGCTCGTGATCCTCGCCTCGATCGCGGTGGTCCGTCGGTCTCTGCGCACAGGGGTCGTCTTCGGAGGGGTCGTCGCGCTCACCTGGCTCCCCACCGAAGTCATCAAGCTCGTGGTGGACAGACCACGACCGGACGCCCTGGCCCTCGCCCACCCGTTCTCGCCGGCTCCGGTGGACGCGTCTTTCCCCAGCGGGCACACCACATTCGTGGCCACCCTCGCGATCGCCTTCTGGTTCCTCCTGCGCGGCACCCGATGGGCAGCTCTCCCCCTCATCGCGGGTACCGCAGCCACCGTCACCATCGGACTCGCCGTCGTCAGCGACGGAGTGCACTACCCCACCGACGTCGCCGCGTCCATCCTGTGGGCGCTTGCCATGGCCCCCGTCGCCCGGTGGGTCATGGTCGACCTCGTCCCCGCAGGGTTGTTTCGAATCGCGCGATCGCACGATCGGCCCCGCAGGCGCTGACGCCGGCCAACTGGTCGAGATCGGTGCCGCCGCCGCTGGACGTGCGGGTTCGCTGCGTCCCGATCGGCAACGGCCCGCGGTGCGGGGCGAGGCTCCCGCGCGGCAACGAACGCGAGATCACCGCCCCGGCTCACGAGCATCGGGCTGAGGCCGCCCATCCGGGGGCATCCACGTCGACGGGGGAAGGGCGTGTTCTTCGCTGCCGACCGGGCCTCCGTTCAGGGGAACCGGGGTACCCGGCATACAGAGCGAGGGGACGGCCGCCTCTGTGAAAGGCGACCGCGGTCGTGACCGCCTTCGTCGACGCCGGAGGAACGTGCACCAACCCCGTCGACTCCCGCCTGTCGCTTGCCACCTCGTCGATCGACTGCCTCGGCCCGAACGGGGCGATGCAGACGATCGCTGTCTTCGCCACGCCTGCCGAGGCGGAGTCCTGGTTCGCGGCGCAGAAGGCCGTGAAGGTCACCGGGTCGACGAGCTACCTCCTCGGCGAGAACTGGGCCATGGTCGGCGAAGGAACGAGCATGAACAGCGCTCAGAAGCTCGGCGTGCGCGACCAGTCCCTGGTCTCGCCCTGACATCCGCGGTGTCGGCGCGTGATCGTCGCGCGCCGACACCGCCGTCTCAGATCCACCCCCGCTCCCGCGCATGGATCGTCGCCTGCTGCCGACTCGCGAGCCCGAGCTTCCCCAGCACCGACGACACGTGGTTGCGCACCGTCCCCGCCGACAGGTGCAGCACCGAGGCGATCTCCGCCACCGTCTCCCCCCGCGCCCCGGCCCGCAGCACGTCGAGCTCCCGATCGGTGAGGGGGCTGCGTTCGTCGCTCAGCGCGTCGGCGGCGATCTCGGGGTCGACGTAGCGTCGCCCGGCGGCGACCTCGCGGATGACCGCGGCCACGTCATCCGCGGGCCGCGATTTCGGCAGGAAGCCGTCGACACCCGCCCCGAGCGCACGCCGCAGGACGCCGGGGCGCGCGTGACGCGTGACGATCACGCAGCGCGAGGGGACGCGGCGGAGGATCCGCCCGGCCGTGTCGACGCCGTCGAGCCCGGGCATCTCGAGGTCGAGCAGGCAGACGTCGGGGCGCAGCCGCTCGGCTTCGGCGATGGCGCTCTCTCCGTCGCGGCACTCCCCGACGACCTCGAGATCGGGTTCGAGGCGCAGGAGCGCGGCGAGCGCCGTGCGGATCATGTCTTCGTCGTCGGCGATGAGCACACGGATCATGCAGGCACCTCCTCGGGCACGCGAACGGTGACGCGGAACAGATCGCCCGCGTGGGCGGCATCCACCGTTCCGCCGACGGTGCGGACGCGCTCGGCGATCCCCGAGAGACCCGCCCCGTCCCCGACCGGAGACGCCGCGGCGCGCGCGTCGTTCTCGACGACCAGCACCCACGATCCCTGGTGCCGACCGAGGGAGAGGGATGCCGACACCCCACCGCCGTGCTTGAGCACATTCGTCGTCGACTCGCGGATCACCGGCCCCAGCACGTCCGCCGGAGCGCGACCGGCCTCGGTGTCGACCAGGAGCTCGACGGTGACGCCTGCGGCGCGCAGCAGATCGGCGGCGTTGGCGAGTTCGTCGGGGAGGGGCACCCCACGGAACCGCGCCGCGAGGTCCCGGGTGCCGCGCCGTGCGTCGTCGACGCTGGCCCGCGCCGCACGCACCTGCTCCACGGCGGCCTCCGGGTCGCGTCCCATCATCTTCTCGGCGAGCTCCAGCTGCAGCGCGATGACCTGGAGGTGGTGTCCCTGCAGGTCGTGGAGATCGCTCGCCAGGCGCAGGCGCTCTTGAGCGGCGGCGAGGCGGCCCTCGGCGCGACGGGCGCGGTCGAGCTCGCGGACGATGTCCCACCACCACAGCGACGTCGCCGTCAGCGGCGGCAGCATCGCGATGAAGATCCCCATGCCGAGCACCTGGGCGACGTATCCCTCGGGATTCAGTCGCGTGGCCTCGATCACCCATCCCGCGGCGACCACGAGGGTCAGCATCACCACGAGACGGAGCCGGACCCCGGCCCGCCACCGCACGAGACACAGCGCCTGCGCCGCAAGCACCACTCCGAGAAGCAGCGACCCCGCGGCAGCACCGGCGAGCGCGGCCGACGCCACGCCGGCGAGTACGAGGGGCCACACGGGCCGCACCGGTGTGTCGATCTCATCGAGCGGCTCGCGCCGGTAGCGCACGAGCAGGAGGATCGCGGATGCCACCGACCCGGCCGCTCCGACCAGGTACAGCACCGTGGTCGCCGCGGGCTCGTTCAGAACCAGCACGAGCGTCCAGATGACCAGGCCGAAGACCTGCAGCATCATGATCGAGACGACGGTGTACCACCACGTCACGCGTACGTCGCGGGCGTACGCCGCGGCGGGGGATGTGCTCACCCCGGCCACTGTACGGCCGTGACATTCGTCATGGGTCCGGCCCGACATCCTCCGGGTTCGCCATGACACGGCGACACTGCCGCCGACGGGCCGCTCTCGCTGGGATGGAATCACCGCGGAAGAGCCGCGGTCCTCATCCCCCCGGAGCAGCCATGTCGAACCCCGTCTCTGACCTCGTCCTCGGTTTCCAGAACCTCGTCGCCGGGGTCCCCGATCTCGTCCAGCCCCTCGTCGTCGCCCTGGCGGGCGCGGTGCCCTTCATCGAGGGAGAGGGCGCGGCCGCGATCGGCATCATCGGCGGCATTCCCCCCGTCTTTGCGGCTCTGGCTGGAGCGGTCGGGAACCTCATCTGCGTGGCGATCGTCGTGCTGGCGACCTCGCGCGTCCGCACCGCCGTGACCACACATCGCGGAGGCGCCGAGAAGCCGGTCACGGCCCGGCGCGAGAAGTTCGAGCGCGCCTACCACCGGTACGGGACGCCGGGCGTGAGCCTGCTCGGACCGCTGCTGCTGCCCACGCAGTTCACGGCCGCGGCCCTCACGTCCACCGGTGTTCCCCCGATGCGCGTGCTCGCGTGGCAGGCGGCGGCGATCGTCCTGTGGACGACGGTGATCACGCTCCTCATCACGGGTGTCATCGGCGCGGTGGCGTGACCGGCCGCGGGCTCTCAGCCGACGCAGGGCGAGGTCTGAGCGTCCTCGCGGCGACACGCGTTGTCGCCGCGGGGCCCGCGCTTCTTGAATGGAAAGCCCCGCCTATCGAAACAGAATGGTGCCCCATGCCCCCGCAGACATCGACCGTCACCGTGACCCTCGGAGAGCCGATCTACGCGCAGGCGTTGTTCTACACCGCGATGTTCTCCGGCAAACCGTTCGCCGAAGCGTTGCTGGTCTATCGGCGGGGCGGGACGTACACGATCCTCTCCCCGGGCGAAGATCACCACGGATGCTGGGTCTCGGCCACCGCACCGCTGGATCCGCCGCGCCGCGTGAGCTTCATGTCCCTGCCGTCGGCGGACTGGGACGACGACATCGCCGCCCACACCCTGACGTTCGCCCCCGACACCGGGGCGTTCACCCAGGAGCTGCGCCTGCCCGGCGAGTCGGTTCCCCGCGCGCAGCACGGCTTCGCCGTCGCCGTCCCCTCCCCCGAGACGATCGACCCGACGAGGGGGTGGGCGGCGCTGCGCGAGCAGCACCGTGACACGTTCGAGCAGTTGCGGGCGCTGGCCTTCCCCGAGGGAGCCTGAGCGCCGGTCACCGCGCGGGGAGCCCGAGCCGCGCCTCACCGATGCTCGGCCAGGCCGGGCCTCAGCGCCAGAAACCGCGATGCGCCTCCGCCGCCTCCTCCTCGAGGTGCGGCCCCGAGACCTCGATCGCGCGGGTACCGTGCGCGAAGACCTCGCGAGAGGGAAGGTCGAGCGCAGTGCCGTCGTCCTCCGGCCCGGCGAGGGCGATGAGTCCGGTCCCGGACAGCGCGTAGACCACACGGCCGATCCCCGCCCAGAAGATCGCGCCACAGCACATCGCACAGGGTTCGCACGAGGTGTAGAGAGTGGATGCCGGCAACTCGGCGGCATCCAGGTCCCTCCACACGCGACGCACGAGGTTCGTCTCGGCGTGGCCGGTGACGTCGCGCTCGGCGAGCACGGTGTTCTCGGCCTCGATGACCCGCCCCTCGGCGGTCACGAGGAGCGCGCCGAACGGGTGGTTGCCGTGCTCGCGGGCGAGCTGCGACAGCTCGATCGCACGGTGGAGGTGGGCGAAGTCGGTCGCGGGGAGGGCGTCGGTCATGGAGTCGATGATGGCGGGTCACGGCTCACGGCGGGAAGACCGGCTTCCGCGTGCGCCGACGCGAGGAATCGCCACGAGAGGACGGAATTGCGCCGCGAGGACGTTAGTCTCGACGCATGACGTGCACGCGCCCCACCTTCGCCGAAATCACGGAATGGGTCGCGGATTACGAGAAGACCGACCATGTCGCCCACGCGACCGTGCACGTCCTCCCCCAGGAAGACCCCGAGCACCTCGAGTCGGGAATCGTCGCCGTCCACCTGAATCACGGCCCCGCGTCGATCTATCTGAACGTCGACTGCGATCGGAAATGGACCGCCGCCCTCACGGAACGGTCGGGCGAATTCCCCCTCTCGGGCGGGCATCTCATCGCTCTCGGTGAAGAACTGCTGACGACCGGCCGCCTCTGCGAGTACCTGCAGTCGCGGACGGACTGACGCCGCCGCGGATATCACCGAGCCCCGCACGCATCTCGCTCTCAGCCCGCGGCAAGCACGGCCGCCATCCCCTCCCGCAGGTCGCGCACGAAGGCATCCGGCATCTCCAGCGCCGGGAAGTGGCCCCCGGACTCGGGCGCTCGCCATCGCACGATACGGCGGAAGCGCTCCTCGGCCCACGGCCGGGGATGCTTCTCGATGTCATGCGGGTAGGTGGTGAGAGCCGCGGGCACCGTCACGCAGAGATCGGGGTCGAGGGACTGGTGGCTCTCGAAGTAGATGCGCGACGCCGTCGAGGTGATCAACGGGTTCGCCGCGCGGGGCGGTGCCGTGGCCGCTCTGACGCGCGACGGCGACCGGCGGTGGGTCCTGGGCGATCCGGCATCAGTCTCCGCAGCCCTCGGGGTCGTGGCCGCCGACGCGATCGAGATCCTTGCCGGCGTGCGCTCCGGAGCGCTCGCCCTCTGCGCCTCGCCGACCTGCCGCGCGGCCTTCTTCGACACGAGTCGCGGTCGCACGCGCCGCTGGTGCGACATGAACACCTGCGGGAACCACGAGAAGAAGGCGCGACGGAAGGCGCGGCGCGGCTGACGGTGGCCTCCGCGGCGGGGAGCGATGCGTCGGTCGCCGCGGCTGACCGCTCCGACTTCAGTCGCCGACGACGCGGATCTCCAGCCCCGGACGAGTCGAGAGCGCCCCCAGGAAATCGGATGCCGAACGCGAGACGACGAGCGTCTGCAGGTTCGTGAGCGCCTCGAGTGGGCGGTAGTCCGCGACCGCGACGTCGGCCAACCCCAGAGTCACCAACCCCGTCAGCGACCGGAGCGGCTCGACGTCGGTGATTCTCGTGCCGCTCAGCCAGAGCTTCTCGAGGCGCGTCAGCGATCGAAGCGGCGACAGATCGGCGACAGGGGTGTCGCCGAGCTCGAGCGACGTCAGCGAGCCCAGGCCGGAAAGCGGGCGGAGGTCACTGACGTGGGTGCCGTTCAGCCACAGGCGAGCAAGGTTCTTGAGCCCGGCAAGAGGGCGGATATCGGCGACGTCCGTGTCTTCGAGTCCGAGATCACGCAGACCCGAGAATCTCTCGATCCCGTCCAGTGCTCTCGCCTCGTCGACGATGAGTTCCTCGAGACTCTCGACACGCGCCTCGGGCGGCAGACCCTCGAACGCCTCCCGCACCGCGACGCACAGACCCGGATCCCCCCGCTCGACCGCCTCACCTGCCACTCCTCTACTCTGCGGCATTGCACATGCCCGAGCCCACCTTCCTGGCACGATTGAGGTGGCATCCGCACGAAAGAGAGCGCTCCGCATGACAGTCGAACCGGGCATCTACGAGCACTTCAAAGGCCAGCGCTACGAGGTGTTCGGGGTGGCGAGGCACTCCGAGACCGAGGAGGTCTTCGTCTCCTACCGCAAGCTCTACGACGACTACTCGTACTGGGTGCGCCCCGTCGACATGTTCACCGGTGACGTCGAGCGCGACGGGTACTCCGGCCCCCGTTTCCGGCGGATCGCCTAGCGACTGCCCCGGCCTCGCGACCGAGAGCCGTGGCAGCCGCGCTCCGTCACACGCTCGTGGGTTGCGGGCCGGTCATCGTCGACTTCCCCGACGAGCCCTGCTCCGTGCCCGGAAGCGCCTCGGACACGAACCGTCGTCGGAACGGCGCCGCCAGGGTCGGCAGCACACTGCGTCGGTGCACGATGAGGGCGACGATCGCGATCGCGATCTGCACTCCCGAGAGGACGTAGCGTCCCCCGGTATCGGTGACGAAGAACTGCACCGCGAAGATGGCCGCGAGCGACGCCGCCGACCACCAGTGGAACCGCAGCGCCATGATGATCGCCACACCCATGACCGTCTGCGAGCCGGTGAGCACGAACTCCTCGACCTGTCGGGCATCGAGGGGAAGGTCTCCCCCACCGCCGCCGAAGAAGTGCGCGAGCGGCAGCGACCCGACGAGCAGACTCCACTGGTTGATCTTCGACGCGATGAGTGTGCCGATCGCGGCCGCTCCCATGCCGCGCAGCGCGAACATCACGGCGATGATGAACTCGGGAGCTTCGGATGCCAGAGGCGCCAGCCACTGCACGAGGAAATAGCTGTCGATTCCCAGCGCCGAGCCGGAGTCGACGAGTGCCTCGGCGAAGGGCTCGGCGCAGGCGAGGATGATGGCCGCCGCCACGACGAACAGGGCGATCACGGTGACGCGGCGGGGTCGCCGCGGCATGTCGGCGATGAGCGCCGCAGGCCCCACGAAGTGCTCTTCTTCTCCGTTCTCGGCCTGGCTGGCGCGCCAGAGGTAGAACGCGAACGCGGCGATCAGCACGAGGCCGAACCAGATGGGGATGTGGCCGAAGAACGGGATCGCGAACGCGACGACGGCGAGCACCGCGAGGAAGCCCACGTCGAGCCGGGACTCCTCGGGCAGCTGCAGGTACGACACCCGCGCGGCCTTCTTGCGCTTGGCCGCGCGATTCGCGACCGCCAGCGCCACGATCACGACGAGCGGCCAGCCGAAGCCGAGCAGGAGGCGGTTCGAGCCGGTCATGTTCGCCGCGGCGAACTGCTCGTACGCCGGGTCGTATCCGGAGCGGAAGGCGTAGTAGAGGTCGACCGCGTACTCGGGGAGCACCGCGATCAGCGCGAGGATCGCGATCGCGAGCGGCCCCGAGATGTCTTTCTGCGCCGCCTCGGCCGCCCAGGCGAGGAGGAAGCTCGCCGCGACGACGGCCGCTCCGAACACGACGAGGTCGAGCAGGGCGTTCGGGTGGAACCCGAATAGACGGAAGACGACGGCGGGTGCCGCGATGAGCAGGCACAGGCCGACGCGATGGATGAGCGCGCGAGGCATGGATGGTCTCCGGTCGGACGCGACCGAAGACGGGTACAGCGACGCTTCGGCCTGGGCGGGCCGAAGGTCTCGCTCGCCTCACCGCCGTGCGGTGGAGGTGGGATGCCGGGCGATCGTCGTGAACGCCAGTATGTCGACATCGCCGCGGACCGCGCGCGGTCCGGAGCTACTCCCCTTCGTTGCTCTTAGCCTTCGACATCGCCATTCCTGAGCGCAAGCTGAGAACGAGATTGACAGGTTTTAGGGTGCCCTAACTCCCGGATTTCCGCGGTGAACGGAACGCATTCTCAGCGTTTCGGGAATCCGAAGAGAATGCCTTCGCCTCGACCGCGGAGTTATTCACCTACGAGACGCGAGATGGCATCCGAGAGCCGGTCCACCGGCATCCGCGCATCCATCTCGACCGTGGCTCCGCGCCGAAGCAGCGGCTCGACCTCATCGACGTAGCGCCGAATCTCCGCCTGCTGCTCCGGGGAATGGCCGTAGGGGTTGTTCGTCCGCGAACGCACCCGCGCGATCAGCACGTCGACGGGCGCGCTCAACAACACCACGTGCTGGAATCGATCGTAGAAGCGGCCCTGGTTCTCGACCGTTCCCGAGACGACGACGGTGCTTTCTGTCGTCAGCAATTCCGCCATGCGCGCCTCGTCCCACGGGCCGCCGTTCCCGTCGGTCCACCCGTCGTCATCGGTGTCGACGGTCCGATACCCGCGACGCGCCAGCTCGGCGAGCACCGTCGACTTCCCGGTGCCCGACATTCCGGTGATGAGGACTCTTGCCACGGGGTCACGCTAGCGCGGTGGCGAGTCGACCGTTGAGTCTTGCGGCATCAGCGCCGACGATGGAGAGATGGATCAGCCGGCGCACGTCACCGCCATCACGGGCGCTTCGCGCGGCATCGGAGCGGCCGTGGCCCGTCGGCTCGCAGCAGAGGGACATGGTGTCGTCATCGGGTACCGAAGAGACCGCGATGCAGCGGTCGCCGTCGCCACCGATGTCGCAGAGCTCGGCGGAGCGGCATCCGTTGCATACGTCGATGTCACCGACGCCGCGTCACTGACAGCCTTCTTCGACAGCGCTGCGGAGCTGGGGCCGCTGACGGGTGTCGTCGCCTCTGCGGGAGCAGTGCGAGCGGTCGGTGACCTTCGTGAACTGACGCCTGATGATCTGCGGCGCGACATCGACGTGAACCTCCTCGGCGCGGTACTGACCGCCCAGGCGTCGATCGTCCATCTCGAGAAGACCCGCGGCTCCCTCGTGTTCATCGGCTCCGCCGCAGCGACCCTCGGAAGCCCGAACACGTACGTGCACTACACCGCGGCGAAAGCCGGCGTCAGCGCACTGAGTCTCGGCCTCTCGAAGGAGCTCGCGCCCCTGGGGATCCGTGTGAACTGCGTCGAGCCGGGCATCATCCGAACCGAGTTCCACCGCGACCCCGATCGGCCCGAGAAGCTCGCGTCGACGATCCCTCTCGGGCGCCCCGGCGATGCGGCCGAGGTGACGGGGGCCGTCGCGTGGCTACTTTCAGAGGATGCCGGGTATGTCACAGAAGCGACGATCCGGGTCGCCGGCGGGCGGTAGACCCGGCAGCGGGCGGTCGCGGCGACTCCTACCGCGTCTCCAGGGCGAGGCGCCCCGCGAGCAGAACATAGGTGGCCGCGAACGTGCGGCGCAGCCACGCCATGACTTTCGGCCGAGTGATCACCTGATTGCGCATCGTCGCCGCGAACACGCCGTACAAGGCGAACACGACGAACGTCAGAGCCATGAAGACGAGGCTCAGCCCCACCATGTGCCACGTGCCATCCGCTTCGCCTGCGGGAACGAACTGCGGCAGGAAGGCGAAGAAGAAGATCGTGAGTTTCGGGTTGAGCAGGTTGATCAAGACGGCGGTGCGGATCACGCGCCAGAACGAGACGGGCTCCGCGCTCGCGTCGACCTCGATCAGAGACTTGTCGCGGAAGGTCTGCCAGGCGAGGTACAGCAGGTAGGCGACCCCCAGCCACTTGATCGTCTGGAACGCGATCGCCGACGCGTTCAGAATCGCGGCGAGTCCCGTGATCGCGGCGATCATGTGCGGGATCACGCCGAGAGTGCAACCGAAAGCGGCGACGATGCCGGCCTTCGTGCCGCGAGAAAGCCCGGCAGCGATGGAGTAGACGGCCCCGGTACCGGGGGTGGCGACCACGACGAGGGTGGTCAGCAGGAAGGCAATGCTCATCGTGGTTCCTCCGAGAGTCGTTGCTTCCGCACAGTACCGCGTTCGCGGGGTCACCGACGCCGAGTGCGAGTTCGGTCGACGTGTCACCCCGCAGCCCCGTCGCGACCGTCCCAGGATCCGTATCGCAGAGCCCGTCACCGGGCATCCGGTGGGGGTCGGCCTCAGCGACCGGGTAACGTCGGCTTACCTCGCACCCGCGGGGAGCCTCTACCTCGCCCCGACGGGGAACGGTTTCACCCGTTCGAGCTCCGATCACGGTCCCCGCGGCGCAACAGCGTCAGCACCGTCACCGCGGTCAGGAACATCAGAGCCATGACCAGGAGGTCCATTGACGTACACCATCGAGGTCGTTCCCCACGCTGCCCTGACCGCGCACGACATCAAAACGTTAGGGCGGCTGTTCGACGACGAGTACGCCGACCAGTTCGGCCCGTGGAACCCTGAACTGCCCTACGGATATGCACCGCACGACGTGCACGTGATCGCCAGGTCAGCCGGTGACCTGATCGGCCACGTCGGGTGGCAGCGCCGAGTCATCGCCGTCGGCGACAGCGAGGTGACCATCGCGGGCGTCGGCGGCGTCCTGATCTCTGTCCGCGCTCGCGGGCACGGGATGGGTCGACGGTTGATGCGGGAGTTGGCGGCATCCCTTCCGACGACGGACGGCATCGAGTTCGGCTACCTCGGATGCCGGGAAGAGGTCGTCGAGTTCTATCGCTCGTGCGGATGGTTGCGTATCAACGCGGTCGAGCGCTCCGTCGGCCGCGACGGACGTACGCGTACCTACGACGCGGACCAGCCGATGCTCATCCTCCCCGTTGGCCGAGACGCGTCGTCGTGGCCGGACGGAACCGTCGACCTCCGAGGTCGCGCCTGGTGAGTTGGGGCCACCGCACCGCCGCCGGTGATGAACCTCCTCAGAGCCGTGTCGCAGATCATCGCCCCGGGCGTAGCATCGCCGGTACGCCGGAGTCCCTCCGCGGCATCCGGTCCCTCCGTCACAACGAGCACTCGGGAGAAGCAATGGACACGATGGCCATGATGAAGTCGATGGACATGGGCGAGATGACCATGGACATGGATGCCATGCAGGAATGCATGCAGTCCCTGAACGCGTGCGCGATGGCCGCGGCGATGTGCGCCGGCAGCGACATGATGCACGGCCCCGACATGGCGACGTGCTGCGCCATGTGCTCGAACATGGTCGAGATGGCTCAGGCGACGATGCACATGATGATGCGTCCGGCGGGCATGAACATGGACGTGATGAGCGCCATGATGACCGCCTGCATGACCATGGGCAAGGCCTGCGCCGCCGAATGCCGCGCGCACGGCGACATGGACGAGATGTGCCGCTACTGCGCCATGGCCTGCGACGACATGGTCATGAAGTGCGAGGCCATGATGGCCTCGATGAGCGCCTGAGCTCAGTTTCTTCGCGCGGCCGCTGACGTTTCGTCGGCGGCCGTTCGGCTACGCGGCGCGCGCGGTCGTGGTGATCGCGGCTGCGCTGAGCAGCTCCGCGACCGGGTGGTACGCGACCGGCTCCCCCACCGCAATGTCGACGGCGGGTCCCACGACCCGCAGCTCTACCGTCGTGCCGTTCAGCAACGCGACGGTCACCTTCGCGCCGTCGGCGTCGATCACGAGGCCGTCCCACCACGCGGCAGGGTTCGAGGCTGCCATGCAGCGCTGGATCGGGTGGACTGTCGACGAGATCGTGCGGGACATGGCTTCACCTGCCTTCGGAGGGGTTGGTGAGATGAAGCTACGGGATGCCGCGGGGGCGGGCGATCTGGGGCGTAGCGGGGCGTAACACCGCACGCGATGACGTAGGTCGACGACAGCGTCCGGGCGTCACTCGGCGACGATCCCCCCGTCTTCGTCGAAACGAACGCCCTCGGCTTCGAGCCGCTCACGTGCCGCGTGATGCACGACGCCTCGCCGCCGCGGATCGGTCTCCAGGAGGCGTAACAGCGTCTCACGCGTGGTCGACGGATGCTCGGCCACGGCGATCCTGACGCTCCAGAAACGGTCGTCGGCGAAACGATCCAGCACCGCGGCACTGGCGTCTGGATTCAGCGCGGCGACGTTGCGGATCGCCTGGTTCGGATCGGTGAAGAACGGCTCGAACTCGTCATCGGAACTCGCCGTCGACGCCCCCGCGTACCGGCGCTCCTCGTCGGCTCTTTCCTCCGGAGTCTTGCGCTTTCCCATGTCGATCCTCTCCGTCTGCGTCGTGTTCCCGCGAGAAAGCCCGCGGCTTGCGACCGGGGTCGGCGGGCCCACCGTCGCCCTCGCAGCACACCGTTCAGCGAGCACGTCACCCGCGCGATGACGACGATAGCTCCCGCCACCGACACCCGCGAGGCTGGGCCCGCACACCGAAGCGCACGCTGGTGGCGAAAGTCGAAGGCGCATGGACACGCCGAGCGGCGCAACGCCCGTCACGTGTGGTGCGCGTCGGCTCCCTCGAGCAGAAGGTCGTCGTAGATCCGCAGGGCGAGCGCCACCTGCAGGGGATCGACTCCCCGCGCTCCCACCGAGGCCTCGAACCGGTCTACGCGCTGGCGCACCGTATTGCGGTGAACGCCGAGCTGCTCCGCCGTGCGCACCGCGTTCTTGTCGGCGGCGTAGTAGGCCGCGACGGTGTCGCGCATCACGCGCGCCTGCTCGCCGGCACCGGCGTAGTCGCCCAGAACCTCGCGCACCCATGTCGCCGTCGCCGTGGCATCCTTCGTCAGCAACTGGACCAGCGCGACCTGGGGGTCGGCGTACGACACCACCGCCCGGTCCCGGTAGCGCGGCGACGACAGCGCCACGAGCCGCGCGATCGCGGCCTGCTCGTGCGTTCGGCGAAAACCCTCGACGTCGTGGCCCGGCTCGCCGAGAGCGATTCGCACGCCGGGCACCGTCGCCGCGAGTTCTTCCACCCGTGCCAGCGCTCCGGCGTCGAGCCGAGCCCCGCCGAACCATGCCCAGGCCGTGGATCGATCGACCACGGTGATTAGCGGCGCGGCGGACGAGTGCACCGCCGTGGCCAGTCGGCGCAGCAGCAGGTCGATCTCGTGCTGGCGCGCCGCGTCTTCGGCATCCACGTCGGACCAGGCCATCACCCCGAGGTGCGTCTGTGCGAGCGTGTACCCGGTCTCCGAGACGAACCCGCGGATCGGCAGGGAGTCTCCGCGCAGCACCTTGAGGATGATGCTCGCGTTGAGGGTCGCGCGGGTGCTCCACCACCGCCGACGCTCCTGCTCGTGCACGCCGGTCACGAGCTGCAGGATCCAGTCGATGTAACGGTGCACGACGTCGGCGATGTCGCGGACGACGCCGATCTTGACGCGGTCGGTCACGCCCAGGCGCTCGGCTTCGTCCATTGCGAGCCGCAGGAACATACTCTGACCCAGGTAGTAGGCGCGCGTCAGGGCCGCCAGGGGCACATCGCGCTGCGCGAGACGCGCCGCGTACTCGACGGCGGCCGTGGTCGGCTGCAGGCTCTCGAGATCGATGCCGTTCGCGAGGATGTGGCAGATCGTCGTGACGTTGCCCTCGATGCTCGCTTGCAGCATCTCGACCAGCTGGGGGTCTCCGCCCAGGTCGTCGATGCGGGATGCCAACAGGTCTCGCATCTCGCGGACGATCTCGGGCATGCGCAGGTCGAGCTGCCGCGCGACGAGCGCGAGGAGCTCGGAAACGTTGCCCGTGTGCTCTTCGGCGGAACCGGATGCCGTCGTCACGCGGGCTGCGCCTCCCTGGTCCGTTTCGCGGGCGCAAGGCCCCGCAGCGCGCGCCGGGCGGCGTTCACGCCGCACAAACCGTGGATTCCCGGCCCCGGCGGCGTCGCCGCGGAACAGAGGTAGAAGCCCGGCACCCCCGTATCGTACGGCTGCGCCGAGATTCGCGGGCCGAGCATGAACTGCAGCGGTGTCTTGGCGCCGGTGAGGATGTCTCCCCCGACGAAGTTCGGGTTCCGCCGGCTCCACTCGGTCGCGGTGATCACCCGGGTCGCCAGGATGCGATCTCGGAATCCCGGGGCGAACCGCTCGATCTGCGAGACCACGGCTTCGGTGGCGTCCCCGGAGTATCCGGCGGGCACGTGGGCGTACGCGTACAGCGGGTGAATGTCGCCCGCCGAGCGCTGCGGGTCGGCGACGTGCTGCTGGCCGACGAGCACGAACGGGCGTTCCGGCATCCGCCCCTCGGCGACGGCGCGCTCGGCCGCCGCGATCTCGCGCGCCGACCCCGCCAGATGCACGGTGCCGGCGCGGCCGGTCTCCTCCGCCCGCCACGGCACGCCTCCGGCGACCGCGAACTCCACCTTGAAGGCGGCGGGGCCGGGGCGGAAGCGGCGGAACGCCTCGGCGGTGCGACGGGGCAGGCTGCCCCCGAGAATCTCGGCCACGGCATGCGGGTGCACATCGAGCATGACGACGTCGTGCCGGGGCAGATCGCGCCGGGAACGAATGCGGCGGCCGGTCTCGAACGTCACGCCACGCTCGCGGAGCCGCGAGATGACGGCCGCGGTGAGCGTTCCCGTTCCGCCGGCGACGACGGGCCACCCCACGGCGTGTCCAGCGGTGATGATGCCCGCGCCGATCCCGCCGACGAGTGGTTGGTCGAGGCGTTGGAACGCGTGAGCCGCGACGCCCAAGAACAGTGCACGGGTTCGCTCCTCGGCGAAGGCACGCGCGGTCCACACCGGGGGCAGCGCGGCAGCGGCGCCGAACCGCGCAAGAAGCAGGGGGTGACGAGGGATGCCGACGAGGGGGCGGAGGATGTCCTCCGACAGCGCCGCGAACGAGCGCGACGAGGGGCCGAACAGCGTCTGCCACCGCCATCCGTCGGCGCCGAGGCCGGCCGCGGTCTCGACGATCGAGCGACGGAGCAACACCACGTCGCCGTCGTCGAGCGGGTGGGCGCAGTCGATCTCGGGCAGCACCCAGGGCGATTCGGGCAGGTCGAGGTCGGCGAAGTACGGCGAGCCGGCCGCCATCGGGTGGACCGCGGCGCAGTGGTCCTGGATGAGCCCGGCGAGGAGGGGCTCGCTGTTGCGCGCCCCTCCCCCGAGTTCGTCCGCGGCCTCGACGACGTGTACGTCCAGGCCCGCGGCCGACAGGGTCGCGGCAGCGGCCAGCCCGTTGGGACCGCTGCCGACGACCACCGCGCGTGTCATTTCGAGACCCGCTCTCCTCGCCTGCGCGAGACCGTGCGGACGCTGTTCGTCACATCGGTCGTCGGAGCCTTCGCGTCAGCCCGCCAGGAGCGCTCGAGCGGGATGGGGCCGTCCGCGAGCCACGGCTGGGCGGCCACGGCATCCGCGACGCGCCATCTTCCCCGCTCGATGACACCACGGGCCGCATCGATCACCTTGTACTCCTGGAAGTCCGCGTGGATGGCCTGGGACTCCACCCATACCACCACGAACTCCCCGGGCGCGAAATGGCAGCGGCTCTGCAGGGCGCGGATGAGCGACTCGTCGTGCAGGTGGCCGTCTCCGAAGTTGAAGCCGATCACCGAGTTGCAGGCGAATTCGCCCTCGCGGATCGTGCGCGTCTCGATGTCGGGCAGCACGCGGTAGAGCACCGAGAAGAGTCCGCGGCCCTGGCTGTGCATCGAGCGCCACGCGAGCGTCTGCTGCATCGTGATCTCGGCGATCTCGGGGGCGTAACCCAGCTGAACGAGCTGATCGACCTGGTTCCACGTGGGCCGGATGACGGCATCCAGCTTCTTCTCCGCACCCGGCGTGAAGGTCCACAGCGCCGACGCCCAGTTGCCCGCGTACTGACGCATCGACGGCAGGAACGAGACCTTGTCGGGGCGGAGGTTGCCGAGCGCGGGGAAGAACAACAGGGCCGCGACGATCCCGGCGAGCAGCCACCCGTTCGAGAAGTCGGTGACCGCGTACCCCGACCGCGCGGGGAAGCCGAGGAAGAGGAACACCGCGGCGTAGCAGAACAGGGTGTTCCACTCCAGCGGGACGGCGAGCGGGAAGGTCGAGAAGATGAAGAGGTGGAAGCCCACGATGAGGACGACCGCCGCGAGCGTCACCCAGAAGTTCTGCGAGAACAGAAGCACGAGCGGAACGGCGATCTCGACCGTGGTCCCCATCGCGTGCGCCATGAAGTGCGCGAGCTTCGACGGGCGCACGTCCCGAGGGAAGTCGCGGTACAGGGCGCGCTTGAGCCATCTCGGCGGCCAGAACGGGGTGTTGCTGAGCATCGGCGGGATGACGTTGACGAAGTGCCTGCCGAACTTCGAGATGCCCGCGCACACCCACACGGCCACGATGAGCAGCTTCAGCGCGATGATCATGTCGACGAACGACAGCACCGAGAAGAACACCAGCGCCGGCAGGTACTGCTCGATGCGCGAAGCGACCGCGATCGTCTTGTCGCGCACGCCCACGATCACCAGCAGCGCGATCGCGACGATCACGGGGGTGGTCTGCACCAACCCGCTCGTGTTCTCGGGAAGCGCCGCGGCGAGCGCAGGGGTCACCGTGCCGGGGAGCACGAGCGCCGTGGCGAGCGCCGCGAGGAACCCGAGGTAGACGACGACGTCGAACACGGTCCGCGTGTCACCGGCCGTTCCCGGCACCCAGGCCCACGGTCGTAGCCGGATCGTGCCCGGTCGCGCCCAGAACTGGATGCCACCGGTCATGGGCTTGAACTTGCCCGCCGTCGGCCCCCACGATCCGGCGAGGCCGATCGCTTCGAGCAGCATGGTCCAGATGATCGCCTTCTGGTAGACGATCGGCTGATTCCACCACTGGTCGACCTGCCAGAACCACCCCACACCGCTGGTGGCGGTGATGACGATGCTCCCGATGAGGAGCCACAGCACGGCGATCTTCACGAGGTAGGTCGCGGCGATCATGCGGGGCGATCCGAAGCCGTACTCCACCCAGTGCAGGGTCAGGGCTTTGATCCGCTCGCGCAGTGGCTGGTGCAGGAATGTGCTCGTGTCGACGGGCGGAAACTCCGCGGTTTTGAATCCCATGATCAACTCCTTCGGTGACGGGATGGGGGAAGCGAAGCGGTCAGGCGGAGGCCGCGGCGAGTGCGCGGCGCATCGCGGGCTTGTCGACCTTGCCGACCGGGTTGCGAACGAGATCGGCGACGATGCGGATCTCGGCGGGCACCTTGATCTTGGTCAGGCCCTCGGCGCAGTGGGCGCGGAGCTGATCCTCGGTGACGACCTCGCCGGGATGCAGCACGACATCGGCGATGGGGACCTCGCCGTACACGGGGTCGGGACGACCGATGACCGCGGCCTCGAGCACCGCGGGGTGCGTGGCGAGGAAGCCCTCGATCTCTTTGGGGTAGAGGTTCTCGCCGCCGCGGATGATCATGTCCTTGGCCCGATCGACGAGCGTCAGATATGCGTCTTCGTCCAGGATGCCGATGTCGCCCGTGCGCAGCCATCCTCCGCGCATCACCTCTGCCGTGGCATCCGGTCGTCCGAGGTACCCGCGCATGACCGTGGGGCTGAGGATCGCGACCTCCCCCCGCACGCCCGGGGGCATGAGACGGCCCTCGTCATCGAGGATGGCGATCTGCTGGCCGGGGAGGGCGCGACCGACGGTGCCCGGCTTGCGCTCGCCCCACAGGGGGTTGCACGCCGAAGCGCACGTGGCTTCGGTGAGGCCGTAGCCCTCGAGGATCGGGATGCCGAATCGCTTCTCGCTGAGGGCGAGGAGCTCGGGGCTGGCCGGTGCGGCGCCGCAGATCGCCAGGCGCAGCGAGGGCAGGCGCGGAATCTGTTCCCGCGGGACCTCGGCCAGTCTCGCGAAGATCGCCGGCACCGCCGAGAAGTAGGTGGGTTGATAGCGCTGGACCGCGTCGAGGAACGTGCCCGGAGCGAAACGTTCCAGGATCGACACGCTGCCGCCCGCGCTGATGGGGGCGAGGAAGCTCACGCAGAGCGAGTTGACGTGGAAGAGCGGCAGGACGAGCAGTGCCTGATCGTCGGGTCCGAGCTCGATGTGGCGGCGGAGGGAGGCGGCCATCGCGCTGAGGTTGGCGTGATCGAGCATGACGCCCTTGGGCTGGCCGGTCGAGCCGCTCGTGTACACGAGCAGGGCCAGCGTGTCGGGGGTGATGGGCGGATCGTCGAGGGATCCGTCGGGGATGCGCGCGAGATCGGCCGGCGCCAGCGTCTCGACCTCGACCGCGGGGGCACCGGACGTCACGAGCAGGCGCGCACCCGAGTCGTCAAGTTGGTAGCGCAGCTCCCGTTCCGTGAACGTGGGGTTCACCGGCGTGACCGCTGCACCCACGCGCCAGGCGCCCAGCATCGCGGCGAGGAACGCGACCGAGTTCGGCAGCATGATCGCCACCACGTCGCCGCGCCCGATCCCGCGCGCGGCGAACTGCTCCGCGCACGCGGCAGCCCGCCGTTCGAGGCCGCGATAGCTGAGTTCTTCGGTCACGTCGCGCACAGCGGGCCGACCGGTCCCGGCTGAGGGGCTCCGCCACGGCAGGTGCGCGAGGCCGGACACCGAGAGCGGTGTCGTGGTGCGCGTGTCGAGTTCGTCGAGAGACATCGTCGTTCACCTCCCCGCGTCGACGGCTGCGTCGGACGCGATTCGAGCGTTCTGGTGCGCGTCTTCGCGCTCCCCTCACGCTAGGAAGGTCGGCCGGGCAGCACAGTGGCGCGGGTGGCGAAGTTCACACCGGGGAGTGTGCACGGTGCACGGATGCCGCGGTTCGTTGGCGGGGAGAAATCCCGGCCCGTCGACGTGCCGCTCTCGGGAGCATGGCCGTCGTCGTCGGGTGGACGAGCACAACCCCGTCAGGACGGTCGCAAAGCGTGTCCCGGGTCCCTTCTCCCCGCGCTAGCCTCGGGGCATGACCACGCGCGATGCGTCGGGGCGCTCCGTCGACGCGGCCCAAGACGCCCTCCACGAAGCCATGCGACGCGGCGACACGGATGCCTTGCGGAACGTGCTCTTCGAGGGTCTGACATTCGAGCTTCCTGATGGCTCGGTGACCGACCGCGAAGCCGACCTCAACGCCCATTCGACCGGGGCGGTTCGCTTCGAGAAGTTGGTCGAGCTGCATCGATCGACGCGAGAGCACGCGGGGAGAGCTCGGATCGACTCGTTGGTCGACGCACGGCTGATCGACGACGGTCACCGCGTCGAAGGAAAGATGAACTATCTCCGCTATTGGTCGATCATCGATGGGCGGTGGCAGGTCATCGCCGGCAGCGTCCAATCGGTGCCGTGAGTCGGGTGTTGTTCACACACTCATGAGTGGCCTTCCGGGTTCCCGACGAACTCCCCTCGGTGCAGACGCCTCCCCAGTTGCGTGCGACGAAGGCGGAGGCGTTCACCATCGACGTGCCGTCCGGCGCACGCATCGAGCACGGCACAGGCGGCGACGATCCCCTGCTGACGGCGCGATGGGGCGAGGCGACCGTCCGTGTCATCGTGCATCGTGAGATCGGCATGATGACGGTGCGCGACTACGGCGCGGACATGATGGGGGTCGTTCACGCGAGCGAACCGCACGTGCACATCGACCATGTCGAGTACGGAACGCTGGCGGGGATCGACTGCGCCGTCGTCCGGGGCACGGCCGACGCGTTCGCGGTCGTCGCGATGTGCGCTGCTTTGGGGGCGAATCGGGTGGTTGTTCTCGGCTCCGTTCCCATCGACGACGACCACCTCGCGGACCAGGTCGATGTCGTGCTGGGCTCGCTCAGAATGGCGTGAGAGAAGCAAGCGCGACGCCTTCGCGCAACGGGTGAGGAATCGTTCTGCTCTCGCCACGTGTTCAGGGCGAGACGCGCACGATCGATACGTTGTATGCAGCGCCTTGCCCGAGGACGCTGTCGTTCACGCTCAACGTTGGGTCCTCATGCGTGTGATTCTTTCCCTCGTCGCCTTCGCCGCGTGCGCTATCGCGCTGATCGCCGGAATCTCCCTCTTCGCGGGCACGGTTCCGGGTGAGGCGTGCGAAGGAGTGGTGTACGACGCGGCGACATGCGAGAGTCTGCGCCTTCGACAGTCGCTCCTCGCGGCGATCTTGATCGGGTCGGCGGTGATTGCCGCGTCTGTCGTCAGCGGCGCTCTGATCGTCTCGGCGGCAACGGTGCGCGGGCGCCCCACCGCCACCGAAGAGCTGCCGGCAGACTGAAGCCTGCTCATCACCTGAGACAGCCGCGTCCGCTCGGAGCGTGTGATTCTTCGATGGCGGCAGCATTCCCTGCGCGGCCCGGTCTACGGTGAAGAGCGTGCACTCGTTACGCCCTCGGACGAACGCGGACCTGCCTGTCGTCGCGAGCTGGGTTCCCAACGCTGAGGCTCTCTACGCCTTCGCCGGCCCGTGGATGACCTGGCCCTTCCTGCCCGAGGAGCTCGACGATCTTCACAGACGGCCGGGCGCAACCGCGTGGATGCTGGACACGAGTGACGGCGAGCCCGTCGGCCACGTGCAGCTCACCCCGGTCGACGATGCTCTTCGCATCGGCCGACTGATCGTCGCTCCGAGCGTTCGCGGCGAGGGGCGGGGACGCCGTCTCCTTCGCCTCGCCCTGGATCACGCAGGCGCCCGGGGAGTTTCTCGCGTGCAGCTGGGGGTGTTGGCATCCAACACTCCAGCCCGCCGACTCTACGAGTCACTCGGATTCGTCGCCGACCCCGAGACCCTCGACGCCCCGATGATGCTTATGGCCCGCGACATCTGAGCCCACCCTCGAAAGGTCAGGACATGCCCACCGCCGTCACGCTCATCCGTTCGACCGCCCTGTCCGACAGCGCGGAGTACGCGTACGCCGCCACCGCTCCCGCCGAGGCGCGACTGATCTTCCTCGCCGGTTCCTGCCCGCTGAACCTCGACGGCACGACCGCGGGCGTCGGCGATTACGCCGTCCAGGCGGCGAAGTGCGTCGAGAACGTGAGGATCGCACTTCGCGAGGCGGGTGCCGATCTCACGGATGTCATCAGTACGCGCGTTCTGGTGGCCTCCACTCGCCAAGCCGACCTGGTGGCGGCGTGGGAGGTCGTCCGGGAGGCGTTCGGCGAGCACGACGTGCCGAGCACGCTCCTCGGTGTCACCGTGCTGGGGTACGACGACCAGCTTGTGGAGATCGAGACGGTGGCTGCGGTGGTCGACTCCGGTCCGCGTGACTGACCCCACCGCACCCATCGACGCCTCGGCATCTGGAGAACACTCGGTCGCCTTCCACGGGAAATGCCACACTGACAACGTGGGGAATGGGAGAAAGGGGCGATGGCCGCGCTCAGGCTTCGGCTGGGGCTGGCTCATCCTCAGCCTCGGCGCGATCGTGGCGAGTGGCACAACCATCGTCTTCTCCATCGCCTTTCTCGGCGCGCAGTGCCATCATGCTGGCACCAGCTGGGGCGATAACAGGGCATTCTTCTGCCGCGACGTGATGGGCGGCTTCGTGGCTTCCGCGATGCCGTGGGTGGTCCTGGTGGCGGTGAGCGTTGCCATCATCGCGGGCCTCGTGGGCGGAACCACGACGATGGTGCGTCGTGGCCGCCGGGTGCGAGGCGCCTGGCTCACGTCAACGGCCCTCGCGTACGCCCTTCTCACCGCGGCAGCGACCTGGGCCCCGAACTCCGGCTCGGTAGGAATGGACGTCGCCTTCTCCGTCTTCCCGCTCACGGCGCTGATAGCCACCGGGCTCCTCGTCGTCTGGGTGGGCATCACCGGCGGTCTGGGGGTACTCGTGCTCGGGGCGCGGGCGCGACGTCCTCGTCCGGTTTCGGACGTCGTCGCGACGGACGTCTCCTCCTAACGGCGGGCCGAATGCCGTCCGGGGGGCAACGTCACGGCCGAGCTCGTGGCACCTCACCGCGACGCCGCAAGCACCGCCGCTAACCCTCCCGCAGGTCGCGCACGAACTCCCCCGGCATCTCCAACGCGGGAAAGTGGCCGCCCGCCACCGCATGATGTGGCGGAACCGTTCCTGCGCCAGGGCCGCAGATGCTTCTCGACGTCGTGCGGGTAAATGGCGAGCGCCGCGGGTACCGTCACCCGCAGGTCGGGGTCGAGCGACGGATGACTCTCGAGGAAGATTCGTGCCTCTGACGCGCGGCTCGCGGCGAGCCATTACAGGGTCACGTTCTCATGGAATCGGCTGGCGACCTGACCCGATCGACCGTCGCGTCACAGGTCTTTCGCCATGGATTGCGGAGGAGGTGTCGCGGCGGAAGACCCGACCCAGCATTTAACGATCTGGGCCGCATACAGGACGTCGCGGTGACTTGAGTGCGAGGCGTACAGCGTCTTCGCCCGCTCGCCTCTCCGCTGAACTTTCAACGCGAAGTAGTCGCCCTGGTTGTTCATGAGCACCCCGAGGAGCCACCCGCCCAGCCCCGAGACCCGGCCGGGCCACACCGCTTCGATGTCATCACGCAGAAACCGGCGACTGCGGAGGAAACCGCGCGCGACCAGCATGTCCTCCCTCAGCTCGACGCCCCACCAACCGATTCGGGCGACAAACACAGCGACGACGAGAGCCGCCGCAGTGAAGGGAACCACGAGAAAGGCAGACGGCGTACCTGGTGTGAGCCCCTGCAAGTTCACCGCCTCGCCGAGTGGCGCAAGCAACACCACGAGAAGCAGCCCCGCGACGGGCGCCGAGAGAAGGTTCCAGATCCGGAACCTGCGGCCCAACGACCACACCTGGCCCCGCGGCGGGCGTTCCGTGGCCTGGCGAGCGAGAACAGATCGTGGAGGATTCATCAGCACAATCACGCTCGCGCCCCAGACGACCAGAACAGCTGCTTCGATCGGCATGTCGATACCGAACCGGTATTCACGGCTCGACGAGATGAGAAGGATTCGAACGAGCAGGATTCCCCCTGCCCCCGCACCGAGGAGCGAGAACACCGGCCACCAGGTGAAAACGGCTCTCCACAACCGCGGCGGCACCCAGCCCCCTGTGCGAGTTCCGCCGCTGCGACGTTGTGACATGTCGCGAGCGTAGACCCACGGTGGCGACCTGCTGATCGCGGCCTAAAGTATCCGGCCGGACGCCGCAAGCACGGCCACCAACCCCTCCCGCAGATCGCGCACGAACTCCCCCGGCATCTCCAACGCGGGAAAGTGGCCACCCGCCTCAGGCGCCCGCCACCGCACGATGTGGCGGAACCGTTCCTCCGCCCAGGGCCGCGGATGCTTCTCGATGTCGTGCGGGTACGTCGTAAGGGCCGCGGGCACCGTCACCCGCAGGTCGGGGTCAAGCGACTGGTGACTCTCGAAGTAGATCCGCGCCGCTGACGCCCCGGTCGCGGTGAGCCAGTACAGGGTCACCTTGTCGAGGAAACGGTCGCGCGAGATGGTCCCGAACGGCGAGTCGACCGTGTCGCTCCATTCGAAGAACTTCTCGAGGATCCACGCGAGAAGCCCGACGGGCGAATCGACCAGCGAGTACCCGATCGTCTGCGGCGCGGTCGCCATGACCCTCGCGTACGCGAGGCGATTCCTCTCAAAGGCGCGGGTGTGCTCGACCCACTGCCGTTCGGTGGCGTCGAGCACGTCGAGGCTCAACCCGGGCGGCGCGATCGGGGTCGTCGTGTGGATGCCGATGACGTGCGCCGGAAACCGGCCACCGAGCGCGATGGTGACCGGCCCACCCCAATCGCCCCCCGTGAGCGAGGAAGCGGCCGTACCCGAGTCGACGCATGAGCTCGACCCACGCAGCCGCGATGCGCTCGGTGCCCCACTCCTCTTCGGCGGGCCTTCAGAGGGGCATGCGCTGACGTAACACCCTCGTGACCCAAGCCTCGAATCGTCCTTCGATCCCGACATCAGCGTTCCCTGGGCAGGATGATCCCAATCCGATCATCGACGTGCAATGATCACTCGTCTACAGCATGGGCGGGCGCACTACATCTTCAGGATTCCTGGCCTACGCTCCGACGACGCCTGGGAAACCAGGCACCCGGACACCGAAACTTCTCATCCGAAAGAGCAAAGTGCACGTTAAGTCCCTTCACTTCCTGGGTTTCAAAAGATTCACTGACACGCGAATCGAGAACATCCCCCCATCCGCCAGGCTGGTAGTTCTGGCTGGTCCGAACGGATCAGGAAAGTCTTCCATATTTGACGGAATGAAGAACTGGCACTATTGGAATGGCGGGGTGCTGACAGGCATCGAGGAGGCATACATCCAGAAAGTAGGCACTCCCACGCGTTCGATTGACGATCACGTGTTCGTCAATTTTCATGAGCCGATTCCCGACGACGCCACCGCGAAGAAAAAGCTTGTCTACGCGCGAACCGCTTTCCGAAACGAAGCCGACTTCAACATCTCGTCATTCTCACGCCTCGATAGTCCTCTGAACGAGAACCGGGCCTCGCGCATGATCGACACGGACGCGACCGTGTCCCAGAACTACCAGCGCTTGATCATGCAGACCGTGGACGGGGTGTTCGACTCTTCTCTCTCCGAAGACATGCCCCGGAGCGAACTCCGTGACAGAATCATCGGCCGCGCCCGTACAGCAGTGTCGTCAATATTTCCCGACCTCGTGCTGGACGGAGTCGGAGGACTCGCGTCGGCAGGCAGTCTGCAAGGGTCCTTTTATTTCACGAAAGGCGAATCTGCTGGGTTCTTGTATAAGAACCTCTCTGCAGGGGAGAAGTCGGCTTTCGACTTGCTTCTCGACTGCGTGATCAAGAGTTCATACTTCGACGACAGTGTCTGGTGTATCGATGAGCCAGAAACGCACCTCAACTCCCGGGTACAGTCGCTGCTTCTGCACGCCATGCTGCAACTACTCCCTGAAAACTGCCAGTTGTGGCTTGCCAGCCACAGCATTGGCTTCATGAAACAAGCTTGGGAACTCTCACGCGCGCAACCCGATGATGTTTGCTTTATCGACCTGGAGGGTCATGACTTCGATCAAGCGGTTGTCATCGAGCCCGTGAAACCAAGTAGGGAATTCTGGAGTCGCACACTTCGCGTCGCTCTTGGGGACCTCGCAGCCCTTGTCGCGCCTAGCCGCGTGATTCTTTGCGAAGGAAGGCCGCAAACAGGGGCGAATGACGTGAAAGCGGCGTTCGACGCGGCCTGCTATCGAACGATTTTCTCCGAGAAGTATCCGGACGTCGACTTCGTCTCGGTCGGGAGCGCTTCCGAAGCGGTAAACGATCGACTCGGAGTCGCCCACGCACTTCAGACGATCACACCGGGTACGGTCATCAACAGACTTATCGACCGGGACTCGAGAAGTCAGCAAGAAATCGAGATCCTCGAGCAGGAAGGCACACGGGTACTCGGACGGCGCCATCTCGAGGCCTACCTCCTCGACGACGAGGTGATTGAAGCCCTCTGCCGAGAGGCTGGCATGGGCGCAAAGGTCGCTGACGCCCTCGAGGTGAAACAGAGGGCGATAGCTGACAGCGTCGCTCGAGGAAACGATGCCGACGATGTCAAGCGAGCTGCCGGTTCAATTCGAGACGGGCTCAGGAAGCTGTTGTCGCTCGCCACTCCTGGCAGCACGCCCGATGCCTTTCTTCGAGACACCATGGCTCCGCTCGTGCGTGAAGGAATGGCCGTCTACTCGGAGTTGGAGGCCATCGTGCTTCCCGAGGAGAGCGGGAGCTGAGAACGTCCCGGGCGAGCCGCAGCTCGACCAAATGAACATTTCGAACATGTGTCAGAACAGAGTCACCGGGGTCAATCCCAACTCTCCCGCCGCCGCTATGCGGGTGAGACAACCGTTACCTCCCCGCCCCTCCCGACGCCCTCCCGGGTAACGCCCCCTTCCTACGCTGGCGGCACGCCCAGCCCATGCGGGGCGCTGCACCTCCCCACATCGCCCACCGGAGGACCCCGTGACCGTCACCGACCCGCGCCCCGAAGCCACGCCGGCGCAGCCCACCACCCGAGCCGAAGCCGCGAGCACAGAAGCCGCGAGCACGGAAGCCTCGGCACAGCTCGTCCACCGCCCCGGCCGCTGGATCGACAACTGGAACCCCGAGAACGCCACCCAGTGGGCCAAGGAGGGCAAGGCCATCGCCTCCCGCAACCTGCGGTGGTCGATCTTCGCCGAGTTCCTGGGATTCGTCGTCTGGCAGCTTTGGTCGGTCGTCGTCGTGTCTCTGCCGGCGGCGGGCTTCCAGCTCTCGACGGGTGAGATCTTCTGGCTTATCTCCATGCCGAGCCTCGTCGGCGCGACGCTGCGCATCCCCTACACCTTCATGGTTCCGCGCTTCGGCGGCCGCAACTGGACGATCGTCTCCGCCGGCCTCCTGCTCATCCCGAGCATCGGCCTCGCCGTTGCGGTGTCGAACCCCCAGACCCCCTTCGGCCTCCTGCTCCTGATCGCCGCGTTCGCCGGCTTCGGCGGCGGCAACTTCGCCAGCTCGATGTCGAACATCACGTTCTTCTACCCGGCCGCGCAGAAGGGATACGCCCTCGGACTCAACGCCGCCGGCGGCAACCTCGGCGCCTCGGTCGCGCAGTTCGTCGTCCCCATCGTCATCACTGTCGGCGCCGCGGCGACCCTCAACCTGCCGCTCGCGGGCCTCATCTGGGTGCCGCTTATCCTCGTCGCGATGGTCGGCGCCTACCTGCGCATGGACAACCTCTCCGCCGCGAAGGCCGACATCACGGCATCCCTCGCCGCTCTCAAAGAGCCGCACATGTGGGTGCTCTCGCTCCTCTACATCGGCACCTTCGGTTCGTTCATCGGCTTCGCGGGCGTCTTCCCCAAGCTGCTGGCCGACACGTTCCCCGACTTCAAGGGCATCGCGATCGGCACCGCCACGGTCACCCTCGCCTTCCTCGGCGCTCTCGTCGGCTCGCTCGCCCGCCCCTACGGCGGCAAGCTCGCCGACCGCTTCGGCGGCACCGTCATCACGATCGGCGCCTTCACGGTGATGGGGCTCGGCATCCTGAGCGTGATCCTCACCCTGCCGATGCAGAACTTCGCGATCTTCCTGCTCTGCTTCCTCGTGCTGTTCGCGGCGGCGGGCATCGGCAACGGCTCGACCTACCGCATGATCCCGACGATCTTCGCCCTCAAGGCCAACGGCGGAATCGGCGCGCAGCGCAAGGCCGCCGCGGCCCTCGGCCTCATCTCGGCGATCGGCGCATACGGCGGATTCTTCATCCCGCAGCTGCTCGGCTTCTCGAAGACGACGTTCGGCTCGTACACCCCCGCCCTCGGCTGGTTCGCCCTCGCGTACGTCGCGTTCCTCGCCCTCACCGCCGGCGTGTACCTCCGCCTCTCGAAGAAGACCGGAACGCGGATCTGACCCCATGAGCTCCGCCGACACCCACTGCCCCTACTGCGCCCTGCAGTGCGCCATGACCGTCAGCCACGCGGGCCACACGACGGTCACGGGCCGCGACTTCCCCACCAACCGGGGAGGACTCTGCGCCAAGGGCTGGACGTCGGCGGAGCTCTTGGCATCCCCACACAGACTCCGGATGCCGTTGATGCGGCGCCCCGACGGCACCCTCGCCGAGACCACCTGGGACGAAGCACTGGATGCCGTGGCCGCGGCGTTCCGTGACACCAAGGCGACCCACGGCGCCGACGCCAACGCCATCTTCGGCGGCGGCGGACTCACGAACGAGAAGGCGTACCAGCTCGGCAAGTTCGCCCGCGTCGCGCTCGGCACCTCGCGCATCGACTACAACGGCCGGTTCTGCATGTCGTCGGCGGCAGCGGCATCCAATCGGGCCTTCGGGATGGACCGCGGCCTGCCGTTCCCCGTCACCGACCTCGACGACGCGCGGACGATTCTGCTGCTCGGCTCCAACGTCGCCGCGACCATGCCGCCGTTCCTCGCGCACCTCGCCGGAGCGCGCGCCGCGGGCGGCCTGATCGTCGTCGACCCGCGCCGCTCCGCCACCGCGCGCCTCACCGAAGACGGCGCCGGCACCCACCTGCAGCCCGCGCCCGGCACCGACCTGCCGCTGCTGCTCGGTCTCACGCATATCGCTTTCGCCGAAGGACTCGCGGACCGCGCGTATATAGAAGAGCGCACGACGGGCTTCGACGCCCTGCGCCGATCGGTCGCCGCGTGGTGGCCCGAGCGCACCTCGTCGACCACCGGCATCCCGGTCGCTCAGCTCCGCGAGACAGCGCGACGCCTCGCCGCGGGCGGCGCGTACATCCTCACCGGGCGCGGTGTCGAACAGCACGTCGACGGCACCGCCACCGCGACCGCCGCGATCAACCTCGCCCTCGTACTCGGACTCGTCGGCCGCGAAGGCTCGGGCTACGGCACCCTCACCGGGCAGGGCAACGGCCAGGGCGGACGCGAGCACGGCCAGAAGGCCGACCAGCTGCCCGGGTACCGCTCCATCCGCGACCCCAAAGCCCGCCGGCACGTCGCCGGGGTGTGGGGCGTCGACCCCGACGAGCTTCCGGATGCCGGCATCCCAGCGACCGCGCTGCTTGGCGAACTCGGTGGGCCGGTCAAGACGCTGCTCGTCGCCGGCTCGAACGTCGTCGTCTCGGCGCCCGACGTCGAGGCCGTTCGAGCGCGGCTCGGAGCCCTCGACACCCTCATCGTGTGCGACTTCTTCCTGTCCGAGACCGCGGAGCTCGCCGACATCGTGCTGCCCGTGCTGCAGTGGGCCGAGGAGGAGGGCACGATGACCTCCCTCGAGGGCCGCGTGATCCGCCGGCGGCAGGCGCTGTCCGGGCCGGACGGTGCCCGCAGCGAGCTGTGGATCATGTCGGAGCTCGCGCGGCGCCTGGGCGCGGCATCCACCTGGTCGACCGACCCGGCCGAGGTGTTCGACGAGCTCGCCCGCGCGTCGGAGGGCGGCGTCGCCGACTACTCCGGCCTGTCGCACGAACTGCTCGACACCGGCGTCGAGGCGTACTGGCCGTACCGTGCCGCGAGCACGCCGCGTCCCTTCGCGGAGCGCTTCGCCCACGCCGATGGCCGCGCGCGCCTCGTCCCGGTGGATGCCACTCCCCCCGCTCCCACGGACCGCGGCGGCGAGCTGACCCTCGTCACCGGCCGCTACCTGCAGCAGTACCAGTCGGGCACGCAGACCCGCCGCGTCGCCGAGCTGAACGGCGCCCGCCCCGAGGCGCGGCTCGAGATCCATCCGGCCACGGCGTCGGGGCTCGGCATCCGGGAAGGCGATCTCGTCGCCGTCTCGAACGAGCGCGGCACGGTGCGCGCGCGGGCGACGGTGACGACCGACATCCGGCACGACACCGTCTTCCTCCCCTTCCACTACGCGGGAGACGAGTGCGCGAATCGCCTGACCGAGGCGCTCGTCGACCCGACGTCGGCGATGCCGGAGTTCAAGCGCACGCGGGTGCGGGTGGCTCCGGATGCCGCGGTGGTCGCGGCTGCGACCGGGGTCCGCGGGCCTGTTGTGGTGACGGAGCATTCGGGCATCGGGCGTGCGGTCGCCGGGGGCATGGCGTCCAGGGTTTCCGTCGCGGACGGGGCCACCCAAACCGGCGTCTCCGTCGCGGACGGGGCGGTGCCGGCCGGCGTCTCCGTCGCGGGCGGGCCCATCGAGCGTGGGGCGTCCACCCCGACAGAGGAGGCCACCCATGTCTGAGCGTGTGGTGCTGGTGGGCTACGGCCCCGTCGGAGCACGGCTCATCGACGGGCTGCTGCCCGCGGTGCGCGAGGGATGCATCGACCTCACCGTCGTCGGCGCCGAGCCCCACGACGTCTACAACCGCGTCCTGCTCGCCGAGTACGCTGTCGGTCGCACCGATCGCGCGGGCCTCGACATGGACGACCGCCGCGTCGCCGAAGAGGCCGGCGTGCGGTTCCATCTCGGCGCAACGGTGGTGGGCGTCGACCGGCACCGCCGTGTGGTGCGCCTGCACGATGGCATCCGTCTCGACTACGACCGGCTCGTGCTCGCGACGGGGGCCCGAGCGAACGTCCCGACACTCGCCGGGATGGAGCGCGCGCGGCGCGACCGGGCGTCGGTTGCGGCCACTCCCGCGGACCTTGACCTCGGCGGGGCCCCGCTCCCCCGTGGCGTCGTCGCGCTCCGCGACCTCGCCGACGCCGAGCTCGTGCGCACGGCCGTCTCGGCGGGCCGGCGGATCGTCGTGCTCGGCGCGGGCGTGCTCGGCATGGAGCTCGCCCTCGCCGCCGCCGAGGCGGGAGCCGAGGTGGTCGTGGCGTACCACTCCGCCGCCCCGATGAACCGGACGCTCGACGAGAACGGCGGACGCGTGCTCGCCGCCGCGGCCACCGCCGTCGGCGTCGAGATGGCGCATCACGCGCGCGCCGAGAGCATCCTCCTCCGCCACGACGACCACGGTCAGGCGTGGTTCGACGGCCTCGTCTGCGCCGACGGCAAGGTGCTCGCCGGCGACCTGCTCGTGCTGTCGTGCGGAGTCGCAGCGCGGACCGAGGTGGCATCCCTCGCCGGACTCGCGACCTCGACGGGCATCCTCGTCGACGGCTCCTCGCGCTCGTGGACCGACCCGAACGTCTTCGCGATCGGCGACTGCGCGCACGTCGCCGACCCCGCGGATGCCGACGCCTCAGGCCGCGTCCCGGGTGGGCCGAGCGGCCTCGTCGGGCCCGGGTGGCGACAGGCTGATCGGCTCGCGGCGCTGCTGTCGTCGGGGGTCGCCGCGGCGGCGCCGGTCGAGCGCCCCGGGGTCGTCATGCTCAAAGCCGAGGGAATCGACGTCGTCGCTGGCGGCGCGGTCGACGCCGACCCCTTCTCCCACGCTCCCGGATGCCACGGCCC
>NZ_LDRT01000057.1 GCF_001476655.1 Microbacterium testaceum | reverse complement strand
TTCTTTGAGCAGGCGCACGAGCTCGTAGGTGTGCATGTCGGCCTCGCGCAGGGTCGCGAGGATCATGACGGCGATCGGGGTGAGGCGGCTGGTCTCCGGCATCCGTCCTCCTCATGGTCCGTGTCGACTAGTCCACATGGACTATACGCTCTTTCGCGCGTCCCCGCGCGAGCCGGAGCCCACCCAAAGAACATTGAGTGTCCAAGACACGCCGTCACGCGCGGGCGGGTTACGGCGTGTCTTGGACACTCGACGGGGATGCGAGGGGGAGCGGTGGGGGTGGGACGCCTACGCGTCAGCGGAGGGAGGCGCCTCGCGCGGCGTGGACACCACCTTGGTCGGGCGACGCTGAGCCCACCGCACGGGGATCGCGAAGATGCCCCGCTGATTCGGCTCCTCGACCTCGAGGCCGTAGTGCTCGCCGATCGCGTCGCGCAGCTGCGCGCGCTCGGCCTTGTCGTACGCGCGCATCTCTCTGCGGAACGCCACGACCGTCGCCCCGCAGATCGCGAGCAGCACGATGCTGAAGGGCAGGGCGATGCTGATGGCCGCGGTCTGCAGAGCCTGGAGCCCGCCCGCGATGAGCAGGGCGAACGCGATGACGGCGGTCGCGAGAGCGAAGAAGACGCGCACCCAGTTCTTGGGCTCCTCTTCGCCGCCGGTCGCGATCATGCTCATCACGAGCGCGCCGGAGTCGGCGGAGGTCACGAAGAACACGGCGATGAGGATGAGGAAACCGACGATCAGCACGACGGATCCCGGAACGCCTTCGAGCATCTGGAACAGCGCCGTCGAGACGTCGACCGATCCGTCCGCCCCCGTGTAGGAGGCCGTACCGGTCAGCTCCCCGTAGATCGCGGTCCCGCCGAGGACCGTGAACCACAGGATGCCGACGAGCGTGGGCACCAGGATGACGCCGACGACGAACTCGCGTACGGTGCGACCGCGCGAGATGCGCGCGATGAAGATGCCCACGAAGGGGGCCCACGAGATCCACCAGCCCCAGTAGAACGCCGTCCAGGCGCCCTGCCAGGCCACGCCCTCGTCACCGGCATAGGCACTGACCGTGAAGGACAGGCCGACGAAGCTCTGGATGTAGTTGCCGATCGACTGCACGACGTCGCGCAGGAGGAACTCGGTGGGGCCGACGAAGAGGAGGAAGAGCATCAGGACGCCGGCGAGGACGAGGTTGATGTTCGAGAGCCACTTCATGCCCTTGCCGACGCCCGACAGCAGGGAGAAGAGCACGAGGCCGGTGATGACGCCGATGATGATCGCCTGGCTGACGATGTTGGGCGACACGACCCCGAGGAAGTCGAGACCGGCGCTGATCTGGAGGACGCCGAGACCGAGAGACGTCGCGACGCCGAAGAGCGTTCCGACGAGGGCGGCGACATCGACAGCATTGCCCCACCCGCCCTGCACAAGGCGGGCACCGAGGATCGGTTCGAGCGCCCACCGGATGGTGCGAGGACGCTTGCGACGATGGAAGGCGTATGCCAGCGCGAGACCCAGCACGACGTAGATCGACCACGCGTGCACGCCCCAGTGCAGGAACGTCTGCGACATCGCCTGCTGCGCGAGCTCGGCCGGAGTGCCGGTGACCCCGGGACGCGGCGAGATGAAGTGGCTGAGCGGCTCGCTCACGCCGTAGAACACCAGGCCGATCCCCATGCCGGCGGCGAACAGCAGCGAGAACCACGACATCGTCGAGAACTCGGGTTCGTCGTCGTCCTGACCCAGCTTGATGTTGCCGAAGCGGCTGAAGCCCATCGTCAGAGCGAAGACGACGAAGAACGCCGCGATGAGCACGTAGTACCAGTTGAAGGTCGAGACGATCGCCGTCTGCACGGTGTCGAACGTGGCCTCCGCCGCGGCGGGGAAGAACAGAGCGAAGGCGATGAACGCCAGGGCGATGGCCGCGGCAGGCCAGAACACCCATCCGCGAATGGTCTTGTGGCGACTACCGAGATGGGGATCGATGTTCACCGCGGTATCGGGGGCTGCCTCGGTCATTCCATCCAAGGTAGTCACCGGCACTCCGCGGGCAGGGGGGCAGGCGCGGTGAAGCGCCGTGTGGCACAATCCGCGCCGGTGCGCGGGGCGCACACCCGCAATAATGAGCGGGTGACCCCCGCTGCCCCGCTCGAGCTCCCCGGTTGGCGCCACACCTACTCCGGCAAGGTGCGCGACCTCTACATCCCCGTCGACACGGCCGAAGGGGAGGCGCCGGCGCACCTCCTCGTCGTCGCGAGCGACCGTGTGAGCGCCTTCGACCACGTGCTCTCCCCCGGCATCCCCGACAAAGGCGTCCTCCTGACGACGCTGAGCCTGTGGTGGTTCGACCAGCTCGCGGGCGCCGACGGAGGCCGAGGCATCCCGAATCACCTCGCCGCCGACCACGTCCTCGTGGACGACGATGCGGTCGACGTGATCCCGGATGCCGTGCGCGGACGCGCCATGCTCGTCCGCTCCCTCGACATGCAGCCGATCGAATGCGTCGTGCGCGGGTACCTGACCGGCTCGGGCTGGGCGGAGTATCGGGCCGAGGGAACGGTCTGCGGCATCCCTCTTCCCGAAGGCCTGAACGACGGCGACCGTCTGCCGGAGCCGCTCTACACCCCGGCGTTCAAGGCGCCGATGGGCGAACACGACGAGAACATCACGTTCGAGCGCTCCGTCGAGATCGTCGGAGCCGAGACGGCCGCGGCCATGCGCGATGCGTCGCTCGAGATCTACCGCCGCGCGTCGGCCACCGCCGAGGCGCACGGCCTGATCCTCGCCGACACGAAGTTCGAGTTCGGGTACGACGCCGACGGTGTCCTCACCCTGGCCGACGAAGTGCTGACCTCCGACTCCTCGCGGTACTGGGATGCCGAGGCCTGGCGCACCGGCACCACTCCGGCGGAGCGCATGGCGAGCTTCGACAAGCAGATCGTGCGCAACTGGCTCGCCGAGAACTGGGACAAGCAGGGCGAACCGCCCGCGCTGCCCGACGAGATCGTCGAGCGCACCCGCGACCGCTACGCGGAGCTGCTGCGTCTGCTCACGGCATCCTGATCCGCCCGCTCACCCGTTCGACAGCGAGACCGCACCCGCCCGCCGAAACCGCACGTCTTCGTCGACGACGGAGTGCGATCTCGGCAGGCGCATGCGCTCTCGGCATCCATCCCCTCAAGGAGACACCATGTTCCGTTGGAAGCTGCACGGCGACGGACGCACCGTCGCACCGGGCGCGGTCGTCGGCCCCGGCGAGCGCCTGAACTGGGGCGCCACGATCGCGATCGGCCTGCAGCACGTGATCGCGATGTTCGGGGCGACGTTCCTCGTTCCGGTGCTGACGCAGTTCCCGGTCTCGACGACGCTGCTGTTCTCGGGCGTCGGGACGCTGCTGTTCCTGCTGATCACCCGCAATCGCCTGCCCAGCTATCTCGGGTCGTCGTTCGCGTTCATCGCGCCGATCACCGCCGCCACGACCACGGCCGGCACCGGCTCGGCCCTCGCCGGGATCGTCGCCGTCGGCGTGCTGCTCGCCGCGATCGGCTTCATCGTGCAGTTCGCCGGCCTCGGCTGGGTCGACAAGGTCATGCCCCCGGTCGTCGCGGGCGCGATCGTGGCACTCATCGGGTTCAACCTCGCCCCGGTGGCCTGGGGGAGCTTCCAGAAGCAGCCGCTCACCGGCACGATCACCCTGATCGCGGTGATCCTGTTCAGCGTGCTCTTCCGCGGTTTCCTCGGCCGCATCTCGATCTTCCTCGGCGTGATCGTCGGCTACGTCGCGACCGTGCTGATCCAGGTGACCACCGGCGAGAAGCTCATCGACTTCGACGCCGTCGGCGCCGCCCCGTGGGTGGGCCTGCCCGAGTTCCACGTCCCCGACTTCGTCTCCCCCGGCACGTGGTCGGTCATCGCGATGTTCCTGCCGGTCGTTCTCGTACTCGTGGCCGAGAACGTCGGTCACGTCCGCGGGGTCGCGGCGATGACGGATGCCACGGCCAACCGCTCCACAGGTCGCGCCCTCATCGCCGACGGTCTCGCCACGACTCTGGCGGGCTCTTTCGGCGGCTCGGGCACCACGACCTACGGCGAGAACATCGGCGTCATGGCCGCCACGCGCGTCTACTCGACCGCCGTGTACTGGATCGCGGGCCTCACCGCGATCCTGCTGAGCCTCTCCCCGAAAGTCGGCGCCGTGTTCAACACCATCCCGCCCGGGGTGCTCGGCGGCGTGACCACCGCGCTCTACGGTCTGATCGGGATCATCGGCATCAAGATCTGGGTCGACAACCGCGTCGACTTCTCGCGCCCGGTCAACCAGTACACCGGAGCGGTGGCCCTGGTGCTCGCGATCGCGGGCTTCACGATGGACATCGGGCAGTTCCAGCTCGGTGCCATCGTCCTCGGCTCGGTCGCCGCGCTCGTGATCTACCACCTCGGCAACGCGATCGCCCGCGCCCGCAAGACCGGGGCCGACGACGGCGGCCCGATCCCCGCGGTGGGTCCGCTGGGCGGCGACCCGTCCTGACCCCGCGTCGGGGCGAAGGGATGCCGAGACCGCACGCGTTCGCCGAGACCGCACGCCCGTGCGGCGAAACGCCCACGGCCTCGGTGATCGCGTGCGGTCTCGGCGGGGCGGAGCCCGCGACAAACCGCCATGATGGACGGATGACGACCACAGAAGCCCGCTCACACGACGTCGCCGTGCTCGGCGAGGCCCTCGTCGACATCGTGACCACCTCGGCGGGCGCGTCGGAGCGCCCCGGGGGCAGCCCCGCGAACGTGTCCGTCGCGCTCGGCCGTCTCGGCCGCGACGCCGTGCTCGTGGCGCGCGTCGCCGACGACGAACGCGGGGCGTCACTGCACGCGTGGCTCTCGGCCTCCGGAGTCACCCTGATGACGGCCGGATCGCCGGAGCGCACGGCCACCGCCCGCGCCACCATCGGCGAGAACGGCAACGCCACCTACGACTTCGACATCGACTGGGTGCTTCCCTCGCCCGTCGAGGTGCCCACCGCGCGGATCTTCCACACCGGATCGGTCGCCGCGACCCTCGCCCCCGGAGCCGACGAGGTGCGCGCCGCCGCCGAGCGCGCCCGTGCGACGGCTCTGGTGAGCTACGACCCCAACATCCGTCCCGCCCTCACCGGCGGCCACACCGACGCCACGGCACGGGTGGAGGCGCTCGTCGCTCTCGCGGACGTCGTCAAAGCCAGCGCCGAAGACGCCGAATGGCTCTACCCGGGGGTCGCCCCCGCGGAGGTGGCCCGGCGATGGGTCGAGCTGGGCGCCGGACTCGCCGTCATCACCGACGGAGAAGCAGGCTCCCTCGCCGTGACCGCCCACACCAGTGTCGAGATCGCCGCCGTGTCCGTCAGCGTCGTGGACACCGTCGGCGCGGGCGACACCTTCATGGGGACCCTGCTCGACGGCATCCTGAACATGCCCGGCGATGTCGACGAGCTGCGCGCGAGCGTTCGGGCCGTCGACCGCGACACTCTCGTCGAGCTGTTGAACCGCGCGGCGCGCGCCGCCGCGATCACCGTCGGGCGCGAGGGCATGGACCCGCCTACGCGCGACGACCTCGACGCCTGACCGGGCGGGCCTTCGGCGGACGGCCGGCGGCGTAGACCAGCACGCAGAGGGCACCGAAGGATGCCGAGATGACGACGCTCCACCACGGAAAACCGGGGATGTCCGGAGCCTTGCCGGCGGCGTCGATGTCGGCCTGCGGCGTCGGGGTCACCCGCTCCCCCGTCACCAGGATGCGATGGGTGTTGATGCCCAGAGGCGTGCAGGTCACGAGCGTCACCAGATCCTGCCCGGCCTGCGGGAAGAGGGTCTCGGTCTCCTCCGGCAGCACGACCCGCGTGTCGCGGACACGGTAGGTGAGCACCTCACCGAAGACCTCGATGGTGAACGTATCGCCGACGACGACCTTATCGAGATCGTCGAAGAGCGTGGCTCCGGCCAGTCCTCGGTGCGCGGTGAGCACCGCGTGCTGATCGACGCCACCGACCGGCAGCGACGTGCCCTCGAGATGGCCCACTCCCCTGCTCAACGTCGCGTCGCTGGTGCCGTGATAGATCGGCAGGTCCACATCGATCGACGGGATGCGCAGCCGCGCCATCACTCCGTCGGCGCTGGCGCGCAGCAGGTCGTCGTAGACGAACCCGGGTGCGTGCGCACCGGAGCCCGTCGGTACCCGCGAGCCCGCCTCGATCAACGCCCCGCCGACCAGGGCGGCATTATAGGAGTGCGCCTCGGACAGGGCCTCGCTCCGTGTCGACCGCGTCGTCGCACCGAGGTCGGTCTCGACGGTCACGATCAACCGCGATTGGTTGTACTGCGTCCACCAGCTCGCCACCGTCGGGTACATCAGCAGCAGAACGCCCACGAAAGCGACGAGGGCGAACAGCGCCGTTCCCCACGGCAGGTGCCACCGGCGACGGCGGGCCTGGCGGCGCGATGCCGGGGGCCAGGGGTCCTCGCCGGGGGGACGCCAGGACCGACGTCGGCGCGGGTGCGGCGCGACGTCGGTCCCAGCTAGGGAAGAGGTGGCGTTGGGGGAGCCCACCCCTCCCGGCTTCATGCGGTCAGGACCGCTTCGCCCGCACGCGGCGCGCGATGATGGTTCCGATGCCGGCGACGACGAGCCCACCGCCGATGACGGTGAACAGGGTGCTGCCCGCGCCACCGGTCAACGGGAGGTTCGGCCCCGTCTGCTGGGTGTTCTGGAGGGTGACGGTCGTCGGCGCGTTCGTTCCACCGGCGTTGACGGTGACCTGGGTCCACGGGTCGGCGGGGAGGACGTAACCGGCGGGCGCCTGCGTCTCCTTCACCCAGTACGTGCGTGACGTCACGGAGTCGTTGCCGACCCACAGGCCGTCGATCGAGATCTTGCCGGTCGCGTCGGTGGTGAGCGGGCCCGTGACGAGCGTGCCGTTCTTGGCGTCGTACACCTCGAAGACCGCGCCCGAGAGGGCGTTGGAGGTCGCGGCATCCGTCTTCTGGATCACCAGCGGGCCCCAGTTGGTCTGCGGGGTGTTGGTCTCACGGTCGGATCCGTTGGTGTTGACCACGGCGGTGTTGGTGATCTGCCCGTCGGCTCCGAGGCTCGTGACCTTCGTCGAGATCTTCGCCTGGACGGCGGTCTTCCCCGCGAGCTTCGACAGACCGGTCGAGGTGAAGGTGATCTTGACGTTGCCGGACACCGTGTAGTCGGTGTTCTCCACGAGCGTCGTTCCGTCCACCGAGACGGTGGCGCCCGTGTACGACAACCGGGCGTCCAGGTTGTCGGTGATCGAGAAGCTGCGGTAGGTGTCACCCGCGGCAAGCGCCGGGAGGGGAGCATCCACCGTCCACACGACCGTCGAACCGAGCACCGGGGCGTCCGGAGCCGAGACCGACTTGGTCGGGGTGGTCTCGTTCAGCTTGTTCTTGGGGTAGACGTGCACGTCGTAGAGCCACGTGCCCTGGTTCGGGTACGGCACCGACACGAGGAAGGGCTGCACGGGCGAGACGATCGGGTTGGGGCCGGGGTTGGTCTCGGTGACGTAGTAGAGACCGTACGGAAGGTTCGCCGCGACCGCCTGGCCGTCCGCTCCCGTGGTGACGGTGGTCGAGCTCGAGAACGAGAAGGGGGCCGACGTGATGTTCGCGGGCGTGGCCGTGGCGGCCTGGTCCCAGCCGGCGGCGGTGGTGAGGTCGATCGGCGTGCCGTTGTAGGCGACGCGCTGCACCGAGAACTGCACGCCCGAGAGCGCTTGACCGAGCTGCTGGACGGCAGCCGGATCGGTGATCTCGGTACCGTTGCCCGCGGCGCCCGGGTCACCCGCGTGTTTGTGGATGGTCAGCGTGCCGGTGGTACCGGTGATGTTCGACGGGCTCGCGGGCGCCGCGGCGTGCGCCGCCGAACCGACTCCCATCGTTCCGAGCGCGGCGAGGGCCGCGATCCCGATGCCGGCGGCCAGCTTTCGCAGCCGCAGTGATCTGGTGGACATGTGATTCTCGCTTTCTTTCCGTGGCGGCCGTGGTCGACGGCAGCCGGGTGAAGAGGGGATGCGTGGGGAAGGCGGACCGTCAGCGCGAGGACCGCAGCCGGCGCCTCAGGATCAGGGTGACGGCGATGGCGGTCGCGCCCGCGAGAGTGCCGAGACCCGCGATCTGGAATGTGTCCGCTCCGACACCGCCCGTCAGCGGCAGTCGGGCACCCGGCTGCTGCTCGTTCGTCTGCGGGCCGAGGTTCTGCGTCGTGCCGGCGCCCGCCGCCGTCACCGTGAAGGCGAGCGAGCCGGACGCGATGTAGCCCGCGGGCGCCCGTGTCTCGGTGGCCGTGTACGTCCCCCAGGCCAATCCGTCGAGGCGGAACGCCCCCGGGGCGGGGTCCTTGTCCAACCCGGTGCAGGGGCTGCTGACGCAGTCGACGACCACGTTGTTCGGAGCGACGAACGCGGGTCCCGAGACCGTCCATTCCGACCCGGACAGCAGGTCGCCGGTGGCCTTCGACGTCTTCGTCCAGGTGACGCTTCCGGGCATGCTCGCGTTCGTGACGGTGCACACCACGTCCGCGTCGGTGGCGACGGAGACGGAGCCACCGGTCACGGTGCCGCCGGTGCAGGTCCACGAGCCCTTCTGGTAGCCGGCGGGCGTGCCCGACTCGGACAGCGCATAGGTACCGGGGGCGACGACGGCGGAGGTGACCGCGCTCTCCCCGGTCTTGCCCGTGATGGTCTGCGCTCCGGTTGCGGTCAGCGTCCAGTCGGCCGGGGTCGAGCTGCCGCCGTACGTGTTGTCGACCTGCTTCTTCAGCGTCAACAAGCCCGACACCGGCTTGTTCGTGAGCGTGCAGTCGACCGCATCGCCGGGCGCGATGTTCGAGAGGGCGGTTCCGGACGGCGACGCCACGGACACGGTCTGCGTGCTGCCGCCGGCTCGGGCGATCGCGCAGACTCCGCTCACGAAGCGCCATCCGCTCTGCTGCTGCTCCGAGACCGTCACCTGAGCGCGAGACGAAGCACCGGCGAAGGCCAGCTGCCACGAGACATTTCCGGATGCCGAGGTGACCTGGGTGGTCGCGGACGGAGAGGTGGTACCGGAGCCTGTCGTGAACGTCGTCGCCGCGCCGAGCGTCCACCCGCTCCCGGGACCAGGGTTCTGCCCGCGGATGTCCTGGATCACCTTGCGGACAGTGACGCTCGCGGTCAACGGCCGGTTGGTGAACGTGCACTCGACGCTCGCGCCCGAGCGGTTGGGGATGGTCACCGTCGAGCCGGATCCCACGGCCACCGCGGCCCCGGTCTCATCGACGCAGGCCAGACTGCTCGCATAGGTCGCGAGCGAGCTGGCGGATCCGGTCGCCATCTGCTCCGTGAGCGTGTACGTGGCACCCTGCAGAACGGCGAGGGGTCCGACGTGGGCGGCCTGGACGCCCGTCGCCGAACCCGAGGTCGTGGCGGTGCCGGAGACGACCGAGCCGCTCTTGACCGAGAGGGTGAACTGGTCCGAGCTCGCGACGCGCGCGGCGACGTCCTTGCGGAGCGTGAGGTTGGCGGGAGAGTTGCAGCTGGCCAGGTCCGTGCTGCCGTTCAGCCCCGTCGTGGCGACCGAGATCAGGGTTCCCGTGGAGGTGTCGTACTCGCGCACGGTCGAACCGTTGCCGAGGAACATGCTGCCGCTGGTGTTGAAGGCGATCCCGTTGATGCCGGTGAAGCCCGCGGTGGTGAAGCTGAACGACTGCGACGAGGGGATGAGCCCGCCGCTCGCGGCGGCGAGGTTCGCCGCGGTCACGGAGAAGATCGTCGTCTTGGTGTCGCTGCCGACGATGTACAGGTTGCCCTTCGCGTCGAACGCCATGTCACCGTTGACAGCCCCGCCGCCCGCCGCTGACGCGTCGATCGAGCCCATGAACGTGAAGGCTCCGGTCGAGGGCACGTACCGGGTCAGCAGGAACTGCCCCTGACTGCTGTAGCCGCCCAGGTAGTAGTTGCCGGTGCTGAGGTCGATCGCGCCGGCGACGAGCGAGGTCACGGAGTTGTTCGTGTACGTGTCGGCCGTCTTGATCCACTTCGTTCCGTCGAAGGCGTAGATCGTCGCCGTCCTCGTCGCATTGCTGCGTTCATAGGCCAGAGCTGTCGCGCCGTTCGCCCCGATACCCAGACCGTTGAACGACGTGACGCCCTGAGCCGCGGCACCCACCGTCGACACCGTGCCGTTTGCCACGCGCGTCAGTTGGCCGGACAGGGACACCGAGTAGAACGTCTGGGGCGCGCAGGTCAACGACGCGGCGACTCCCGATGGGACCGACGCCGGCACCGTTCGAGCAGACGAGAGGGCCGCCGTGACAGCGGAGGGCACCTCGGATGCGTTCGCCGATGTTCCGGTGCAGATCAGTCCGAAGGACACTGCGGCGAGCAGCACGAGACGGACAACCTTCTCGGTCATATGCATGGCTTTCTTCCCCCTCATCGAATAGCACCGATGCCGACGGCGATATTCGCGATCCGGCGCTCGGTCTCGTTCGGGTGGAAACCGTGCGCGCGACGACGCCCACCCCCATATCGAACGATGCGGGACGGATGCCGGGTCTGAAGCTATTCACCTCTCCGGAGAGAGCGAAACTCCTCACCCCCGCCCTCATCCCTGGCTCTCATGCGGCCTTTTCATACCTGCACTAATACCTCGGGCACGCGGTCGGTCGAACGGAGTGCGCGCCGGAGCGCCGACCGCGACGGAAGGCAGGAGGGGGACCGAGCCCTCAGCGGAAAGCGGGAGGGCGACCACGCGGCAGGACCAGGGCCGACGGTGCGGCGGCTGCCGACGATGCCCGGCCTGTGAGCCGACCTCACTTCACGATGCGCGCGGAATACCGCGCGACACCCTCAGCTTTTTTCTGTGTCCGAAGGAATGAAGTTCTCGTTGATCTCCGTCATGAAGAAGTCCCGCTCCTCCAGGAAGGTCAGCGCCTGCTCCCTGCTCGAGACTCCGAGTTTGCGGTAGAGCGTGCTCAACTGCGTCTTCACCGTGTTGACACTGACACCATCCTTTTCAGAGATGTCTTTGTTCGACGCGCCGTAATAGATGCTCCACGCGAGAGACTCCTCGCGAGAAGTCAGGTTCGGAACGAACGACGGCGAAGGCGGGTCGGGCAGGATTCCGCGATACTCTTCGAGCCGCGCGAGAACGGTGCGGACCCCGGGCACCACGTCGCTGATGAGCGGCGCGACCTCGTCCAGGTCGGTGCGGGCCAGGCCGATGAACGCGTTCAACGACAAGTGCGCGCGAGCCGCGATCCGGAAGCCGTCCGCCAACGACCGGCGCGCGCGGCCGGCCTCGCCCAGGCGGTGCTGAGCCACCCCCCGCACGAGCATGATCGAGGCCGCCGCGCGCAGACCGTGCTCGGCGAGGCGACCCACGCAGGGTTGCGTCACGCGCAGGACGGAACGGTGGTCACCCATCATCTCGAGGGCCATCGCCCGTTTCGCTTCGAGGCAGACCAGGCGTGAAGCCGACGGCGCACACGCGCTCAGCACGGCCAGCGCGCGCCGCGGCTCTCCGCGCAGCAGCAACGTGTCGAAGTACAGGCTCGCCAGCAGAGCGCGCACCATCGAGTGGCCGCGCGACGACCCGCACGCCAGCAGATCACCGGCGAGGCAGACGGCCTCGTCGATATCGCCGCAGAGCACGTGCGCCTGCACCGTGGCCACGTCGGCTGCGTACTGGAGATGGTCTCCTCCGCCGTCGATCTGCCGCAGGGTCGCCGCCGTGTGCAGCAGAGCATCGGCGTCTCCGCTGTTCGCCAGGACGAGAATCCGCGCCATGCTCAGAATGTAGGAATCGTTGGACCACGAAGAATCGTTTCGCTCCGCGAGGCCGTCGCATTTCTCCATCTGAACGGATGCCAGGGCCATATCGCCACGAAGCGCTTGGCAGAGAGCCAGCAGACTCTTCGCTCGGAAGGACTCGGCGGGATTCGCGCTCATACTCAATGCCCTGCGAGCGTGTAGAGCACCGCCGACAACATCCCCGAGAGCGCAATACGCTTCCGCCGCGTTCGCCTCGAGGAAGAAACTGGACTGGCGGTCCATCGGGACAGAAGAACGAAGGTGGAAATCCCGCCAATAGCGCTTGAGAAGATAAGCGCAGCTCTCTATGTCATCCAATCGCGCATGCGCGACGAGCGCCGCACTAAGAATTGTCAGTTGATCTTCAGACGCGATCGGAAGGTCCGAATGAAAGGGCGATGATCTTATATAATTCAGGTCGTAGATCTGGGCGGGTGCCGCGTTCGGCAGCGTGCTTGCATTTACCTGGCGCGCCGACTCGCTCACCAGATCGTATGGGCCGAAAAGACTCACTTTGCTTCCACCGTCATCACTCGAAGCCCCGCTCATCGGAAATCCGAAATTGCAGGTAATGCCTATATGCAACAGGCGCCACTCAATACGGCGTGCCACTGTACAGGGACGCAACGAGCGCCCTCCGCCTCTTATCCGCAGCAAATGGACGCCACAGAACGAGGCCCGTCGAGGCGTCGAACTCGCCATCTGAGAGCGATCCCAGGACGAGGATCCGCCGCGCGACGAGCGAATCCGGGCATTCGCACCGACGCGCGCACGGAGGCCGGCGCGGTCGCGCACACGCATCCTCGAACCGACCTGGGAGCGCTCCCAGCGCCTCCGGGAGAATCTCCGGCGAACCGCCCTGCACGGCGTGTCGCGCTCCCGTCCCTCGGCCTCGCCGGGGCATCGCGGACGGCGTCCGCGATGCGCGTCACGCCTCGCTGCGGCGCGCGCACGGCGACACCATCACATTGTCGGCGCGAACGAATTACCTGCCGCGCGACCACAGCGCGCTCGTCGACGGAATATCCGAATTACGCAATAAAACGATCCAGGATCGCCGCGAAATCTCCTCGGAAGCCCACCGCCCGAAGCCACGTGCAGGGGTCGGCGCGGGCACAGCCGGCACGCGGGTAAACTTGCCGACGGTGCGTCGGGAAGTCTGGTCGACATTTCGTCGATCGACCCCTCTGGAGGCTTCATGAGCCACGACACCGTCCGCGCGCCCAACTGGCCCGGATACGCCGAAGTCCGCCGCGTCACCACGCTCCTGCGCCGCGAGTCCGTCGGCGGGATGCTGCTCGTCGTCGCGGCGATCGCCGCGATCATCTGGGCGAACTCCCCCGCGTCCGACGCGTACTTCGCGCTGCGCGACTTCCGCTTCGGCTACGAGCCGTGGCACCTCGAGCTCAGCGTGGGCGCCTGGGCGGCCGACGGGCTGCTCGCCGTCTTCTTCTTCCTGGTCGGTCTCGAGCTGAAGCGCGAGATCGTGGTCGGGAGCCTCCGCCGCCTGAACACCGCGATCGTCCCCGTCACGGCGGCCTTCGCCGGCGTCGCCGCGCCCGCCCTCATCTACGTCGCCATCGTGCACACGCAACCGAGCCTGCTCGCCGGCTGGGCGATCCCGACCGCGACCGACATCGCGTTCGCGGTCGCCGTCCTCGCCCTGGTCGGGTCGCACCTGCCCGGGCCCCTGCGCATTTTCCTGCTGACCCTCGCGGTCGTCGACGACCTCATCGCGATCGCGATCATCGCGCTGTTCTACACCAGCGACATCTCCCTGCTGCCGCTGGGGATCTTCGCGGTGCTCGTCGTGGTCTACGGCGTCATCGCGCACCGGGGACGGGCGTGGTTCGCGCGCCACGGGTGGGCCGCGTGGGTGGTCCTGCTGCCGATCGGCTTCGCGGCGTGGGCCTTCCTGCACGCCTCGGGCGTGCACGCCACGATCGCCGGGGTGGCCCTGGCCTTCACGATCCCCGTCGCGCCGTCGCGGCGGCAGCCCGAGATCCGCGGCATGGATCTCGCCGAGCAGTTCGAGCACCGCTTCCGCCCCCTGTCGGCGGGCATCGCGGTCCCCCTGTTCGCGTTCTTCGCCGCCGGCGTCTCGGTCGGCGGCGGTGAGGGTCTGCTGCGCGCCGTCATGGATCCCGTCACCGTCGGCGTCGTCGTGGGTCTTGTGCTCGGCAAGCCGCTCGGCATCCTGCTGGGCGTCCGCCTGCTCACCCTCGTGACCCGCGTGCGACTGGATCCCGCGCTGAAGTGGATCGACCTCGCGGGTGTGGGCCTTCTGGCCGGCATCGGCTTCACGGTGTCGCTCCTCATCGCAGAACTCAGCTTCCCCGACGGCTCACCGCACACCGACGACGCGAAGATCGCGATCATGGTCGCCTCGCTCCTGGCATCCGTCCTCGCCTCCGCTGTGCTGCTCGTGCGCAACCGGCGCTACAAGCAACTGGCGCGCGACGAAGAGGTGGATGCCGACGGCGACGACGTCCCGGACGTGTACCAGCAGACACTGTCTCCGGAGCGCTGACCGCCCGTCCGGGGTCTCTGGACCCCGGGACGGTCACACGAGCGCGCCGTCCGGTATGCGACACGTCAGCTCGTGCGTTCCGGGACCGACCTCGACGACCTCGCCGGCGGGAAGACTCACCACCCCCGTCGTTCCGGTCGGCACCGTCACCTCCACGCGCAGCATCGCGTCGTCGAGGCTCCACTCGATGGCCGCTCGACCGTAGGGCGTCTCGTGGGCGGTCCGGGCGAAGCTCAACCCGCCGCCGGGGCGCGGAGCGAAAGCGATCGTCCGGTACCCCGGCTCGGCCGGGGCGAGGCCGCCGACGGTGCGGTGGATCCAGTCCGCGACAGCCCCGAGCGCGAAGTGGTTGAACGAGGTCATCCCGCCGGGATTCACCGTGCCGTCGGGGAGCAGGCTGTCCCACCGCTCCCACGTCGTCGTTCCTCCGGACAGCACCGTGTACATCCACGAGGGGCACTCGCGCTCCAGGAGCAGGTCGTAGGCGACGTCGACGTGGCCGGAGCGCGTCAGGGCATCCGTGATCAACGGCGTACCCGCGAATCCGGTGGCGATACGGTTGCCGCCCGCGCGGACGAGCTCGGCCAGCCGGCTCCCCCAGCGCTCGCGCTCATCGCGGTCGGCGGCCAGCTCGAACTCGATCGCCAGCGCGTACGCGGTCTGAGCGTCACTGGTGAGGAGGCCGGAGTCGGCGATGTACTCCGCACGGAACGCCTCCGTGACCTCGGCGGAGAGTCGCGCGTAGGCCGCTGCTTCCTCGGTCCTGCCGAGCACCGCAGCGGCTTTCGACAGGTGCAGGCTGGACCACGCGAAGTAGGCGGTCGCCACCAGATACCGATCCGTCGTCGCGTCCGCGGGATCGTTCGGCGGTGCGGCCGGGTCGAGCCAGTCTCCGAGCTGGAATCCGGTGTTCCACAGGCGGGACGGGCCGGCGAGGCGGGCGACGAGATCGACCCATCGGCGCGCCGAGTCGTACTGATCCCGCAGGATCTGGGCATCGCCGAACTGGCGGTAGAGCGTCCACGGGGTGAGCGCGGCGACATCGCCCCACGCGGCCCCCGGTCTGATCGGTGTCCACTCGTCACCCCCGGGGATGACCGGGACGTACCACGGCACCGTCCCGTCGGGCAGCTGCTCGACGGCGACGTCGCGCAGCCACGACCGCAACATGCCCGAGCAGTCGTAGAGGAACGACGCGGCGGGGGCGAAGACCTGCAAGTCTCCCGTCCACCCGAGTCGCTCGTCTCGTTGCGGGCAATCGGTCGGGATGTCCACGAAGTTGTCGCGCATCGACCAGCGGATGTTCTCGTGCAGACGATTGAGCAGAGGATCGGAGGACTCGAACCACCCCGTCCGCTCCATGTCGGTGTGGTACACCCGAGCGACGACCGATCCCGGCGAGATCTCCCCGGGCCAGCCGGTGATCTCGGCGTAGCGGAATCCATGGATCGTGAAGCGAGGTTCCCAGACGAGAGGGGAGCCGTCGGCGATGAGGACATCGGTCGCCTCCGCTCCCCGGAGCGGCCGCGTGTACAGCTCACCCCCCTGGAGAACCTCGGCGTGGCGCAGTGTGATGACGCGGCCCTCGTCCGCGAGCACGTCGATGCGGAGCCGACCGGAGATGTTCTGGCCGAAGTCGAGGATCCATCCGCCCGACGCCGACGCCGTCACCGCCACGGGCGCGAGTTCCTCGGTACAGCGCACCGGTGGCCCCTCGGGCGCGATGAGCGTCCTGTGGTCGACGGGAAGTGCCCGCACGGGAGACCACTCGGAGCCATCGGCCGTCGCCCAGTCTGCGCGCTGCAGACGGGCGTCGTACCGCTCTCCTTCGTACAGCCCCGTCGTGAGGACGGGGCTCGGCGCCACCTCCCAGGAGGCGTCGGTGGCGAGAAGCGTTCGCGTGCCGTCGACGTGTTCGATCTCGAGTTGTGCGATGAGGCCGATGTCGCTGCCGTAGAGGTTCGGATACCCGCCGTGAAAGCCCAGTCGCCCGCGATACCAACCGTCGGAGAGCCACGAGCCGATCGCGTTCGACCCGACACCGAGATGCTCCGTCACGTCGTAGGTGTAGTACCGCAGACGCTCCCCATAGACCGTCCATCCGGGCGAGAGAGCGTCGTCGCCGACGCGTCGCCCGTTGATCTCGACCTCGTACAGACCGTGCGCGGTGACGTAGAGACGGGCGCGCGCGACCGGTGACGCGATGTCGAACGACCTGCGGACCCGCGGCGGGCGGCGCAGTGCCTCCTCCTCTTCCGCCCAGGCGGGACCCACGGCCGAGGCCACCCAATCGTCGGGACGGAGGAGTCCGGCCTCCACAGCGGACCACGGCGACCACACGGAGACCGTCCCGTCGTCGCCCGAGACGCGCACGCGCACGGTGACGCGCTCTCGCGACCGAAGGGGCGCGAAGGGCCACCCCACCAGGACGGACTCGTCGCCGGCGACCCGCACCGTCTGCGCGGGCCGTCCGTCGCGAACGGCCTCCAGTTCGTAACCGGTCTGACGCCACTGCGGAGGTGCCGCCGTCTTCCACGACAGCCGCGGCTCGGCCACGCCGATTCCGAGCGCGCCCGGCAGATGCTCGAAGGTGAGGGGGGATACGTCGATCGTCATGCGGGGGTGTTCTCATCCTGCTGCGGGTGGATCATCGGTTTGAGGGCGGAGTCATCGCGTCCCGGACGAAGGAGAGCCTCGTGGACCCCGCTCAACGGGTGGGTACTCGTGACGAGGCGGCGGAGGTCGATGCGTCCGCTGCCGGCCAGGGCGATGGCGTCCGGGTATTGGTTGGCGTACCGGAAGGTTCCCGTCAGCGTGATCTCGCGTGACTGGATGACGTCGAGCGGCACTGTCGCCTGCCCATCCGCCGCCATGCCGACGAGGACGGCGCGACCAGCACGTCTCAAGGCGGTGATGCCGGACGCGATCGCGGTGGCGGCACCCGAGCATTCGACGAGCGCGGTGAATCCGTCGGGCAGCACCTCCGCCGTCACGTCGATCGTCTCGTGCGCCCCCAGTTCGCGCGCGACGGAGAGACGGTGAGCGGAGACATCGCTGACCGTCACCTCGGCCCCTGCCACCGTCGCCACTTGGAGCGCCAACAGTCCGACCGGGCCCGCTCCGCTGATCAGGACCCGGTCGCCGATACCCACAGCGATCTTGCGGACGGCCCAGAGGGCGACGGCGAGAGGCTCGATGAGGGCGGCCTCGTCGTCGTCGAGGGCATCCGGCACGTCGTGCGCGAAGTCCGAGGCGATCACGACGTGGCTGGCGAACGCCCCGTCGATCGGCGGGGTGGCGAAGAAGCGGACGTCCGGGCACAGGTTGTACCGGCCCTCGCGGCACGCCGCGCAGCGACCGCACGGGACCCCGGGCTCGATGGCGACCCGCGCACCGACCCGATCGGGAGACACCCCGCCTCCGACAGCGAGGATGACCCCGGATGCCTCGTGCCCGAGGACCAACGGTTCGGTCACCCATGTCGAACCGATGTGCCCGTCGCGGTACCAGTGCACGTCGGACCCGCACACACCGACGGCGCGGATCTCGACGAGCACCTCGAACACGCCCAGCGTCGGCATCGCTCGTTCCTCGACGACCGTGGCATCCACGCCCGTCATGACGGCGGCACGAACGTGTCGCGGCACGGTCATCCCTTCACCGCTCCGCTGGCGAGCCCGGCCATGATCCGCTGGTTCAGGACCAGATAGATCGCCAGGATGCCGAAGACGTTGATGCAGATGGCGGCGAACAGGGGGCCGTACTGGGTCGCGCCGAACTGACCGGTGAAGTTCAACAGCCCGACCTGGACGGTGCGCAACTGCGACGAGTTGGTGAACGTGAGGGCGATGAGCAGGTCGTTCCAGAAGAAGAAGAACTGCACGAGACCGACGGTCACGATGGAGTTCCGGGCCATGGGGAGCGCGACGGAGAAGAACGACCGGAAGATCGATGCCCCGTCGAGCGTGGACGCTTCGAACACCTCACGAGGGATGGCACGGAAGTAGGTGGCCATCATGAAGACGGTCAGGGGCAGCCCCGTGGCGGTGTAGGTGATGATGAGCGGCCACAGAGATCCGGTGATGCCGGCTTGGAAGTACACCGAGAACAGCGGGAGAAGGATCATCTGTCCCGGCACCATGATGCCCGCGAGGAACAGGAGCAGGATGCCGGCCCTCCCGCGGAACACCATCACCTCGAGCACGAATCCGGCGGCGACGCCGAGCAACAGCATCAGGAACAGGGCGGGGAACACCGCCAGGATGCTGTTCCCGAGGTACTGACCGATGTTGCCCGTGATCCACGCGTCCACGTAGTTCTGGACGTTGAGGGAACGCGGCAGCGCCCACGTCGGCGCGTTGAGGAACTCGTCCTGACTCTTGAACGAGTTCATGAGCAGCCAGAGCAGAGGCAGCACCTCGATGGCGACGAGCAGCGCGATGAGGACCGAGCCGGGAAGACGACGCATCGTCGTTCCTCGCACGGGCCGGCGGCGTCGACCGGGGCCGACTTCGGGATTGCGGCGCAGAGTGGCGGTGGACATGGATCAGCCCTTCGTGACGTCGCGGCGGGACGACCGGAAGATGAACACGGTCACGATCAGACACAGAACGGTCAGCAGCAGCGCGATGGAGGCGCCGTAGCCGTACTCGCCGTAACTGAACGACGTCTGGAACATGTAAAGCGTCAGCGGAGTGGTGGCGGTTCCCGGCCCGCCGTTGGTGAGCGCGACGATGGAGTCGAAGACCTTCAGGGTTCCGTTGATCGAGAAGATGATCGACGACAGCAGCACGGGCAGCGACAGCGGCAGCACGATGCTGCGCACCATCCGCCATCCGTTTGCGCCGTCGAGGCGTGCCGACTCCATGATGTCGTCCGGGATGTCCAGCAGACCGGTGTAGAGCAGCACCGCGTAGAAGCCCATGGACCTCCACAGATCCATGATGACGAGGACCACGATCGCGCTCACCGGGCTTCCGAACCAGTCGATCGAGCTGATTCCGAAGACGTTGAGGAGAGCGTTGACGGGCCCCGTCTGCGGAGCCACCTCGAAGAGCTTCTGGAACATGAGGGCCACGGCCACCGTCGGGATGATGACGGGGAAGAAGACGAGCGTCCGCACCACGCTCCCCCGGTTGCGCAGGACGAACACGTAGAACAGCGCGAGGAGATAGCCCAGCAGCACCTGCCCGGCGGTGATGATGACCGCATACAGCAGCGTGAAGCGCAGCGCTTCACCGACGCGTGGGTCGCTGAACAGGCGCGCGAGGTTCTCGATCCCGACGAACTCGAACCCCGAGATCGCATTGCCTTCGAAGAGGGTGTACCCGAGCGACCACACCACGGGGATCAGCATCACGAGGGTGTAGACGAGGAGGGCGGGGCCGAGCAGGAGGGCGATCGCCCGCTTGTCGCCGAGGACTTTGTGCATGGGGTTCCTTCGAGGTGGGGAGGAGGGCGGGGGCCGCGATCCGCGACGCCCCGCCCTGGGCCGGCGTCAGCCCAAGTCGGCCTGGACGAGGCCCATGAAGTCCTGCGGCGAGATGGCACCGGTGACCAGCTGCGCGGCGTTCTTCTGGCTGGTTTCGGTCGCCTTCGCGTTGAAGAGCGCCTCGAACCACAGCACCGATTCCTTCGTCGAGGCGATGCGCTCCTGGACGAGAGCGGTCAGGTCGTCGACCTTGACATCGCCGTTGACCTTGAATCCCGAGATCGTGTTCGCCTCCGACAGCGACTGAGCGCCGTAGTTCTTCGAGATGCAGGTGAGCCAGGCGCCGGTGTTGTCGTTGTAGGCCTTGGCCGACAGAGCCATGGGCAGACCGACGTTCGCCGGAGTCTGGCTGGAGTCACCGGCGCCACCCTGCACGTCCGGGAAGGGCAGGAAGCCGATGTTCTCCGAGCCGATCTGGTTCGCCGCGTCGTCGGCGAAGTTCGCCAGCGCCCAGCTGCCCATGTAGAAGAAGGCGGACTTGCCGGTGAGGAAGGTGTTGAAGGCCGTGTCGTAGTCGATCGATCCCACGTCCTGCCCGAAGTACCCGGCGGTGCCGAGATCGGCCACCGCTTGAGCGGCCGCGACGTATTCGGGATCCGTCAGCTTCGCCTGCCCGTCCGCGACCTTCTGGAGCGCGTCGGGACCGAGGTCACGGAAGATGTAGCCGCTGATCAGGCGGGTGATGGGCCACCCCTGCTCACCGGAAGCGGAGAAGGGCTGGACCCCCGCGCCCTGAAGCTTCGCGGCGTCCGCGGTGAGTTCGCTCCAGGTCGAGGGGACATCGATGCCGTTGTCGGCGAGAAGCTTCTTGTTGTACCAGATGCCCTCGATGTTGTACTGGTACGGCAACACGTTGAATCCGCCGTACAGCTGCTCGATGGTCGAGATGGCCGCCGGCTCGATCTGGTCGATCACGCCGAGGTCGGTCAGCGTCTTCTGCAGGTCGAGCACCTGGCCGCCCTTGGCCAGTTCCTTGGTCAGCGCGGGGGCGTTGCCCGCGGCGTACTGGGTCGGCAGAGCGTTCTGCCCCGCGAGAAGCTGGAGCTTCTGATCGAGCTGCGTCTGCGGGACGGTCTCCACCTGCAGCGCTTGGGTCTCGTTCTCCGCCTGGCACTGATCCGTGCTGAGACTCTTCAGGACCTCGGGGATCGTGGTGTTCTCCTGGTTGACCAGGAATGAGAACGACGAGCCGGACGCCGCCCCTCCCCCGCCGGCGCATGCCGTCAGCGCAAGCAGGCCTGCGGCCCCGGTTGCGATGATCGCGGCCGTGCGGCGCGAGCGCGTGAATGCTGTGGACACTTTTCCTCCTCGAAAACGCGCCTCGCTCATTGAAGCGCTTCAAGAGGATTATGCAGGGTGCCATGGAGCGCGTCAAGGAATTTTTGAAGCGCTTCAGCGTGATGCGGACACCGCGTCGCGGCCGACCGTGCTCTCTCGAACGACGAGCTCGGGGCGCAGCACCGTCGTCACGTGCTCATGCCCCGCCGCGCCTGCCGCGATCTCCGCCAGGAGCAGGCGCAGACCTTCCCGCCCCATGTCCAGCCCCCGCATCTGCACCGAGGTCAGGGGGATCATCCCGCCCCATGCCGCGGAGTTGTGGTCGCAGCCCATCACCGCCACGTCGCGCGGCACATCGACCCCCCGCGCGTTGAACACCTGGATGATCGCCATCGCGAGGAGGTCGGTCACCGCGATCACCCCGTCGAGTCGACCTTCGCGCACGCGCGGCACGAGCCCCTCGGCCGCACGGAGACCACCCGGGGGATCGAGATTCTCGGTCGGGACCTCTTCGAGCGTGACCCGGCCCTCCTCCTCCGCAACGGCTCGTCGCACTCCTCGACGCCGCAGCGCCACGGGCTGCAGGTAGTCCCGCCCTCCGACGAAAGCGAGGCTGGTCCGGCCGAGGTCGATCAGGTGGCGCGCCGCGAGGTAGCCGACCTCCTCGTTGTCGACGAGCACTTGGCAGCAGTCCCCCCGGCCCGTGTCGTAGTTCAGCATCACCGTCGGTCGGCCGTGTCGACGTATCCGCGCGACGTCTTCGCTGGCATCCTGCATCGGGGCGAGGAGGATGCCACTGACCCGGGCCTCATCGAAGAAGTCGAGGTCGGCCCGCTGCTGGTCGATTCTGTTGTCGCTGTTCGCGACCAGGACGTTCATCCCCAACTCGGCGGCGTGCCGCTGCGCTCCCCGGGCGATGTCCACGAAGAGCGAGTTGCTGATGTCGATGACGACGAGTCCGACGCTCCGCGAGCGGCCCGCCGCGAGTTGCTGGGCATTCGAATTCCGCACGAATCCGAGATCCGCGATCGCCCTCTGCACCTTCTCGAGGGTCGCGGGGGCGACCTTGGCCGGATGATTCAGCACGTTCGACACCGTTCCGATCGCCACCCCCGCGTGGCGCGCGACGTCCGACATACTCGGCATCCGGTTGCCCTGCTCCACTCGAGGTCCCCTTCGCCAACAGTGTCGATCCAGTTGGATGCTAACCGATGAGGCCGACGCTTGATGCGCTTCAATAGCGGCGGCGGCCCGAGCGCCGGCGGCCTCTCCCCGGCGCATCGGCCACCGGCGGAGCGGGTGTGCCCCCGGTGACGGCCCGACACGGGAGCATGCTCACTCCCGCGGGACGGCAAGATCGGACAGGGATGCCGCGAGCGCGAGCTTCGCGCGACGATACCGACCGCGCACCGTCGCCGGGGCGACCTTCTGCACCTCGGCGATCTCGACGAACGACAGCCCCTCCCAGTGCGCGAGGGTGACGACCTCCGCCAGCTCCGGGTCCAGCTCGGCCACCAGCGCGCGGAGTGCGACGACCTCGGTCGAATCCTCCACCACGGAGGATGACATCTCGCGACGCAGGACGTCGGCGAGAGCGTGTCGCCGCCGCGTGCCGCGCTGAGCGTTGGCGAGAACGTTCCGAGCGACACCGAACAGCCACATGCGCGCCTCCGCGGGCGGGCCCGGCAGGTCGCCGCGTCGCCGCCACGCTGCCATGAGCGTCTCCGCCAGCAGGTCAGCGGCATCCTGATCCACGCGGCGCGCGAAGTACCGCAGGAGATCGGGGCTCACGTCCTCGACGAGGGCGACGAAGGACGCTTCGTCGCGCGCGCCACGCCGCGCACGCTTCACCGCTGCTCGCCTTCGCACCGTTCTTGCGAGGAGAACCCCAGGCCGGTCGTCGGGTAGCCCGCGGCTTCCACATGCGACATGACCGCGGTGAAGACGGCGTCCTTCACGGCGATGTTGTACTCGACGTCGGCGTTGTACTGATCCGTCCCGTAGCCGAAGGCAACGGAGCCTTCCTCGCTTTCATACGTCATCGGCTGCTGCCGGAGTCTCCCGATCGCCGCGTCCACGTCGATCGCGTGGGCGAGATCGGCCGTCCGAAGGTAGTCGAGGGCGGCGTCGGCTGCGGCGGGGTCCGCGCGGACCTCCGCGGGGCGCTCCGCGGCGGGCGAGAACGTGACGTCCCCGACCCGGACCTCGCAGGTTCCGCCGCCCGGGAGCGTGTACGTGAACGATGCGTCCGGGGTGAGGGCCCAGGCCTCCCACGGCGCGGGCTGCGCCCAGAATCGCCCCCAGTCGACGGTCACCGCCGCGTACGCCGCGCCCGCTGTCCCGAGGACGAAGACCGGAACGAGAGCGGCGGCGAGCGCGCGCCTCCGCCTGCCGCGCGTTCGATCGTCCGCGATGACCGTGCGCGCCATCACCGCAGCACGCGCACGCACACCGTCCTCGCTCATGTCGCGGGCGCGATCCGCGCGGGACATCAGCGCGTGAAGAGCGCCGTCCAGGTCGTCTTCCATTCCGAGCACCTTCCCTCACGGGGTGGAATCACCTCTCTGGAACAGACATGTCCGAGAGGGTCCGAAACGTTCTCCCCCGTGCGGATTCCGCCGCACGTGTCACCGCGCCGCGCCGCGCCACCGCACCGCGCCACCGCGCCGCCCCCGCGCCGCACCGCGCGCGTCAGCCCAGGCCCATCTCCTCCAGCACACCCGTCTTCGTGCGGGTGAAGGCCTCGACCTCGCCGTCCTCACCCTCGCCGAATCGGGTCGTATACCCCTCGCCGCGCGAGCGCGACGCGAACAGCGCCTCCACGGCGCCGGAGAGATCAGCCGAGACCGTGGAGCCGCCCGGCGACAGCTCGCCGTACCCGGGGACGACGGACACGTCCACGCGGTTCTGCTCCGCCACCGGGACCGCGGCGACCAAGACCTGTCGGAGGATGTCCTCGGGCACGGCGTACGTCGGGTAGCGGTTGTACAGATCGGGCCGGTCGACCGCGTCCTGACCCGTCATGTCGGCGGGCCCGATCGTCACGTCGACCCGAAGCTTGCAAGGCCCTTCGCAGTTGTCACTGCCTCTTTCCGCGACGATGCGCCACATTCCGCCGTCGGCCGCTCCGCTGGCGTCGATCGCGGCCTGGATCGGCGGTATCGCGCTCTCGATGTCGCTCTTGCTCGAGCCGAACGGGTCGTCGAACGGCGATCGTCCGTCGACGAGCGGGATCACGAAGCAGCCCGACAGGGTCACGGCCACGAGGCCGGCGAGCGCCGCGGTGAGCGCCCCTCTGATCGCCGAGCGTGATCGACTCATCACCGTCTCCTCCTCAGCCGAAGATCTGTGACGAGATCTCCGACAGCCAGGCGCGGGCGTTGACGTTGACCGTCTCGAGGTAGATCCACACCCCGTCCCGCGCGACCACGACGTCCTCGGTCTCGGCGGTCCCACCGGCCTTCACGCAGTACTGGGCGCCGAAGTCCTCCGCCGCCTGGCACGCGTACCCCTGCGCGGCGAGTCCCGCGACGCCGGCGGTGACATCGGCGTCCGACGCGGTGCTGACGATGAGCAGGACCGCGGCCGCCTCCTCCTGGATCCAGTTGCACGACAGCGCCGTCGTCGCGTTCGCGGGCGCCGGTCGCACGAAGCCGTCGGCGTGCTGAGCCGTGAGTCCGCCCACCGTCTGCTCGCGGGTCGCCGCCGTGCCGAGGTCGTCGCAGGATGCCGGGAGGGATGCGGGTGCCGCGGGCGTCGGGGCCGCGGACTCAGACGGAGTCGCCGCGGCGCTCGGAGCGGTGGCGGACGGGGAGACGACGGTCGTCGACGGTGCGGGCGCGGGGTCGTCCGGGACGCACCCGGTCAGCCCGGCGATCGCTCCGATCAGCAGCGCTCCCGTGACGGCGGTGGATGCACGACGCATGGTGAAGCCCCTCCGCGAAGTGACGCTCTCCCGCGCCGTCCGCTCTTCCTGCGCTCACCATAGCGGGGTTCGCCCGCCGCCTCACTCCGCGCTTGACCCTCACGTGGCGTGAGGGAACACGCTGGGACCATGAACGAGAATTTCGATGCCTTCGACATCAGCCCCGTGCCTCGTCCGGGCCCGGACGCCGTCGCTCCGCCGCTGTACCGAGGCATCTACGGCATGCCCATGTTCGTCACCCTGCCGACCACCGATCTGACGGCCTCTGTCGATTTCTGGACCCGGGGTCTCGGGTTCTTCGAGCTGTTCGGCATCCCCGGGCAGATGGTGCACCTCCGGCGGTGGGCATTCCAGGACGTGCTGCTCGTGGTCGGCGAGACCACCGCCACGACGCCGCGCGCGAGCGTGAGCTTCGCGTGCCTGCTCGATCAGATCGCTCCGCTGCTCTCGTCTTTGCGCGCCCTCGACGCCGCCCCCGAGGTCCGCGACACTTCCTGGAACACCCGGGACGTCGAGGTCGTCACGCCCGAGAACGCCCGCGTCCTGTTCACAGCGGCCAAGGTGTTCGACCCGACCACGCTCGAGGGACAGAACCTCCCGTCGGTGGGGATCGGGCGCGACGACAATGGGTCGCATGGGTGAGCACGGGATGCCGGTGGGCGAAACGGCCGCACGGCTCGGTCTGACCGTGCGCACCCTCCATCACTGGGACGAGATCGGTCTCGCGCGCCCGGCCGCGCGCTCCGCGGCCGGCTATCGCCTCTACACCGATGACGACCTCGAGCGCCTCCGCCGCATCGTGGTCTACCGCGAGCTCGGTCTCGATCTCGACGCCATCCGCGCCGTCCTCGACGAGCGGGGCGGAGACGTCGCCGCGCAGCTCCGCATCCAGCGGGTACAGCTCGCTCAGCGCATCACGCAGCTGCGAGAGCTCGATGAGGATCTCGCGCGCATGATCGCGGCGCAGGAGCGCGGCATCCTGCTCTCCGACGACGAGCAGCGCGAGACGTTCGGCCCCGTGTGGGACACGAGCTGGCCCGCCCAGGCGCGGGACGCCTACGGCGGATCGCCGCAGTGGCAGCAGTACGCCGAGCGCTCGGCATCCCGGTCCGTCGACGACTGGGCGGCGGTGACCCGGTCGGTGTCCGCCTTCGACGACGAGCTCGGCGCCGCCATGGACGCCGGCGTCGAGCCCGGTGACGCGGTGGCCGAGGCGCTCGTCGAGCGGCATCGCGAGGTGTTCTCGCCGTACTTCCCCGTCACCCGCCAGATGCAGGTGCATCTCGGCCGGATGTACGCCGCCGATCCGCGGTTCGCCGCGCACTACGACACGATCCGCCCCGGACTCGCGGCATGGCTGCGCGACGCGATCGAGGCGAGCGCCCGTGCGCACGGCATCGACCCCGACACCGCTCGGTGGGAGTGATCAGGCGGAGCCGCGCTCCACGATCTCGGTCGGCAGGATCGTCGCGTGAACGGCCGGGCGCCCGGCGAGGATGTCGAGGAGGACGGATGCCATCTGCCGCCCCTGCATGAGCGAGGGCTGACGCACGGTGGTGAGTCCGGGGGTCAGCGTCGTCGCGACAGCGGAGTCGTCGAAGCCGATCACAGCGATGTCCCGGCCGACCTCGAGGCCGCGGTCGCGCAGCGCCGTGTAGGCGCCGCGGGCCATCAGATCGCTCGCGACGAACAGGGCGTCGGGCAGCTCGCCCGACGACAGGATGCGATTCATCGCGAGGGCGCCGCCCATCTCGGTGAAGTCGCCGTCCTCGATCGCGACGGGCTCGAGTCCGGCCTGCTCCATCGCGGTGCGGAAACCCTCGATGCGGTCGAGCGAGGCGGGCATGTCGAGGGGACCCGAGATGGTGCCGATGCGGCGGTGTCCCCGATCCAGCAGATACCGCGTGGCCTCGCGGGCACTTTCGACGTTGTCGACGTCGACGTAGTAGTCGTCGGCGCGCACCTTGGGGGGTCGACCGCCGTAGACGACCGGCACGACATCGGCGACGCGCTCCAGGAACGTGTCGCTCGTATGGTGCGAGGCGACGATCGCGCCGTCGACGCTCCCCCCGCGGAGGTAGCCCACGGCCTTCGCACTGGCGTCGTCGCTCGCGATGAGCATGTTCATGACGAAGTCCGTCTCGCCGATGACCTCGCTGATCCCCGCGACGATCGAGGCGAAGAACGGGTCGCCGAAGAAACGGTCGGTCTGCTCGGGGATGATCAGCGCGACGGCGCGGGTCTGCCGGCTGGCCAGCGAGCGCGCCGCGCGATTGGGGACGTACTGGAGCTCGTCGATCGCGCGGCGCACCGCTTCGAGGGCGGCAGGAGAGACCGCGGTGGAGCCGTTGACCACGCGTGACACGGTCGAGCGGGAGACTCCGGCTCGGGCGGCGACTTCTTCGATCGTGGCGGCGCCCCGCACGGGTGCGAGTTCCATCGCGTTCCCTCCTTCGGGCCCTCGCGCGGCCTACACCGCGGCTGCGGTGACCAAAGCGCGCTCGGCGATGATGCGAGCGTACTGCCGCCCGGACTCCTTCACCGTGCGTGTCTGCGTCTGGTAGTCGACGTAGACGATGCCGAAGCGCTTCTCGTACCCCCAGGCCCACTCGTAGTTGTCCATGAGCGACCAGTAGAAGTACCCGCGGACATCGACGCCCTGCTCCACGGCATCCAGAACCGCTCCGAGATGCGACTCGACGAACGCGACGCGCTCGGTGTCGTGCACGCGCGCCTCCCCCTCCTCCACGACGAGCTCGTCGTCGTACGCCGCGCCGTTCTCGGTGACGCAGAGGGCCACGCCGGCCTGGGCCGCGTACTCCTCGCTGACGTGGACCAGCAGACGCGTGAGCCCCTCGGGCTGCACCTCCCAGTGCATGCTCGTGCGGTCCAGGCCCCGGTCGTGCCAGTACAGGTTCTGGTGCGCGGGGAACGGCGACGCGATCTGCCGCTCGGTCGGGGCGTCGCCCGCGGGCGGGTCGACGAGCGGGGGCGTTCCCCCCACGAACTCCCCGTGGTAGTAGTTGACACCCAGCGTGTCGATCGGTGTCGAGATGACGTCGAGGTCGCCGGGCTGCACGGCCGCCTGCCACTGGGCCACCGCGGCGGCGTCGGTCTTGCGGAAGTCCTTGATGATGTCCGCGGGATACTCGGCGCGAAACACCGGCTCGAGGAACCAGCGGTTGAACTGTCCGTCCACGCGGCGCGCGGCGTCGATGTCGGCCGGGTTGGTCGGGTCGACGGCATCCGCCACCGTCAGGTTCAACGTGAGCCCGAGGTTCAGCGAGGAGTCGCGGGCGCGGAGCTCGCGCACGGTCTGCCCGTGGCCCAGGAGCAGGTGGTGGGCGGCGAGCATGCCCTCGGCCTGCGAGTAGTGCCCCGGGGCGTGGGCTCCGGCGGTGTAGCTGAGGAACGACGAGCACCAGGGCTCGTTGAGCGTGGTCCACACGTTCACGCGATCACCAAGGGCGTCGTGCATGTCGAGGGCGTACTCCGTGAACCTCTCGCTCGTCTCGCGCACGGTCCAGCCGCCGCGGTCCTGCAGCGCCTGCGGGAGGTCCCAGTGGTACAGGGTCAGCCACGGGAGGATGCCGGCATCCAGGAGCTCGTCCACGAGACGCTTGTAGAAGTCGACGCCCGCGGGGTTGAGGGCACCGCCGTCGGGACGCACACGCGACCACGACGTCGAGAACCGGTAGGTCTGCAGACCGAGGCTCTTCATGAGCTGCACGTCGCCGGCGTAGCGATGGTAGTGATCGCACGCGACGTCGCCGTTGTCGGCGTTGATCACGGCGTTCGGGACGCGGCTGAACGCATCCCAGATCGAGGCGGTGCGGCCGTCTTCGAACGCGGCACCTTCGATCTGGTAGGCCGCGGTCGCGGCCCCGAAGAGGAAGCCCTCGGGAAAGGCTCGGGTGTCGGACATGATTCGGGTTCCTTCCGTGGGGGCGAGGGTCATCCCTTCACCGCCCCTTGCATGATGCCACTGACCAGCTGCTTGCCCGCGAAGACGAAGAGCAGGAGCAGCGGGACCGTCGACAGGAGCACACCCGCGAGCACGACCGAGTAGTCGACGAAGTAGTTCGACTGCAGCAGCGACAGGGCCACCGGCAGCGTGGGGTTCTGGCGGTCGAGCACGATGAACGGCCAGAAGAAGTTGTTCCACGCGGTGACGAAGGTGAACAGTCCGAGCATCGCCGCGGCGGGCCGGGCGGCGGGGACCCCCACCGTGAGGAACGTGCGGAACGAGCTCGCCCCGTCCACGCGTGCGGCCTCGATCAGCTCGTCGGGCACGGCCTGGCGCAAGTACTGCGTCATCCAGAAGACACCGAACGCGCTGGTGAGCGCCGGCACGATGATCGCGCCGATCTGCCCCGTCCACCCGATCTCGCTGAAGAGGATGTACAGCGGCACGACGCCCAGCTGCGTGGGCACGGCCATCGTCGCGACGACGAACACGAGCAGCCACGGGCCGCCGCGGAAGCGGAGCTTCGCGAACGCCCAGCCCGCGAGGGTCGAGAAGAAGACGACGGATGCCGCGATGAGCGTCGAGCTGAAGATGGAGTTCCACAGCCCCGCCCAGAAGTTGACGGCGGGGTTGTTCAGGACGGCGGCGGCGTTGGTGAAGAAGTTGCCGCCGGGAATCCACGACAGCTCGGGGTTGCGGATGGTGGAGGAGTCCCCCGAACCGATCAGCAGCGCCCAGTAGTAGGGCACGATCGCCGCGAGCAGCACGACGCCGAGGCTGCCGTAGACGAACCAGCCGGGACGCGAGCCCCGCACGGCGCGGGGCCGGCGGTTTCGGGGCTGCCGGCGGGGCGGCGTCGGATCGGCCGCCGCGGTGACGGGAGAAGTGTCGATGACGCTCATGACCGTGCGCCCTTTCCGGTGGATTCGGCGGCGAGGCGCTGTTTCGCGGCGCGCGAGGCGGCGCGGCGCTGGGCGCGACTGAGACCGTCGCGGGCGCCCTCGTCACGGACGAGCGAGCGGCTGATGAACAGGTTGACCGCCCCGATGACGAGGATGATGAGGAAGAGGATCCACGCGAGCGCGGCCGCTCGACCGAAGTTCCATTCGCCCCAGCCGAGCTTGTAGAGGTAGAGCGAGATGGTCAGCCACTGGTTGTTGGAACCGCCCGTGCCGCCCTGGTCGAACATGCGCGGCTCGTCGAAGATCTGCAGGCCGCCGATGGTCGACGTGATGACGACGAAGATGAGGGTCGGCTTGAGGCTCGGCAGAGTGATCGAGAAGAACTGACGGACCTTGCCCGCGCCGTCGACCGTGGCCGCCTCGTAGTACTCGCGCGGAACGGCCTGCATGGCCGCGAGAAGGATGAGGGTGTTGTAGCCGGTCCAGCGGAAGTTGACCATCGTCGCGATGGCGATGTGGCTGGCGAAGGTATCGGAGTGCCACCCCACCGCGGGCAGGCCGATGCGCCCGAGAAGCGTGTTCACGATGCCGTACTGGTCGCCGAACATGTTGCTGAAGATCAGCGCGACGGCGACGGGAGCCATGACGTAGGGCACGAGGACGCCCATGCGCCAGAGCGTCTTCGCCCGGATGTTCTGGTCGAGCATCGCCGCGATGAAGACCGCGAGGAGCAGCTGCGGCACGGTCGACAGCACGAAGATGCTGAAGGTGTTGCGCAGGGCGTCCCAGAACGCGGGCTGCGAGAGCACGTAGGCGTACTGGTCGAATCCGACGAAGGTGCCCGAGCCACGGATCTGGTCCCAGTCCATGAACGAGATGACACCCGTGTAGAGGATCGGGAAGAGGCCCGTGACGAGGAAGAGGACGAAGAACGGGGAGATGTAGAGGTACGGGGAGAGCTTCAGATCCCAGGCGCTGAGCTTCGAGCCGAACCCGACGCGTCGGGGGGTACGGGCGGGCGGACCGTCG
>NZ_LDRT01000056.1 GCF_001476655.1 Microbacterium testaceum | reverse complement strand
TTCATGTGCCGTCGTCTTATATGTGTATTAGGTGCTTTCGCTGTCGCGAGCGAGGGGATGACCGGGCTCATAAGCGTGAGGATCGTCGGCAGTGGCAGTTGTTTAGAAGGGACAGCCGCCGCACAGCCCGCCGCCGCGCCCGCTGCGGCACCCGCCGGCGATGCGACCGACGTGAAGCTCCCCGAGCTCGGCGAGAGCGTGACCGAGGGCACGGTCACCCGCTGGCTCAAGGCTGTCGGCGACGATGTCGCGGTCGACGAGCCCCTGCTCGAGATCTCGACCGACAAGGTGGACACCGAGATTCCCTCGCCGGTCGCGGGAACCCTCCAGGAGATCGTCGTCCAGGAGGACGAGACCGTCGCCGTCGGCGCGACTCTCGCCCGTATCGGCAGCGGTGCTGCCGCTCCGGCCGAGGCTCCCGCCCCGGCTCCCGCCGCGGAGGAGAAGCCCGCCGAGCAGCCTGCGCCGGCCGTCGAGGAGAAGCCCGCTGCGGCTGCTCCCGCTCCCGAGAAGCCGGCCGAGCAGCCTGCGCCCGCCGCAGAGAAGCCGGCCGAGCAGGCACCGGCTGCGGCATCGAACGATGACGTCACTTACGTCACTCCCCTCGTCCGCCGTCTGGCGCAGCAGCAGGGCGTCGATCTGAACACCGTCAAGGGCAGTGGCGTCGGTGGCCGGATCCGCAAGGAAGACGTCCTCAAGGCTGCCGAAGCCGCGAAGTCGGCTCCGGCAGCGGCTCCCGCCGCTCCCGCGGCAGCCGCACCCGCTCCCGTCGAGGTTTCTCCGCTGCGCGGAACGACGCAGAAGATGTCGCGTCTGCGCAAGGTGATCGCCGAGCGCGCCGTGGCGTCGATGCAGGCGACCGCGCAGCTGACCACGGTCGTCGAGGTCGACGTGACGAAGGTGGCCGCGCTTCGCGACCGCGTCAAGGGCGACTTCCAGCAGAAGACGGGCGACAAGCTCTCGTTCCTGCCGTTCTTCGCCCTCGCGGCGATCGAAGCGCTCAAGGCGTACCCGATCATCAACTCCACGGTCGAGGGTGACGAGATCGTCTACCCCGCCCACGAGAACGTCGCGATCGCGGTCGACACCGAGCGCGGCCTGCTCACCCCGGTCGTCAAGGACGCGGGCGAGAAGAACATCGCCCAGCTCGCTCGCGAGATCGCCGACCTGGCGGCCCGCACCCGCGACAACAAGCTGAAGCCCGACGAGCTCGCCGGCGGCACGTTCACGCTGACCAACACCGGTTCGCGCGGGGCGCTGTTCGACACGCCCATCGTCTTCCTCCCCCAGTCGGCGATCCTCGGTCTCGGTGCCGTGGTGAAGAAGCCGGGCGTCGTCTCGGTCGACGGGAAGGATGCCATCTCGGTGCGCTCCTACGTGTACCTGGCGCTGTCGTACGACCACCGCATCATCGACGGTGCGGACGCCGCTCGCTTCCTCGGCGCCGTGAAGTCCCGCCTGGAGGGCGCGCAGTTCGAGGGCGACCTCGGGATCTGATCCCTGCCGTAACCGGCTCATGATGGCTGGTTCGCGCCCGTTCTGACGGCGCGGACCAGCCATCGGTCGTTCTCCCGCACGAGAGTGATGTACTGCGGCTCGCCGCCGCCGTCGACGCGGACCACCGAGAGCCCTCCGAAGTCGTCGACGAGTGAGATCCGGGCACCTGCAGGATCCGTGGGTATCGCCTCCCCGGGGTCTGCTCGCCCCTCACGCAAGCTCTGCTCGCACACGATGTCCCCGGCGCACGCCGAGTAGGCGGTGAGCAGTTCTTTCGCCGCATCGACGATGTCTTCCTCGGCGGACGAGGACTCGGCCGGAGACGGTGCCGGGGTCTCCACCGTCAACAGCGGCGTCGGGCGGCCCGGATCGAGGACCGTCGGTCGGACGGACGGATGAGGCGAGGTCGGGCGGGTGGCATCCGGGGTCGGATCACCGCTCGATGAGGACGGCGACGCCGTGGACCCGGTCGGAGGGGCGGGGCTTGTCGCTCCCGTGGGCAGAACCAGCCCGAGCACCACGGCGACACCCGCCGCGACCACTGCGAAGGCGAATGCACGGCGATATCGCCAGATTCCCCATTTCTCTCGAAGGTCGTTCATCGCTGCGGTGACCAGGGTCGCGAGATCGGCGTCGACGGCGGAGAGGAAGATCGGTTGTCGCCGTATGGCGGGCGGAGGTGTGCCGCCGTCATCGACCCGTGGAGCCAGAGGTCCCAGAACCAGCGGAACGGGCGCGGCCCACGCGAACAGCCGTCGCTCCGCCTCCTCCCATGCGAGGGGCGGTTGGGTGAGCACGGCGTCGCGCGCGCCTTCGATCAGTGCGCGATCCTCGTCGTCGATCATCTCCGCCAACTGCGCGAGCGCGGACGCGGTCACCCCCACGGCGTCTTCGCCCTCGACATCGTCGACGAGTACAGGGCAGCCCCGAGCGGTCAGCGCCCAGTTCGCCGCGTGTGCGCGATCCTCCACCCGGCGGCATCCGCGCAGGAGACCGACGGCGAGGGTGACGGACTCGCCGGGGGTGAGTGGCATGCCACTGCGCGTGCGGCGATGAAGGTAGTCGTCCAGATACTCGACGAACGGAGGTGAGGCGGTGGTGCTCATCCGTCGATGGTGGACGAGTCGCCGCTCGCCCCATGCTCGATGAAGAGCGGATGGTGGACAGGACCGAACATCCCTCGCATGGGGAGGAGGGGCATCACGCGCGAAGATAGAATCGTTCCTATGGCCGCTCGTACCTCCACCCCCGAGAAGCGTCCGGGATTCTTCTCGCAGCTTCGCACGCTCTACACCTTCACGCAGAAGGAGTACCGCTGGCTCCCGTTCGCCTTGGCCGGCATCGTGCTGGCGGGTGTCGGTCTCGGCGTGCTGATCGGGTTCCTGATCCCGCCGGTGGCGGTGTGGAGCGTGATCCTGTGGGGCTTCACGGGGCTGCTCGCCGGCATCCTGGTCGGGATGATCACGATGACCCGCCTGTCGACCCACGCGATGTACAAGAAGATCGACGGGATGCCGGGGGCCACCGGCCACGTGCTGTCCTCGTCGCTCGGCCGCAACTGGCAGGCATCCGAGACGCCGATCGGCGTCAACCCGCGCACGCAGGAAGCCGTCTACCGGGCCATCGGTCGCGGCGGCGTCGTCCTCATCGGCGAGGGCTCTCGCACGCGTCTTTCGCGTCTCATGGGCGAGGAGCGGGCCCGTGTGCAGCGTGTGGCGACCGGCGTGCCGATCACGGTCATCTACGTCGGCCACGGCGAAGACGAGGTCGAGATCAAGAATCTCGCCTCGACGATCAAGGGTCTGCCCAAGAAGGTCGACCGCGCCACGATGGCCGCGGTGATCAAGCGTGTCTCGTCGGTGTCCCAGGGACTGGCGTCGCTGCCGATCCCCAAGGGCGTCGACCCTAACAAGATGCGGGCTCCACGCCCCCGTTGAGCAACGAGAAAGGCCCCGCTTCGGCGGGGCCTTCGCTCTGTCAGCTTCGGACGAGGACCGTTCCGACGGCCTTGTCGTGCAGGCCCCGCTGGTCGGCGTCCCAGACGACGGCGGGGATGACGAGGGCGAGAAGCACCGTGCGCACGATCGGTCGCCAGACGCCGACCCATCCCCCGGATGCCAGCTCGAGACGCATCCCCATCAGTCGATGCCCCGGGCTCCCGCCGATCAAGGGGATGAACAGGATCTGCACGGCGAAGAAGATGAGGTTCGTGGCGATCGGGTTGGCGAACGGCACACCCGTCACCGGATCTGGGCTCGAGAAGAACGCGAACCCGATCAGCCCCGCACTCGCGACATCGATCAGGAGGGCGGCGATCCGTCGCCCGGGTCGGGCGATGGAGCCGCGACCCTCGCGGGGAAGGCCGAGCCGCTGGCCCGGATACTCGTTGTCTGCGGCAGCGGTCACGAATCCAGCGTAATCGTGCCCGCGTAACATCCCCGAAACATGCGAGATATGACCGGGACACCGGTTCTGGGTAGGGTCGAGGAGGCTGGCCGAGGTCGGCCTGATCCCGAATGTTCTACCTCTGGAGTCTTCATGTTCAAAGATTCGTCCGAGGTGCTGAAGTTCATCCAGGACGAGGACGTCAAGTTCCTCGATATCCGTTTCACGGATCTTCCTGGTGTGCAGCAGCACTTCAACATCCCCGCCTCGACTGTCGACGAGGAGTTCTTCACCGTCGGACAGCTGTTCGATGGCTCGTCGATCCGCGGGTTCGCGAACATCCACGAGTCGGACATGCAGCTCATCCCTGACGTGACCACCGCGTATGTCGACCAGTTCCGCGAGGCGAAGACCCTCGTGATGATCTTCGACATCTACAACCCGCGCAACGGTGAGATCTACGGCAAGGACCCGCGCCAGGTCGCCAAGAAGGCGGAGAAGTACCTCGCCTCCACCGGCATCGCCGACACCGCGTTCTTCGCCCCCGAGGCCGAGTTCTACATCTTCGACGACGTCCGTTACGAAGTGAAGCAGAACTCGAGCTTCTACTCGGTCGACTCCGAGGAAGGCGCCTGGAACACCGGTCGCGCCGAAGAGGGCGGGAACCTCGCCAACAAGACCCCGTACAAGGGCGGCTACTTCCCCGTTTCGCCGGTCGACAAGACCGCCGATCTGCGCGATGACATCACGCTCAAGCTGATCGAGGCCGGTTTCGTCCTCGAGCGCTCGCACCACGAGGTCGGCACGGGTGGTCAGCAGGAGATCAACTACCGCTTCGACACGATGGTGCACGCGGCCGACGACATCCTGAAGTTCAAGTACATCGTCAAGAACACCTGCGAGGAGTGGGGCAAGGTCGCGACCTTCATGCCCAAGCCCCTCTTCGGTGACAACGGCTCGGGCATGCACACCCACCAGTCGCTGTGGAACGACGGCAAGCCGCTGTTCTACGACGAGACCGGCTACGGCGGGCTCTCCGACATCGCGCGCTGGTACATCGGCGGTCTGCTGGCTCACGCGCCCGCGGTCCTCGCTTTCACCAACCCGACCCTCAACAGCTACCACCGTCTGGTGAAGGGCTTCGAGGCGCCGGTCAACCTGGTGTACTCGGCCGGTAACCGTTCGGCGGCCATCCGCATCCCGATCACGGGGTCGAACCCCAAGGCCAAGCGCATCGAGTTCCGTGCGCCGGACGCTTCGGGCAACCCGTACCTCGCCTTCGCGGCGCAGCTCATGGCGGGCCTCGACGGCATCAAGAACCGCATCGAGCCGCACGAGCCCGTCGACAAGGACCTCTACGAGCTCCCCGCCGAAGAGGCCAAGAACATCCCGCAGGTTCCCAACTCGCTGCTCGACTCGCTCGAGGCCCTTCGCGCCGACCACGAGTTCCTGCTCGCCGGTGGCGTCTTCACCGAGGAGCTCATCGAGACCTGGATCGAGTACAAGATCGAGAACGAGATCCAGCCGATCGCTCAGCGCCCGCACCCCTTCGAGTACGAGCTGTACTTCGGGGTCTGATCGCCCGATCGTCCACGACGCCCGTCCCCGCCGTTTCGCGGGGGCGGGCGTCGTCGTTCGTGCCTCACCTTCCTGTGACCCTCCTGGGTGTCGCGCGGCACGTCTTCGACGCTTTCGTCGAGGTTTGGCAGGATGGAGTCATCGATGAGAGGGGCCATCGTGGGTGACTATCGAGTTGATCCGGACCGCGTGATCGGGGTTCTGGCGAGCGTGGACGATGCCGGTGCCGGGATCGCGGATGCCATCTCCGGCATCGATGCTCTTGCCCTCGAGGGCGGCTCGCTCTCGGTGGACGGCCGCCGCACACTGTCCGCGGCCTGGGGTGACTTCCTGGAGGAGCGGCGTCTGGTTCCCGGGAAGCTCGCGCACATCGTCGCGTCCTCCGCGACGGCCGTAACCGAGGCGACCACCGCAGTGGTCGCCGGCGACGTCGAGATGTCCGTCACGGCGGGTGAAGCGGAGTCCCGCGCGCTGGACGACTGGGGCATCGATTCTCTCGACGCCTACACCTCGGGGGTGTACGGATGACCACGCCGAGTGTCGCTGACCTGCCTCAGGTCCTCGATCCCGCCGTCGTCTCGGGGCTCGCGGAGCGGCTCGTCACGGTGGCGAACGCCACGCAGACGTCGATGTCGACGGTTCATGATCGGTGGAACGTCCTCAGCGACTCCGAGGTGTTCCACGTGACCGGTGCCGAAGGGGTGCCGCGCATGCTGGATCGGCCCCGCGACGACGCCCAGAGCTTCGCGGAATCGCTGGTCGCCGCGCGGAATGCGCTCTACGAGGCGGCATCCTCGGAACTGCCCGATCTCCGCTCTCGTCGCCAGGAGCTGGCATCGCGGATCGACACCGTCGTCGCGGACTACACGTCCGCCGAAGAAGCCAAGGCGATGGCGGACACGACCTACTGGTCGACGCGATCGAGCGGCACTGCCCCTGACGTCGCCGCCGATGCAGCGCTCGGCCGGTCGTCGGCGGTCACGGCGCTGCGCATGGCCCAGGATGCACTCGACACGTTGCGTGACGATATCGAGCGTCTCCGGCGAGACATCGAGGAGTCGGAGGACCGGCTCGCGTCGCGCTTGCGCGGTGTGTCCGGCGGTACCGAGGTCTACGCTGCGGGTGGCGAGCCGCTGCGCGTCGCGCAGACGTTCTGGGGATTCGTCGAGAGCGCGTACCCGGGAGCCCCGGCTGCGGCATCCACGAGCCGGACCCTGGCGGAGCAGCTCACCTACGAACTCGGACGCTCAGCCGAGCGTCGCATCGAGTGGCTCTCGACCGCCGACGAAGACGCGGTGAAGCGGTGGATGGAGGCGCACCCTGATTTCGTTCAAGCGGTCGCTTTCGTCGACCCGCATCGGGCGGGCGACCTCTTCGCCGATCTGGCGTCGACCTCGACGTCGGCACCGAACGGCGAGTGGAACACCGGTCCCCTCGCGCAGCTGCTCGCGCTGGCTCCGCTCGTGGTCGGAAACCTCAACGGCATCCCTGCTCCGCAGCGCGGGATGTTCAACCGGTCCGGGCTCGCGCAAGCGCTCGCCCGCAACGACCTGGACAAGGAGACGCGCTCCCGACTCGAGAAACTCCGGTCGGTGATCGCGCAGCGGGGAGACGACGGTTCCCGTCCGACGCTGCTCAGTCTTTTCCTCGACACAGAGGGGTCACCCCGCGCGAACATTGCTTTCGGCGACGTCGACGACGCCGATCAGATCACCACGCTCACCCATGGCATCCGCACCGATCTGGGTTCACTCGACGAGTGGGCGCGAGGGAGCGCCGACCTGCAGTCCGCCCTGACGAACGAACTGGAGCGTACGGGATCGGACCAGACGACGGCGGTCGTTCTGGTGATGGACTGGGACTCGGGTGGCGTGCTCAGCGTCGGAGGGATCGACCGCCCGGACGCCGGAGCCTCCCGACTCTCGCAGACGTGGCGTGGTCTTCACGCCGTGAATCCTGACGCGCAGCTCGACGCCGGCGCACACTCGCTCGGCACGACCATGACCGGACAGGCCTTAGCCGACAACCCGGGCCTGGTCTCGAACGCGTGGTTCTTCGGCTCGGCCGGCGTCACCTCGCAGGCGGGCGACGAGATCGCCGAACAGATCCGGTCGGGACAGACCCAGCTGTCGGCGACCCACGCGGACGATGACAGCATCGCGGCGTGGGGACGGAGGGACTGGCTCGGGAGCCTGCACGCCGAGGACCCGCGCAACATCCCCGGTGTCGAGGAATTCAGTTCCAATGGGGGTGTGGTCCCCGGCTACGGCTCGCCCGAGGGGGAGTACGGAGAGTCGACGGACAGTCACGACGCCCACAAGAGTGTGAAGGACGAACTCGTCGGATGGACCATCGGTGTGGATGGTTCTCCTGTTCCGCTCTACGAGCCCACCGAGAGGTTTGGGTATCTCGACCCGTCGGCGGAATCGTTCAAGCATTTCGTGGTCGGCTTGCGCGACTCGCTGGATTCGACGGGAGCTCCGGAATGATCGAACGCCGCTGGGTGAAGCTTCCCTCGGTCTTCGCGGCCGCGATCGTCACCGCGACCCTTTTGACCGGATGTGGAGGTCCGCAGATGACACCCGTGGAGACGCCGACGAGCGAGCAGAGCTTCGACGAAGCGAAAGCGGCGAACGCTGAGTTCAAGGCCGCCGTGGCCGACGTGCAGAAGCAGCTGTTTGCCGGGGAGTGGCGCGTCGAAGAGTACGGAGACATCCCCGAGTCGTGCGACGACGGGTACGAATTCTTCCTCCGCCGGAAGCTGCCCGAGGGATTCTCCTTCGCGGAGCAGGGCCCGCAGCGCTTGGAGGAACTGCGCGCGTGGATGGGCGAAAACGGCTGGCGCGTGGAGCCCGGTCCGTCTTACGGGCCGGGCATCGACAACGTCGTGATCGTCGGCTCGAAGCCGGATGCGAAGGTGGCGCGGCTCGATATCGATCTGCTTCCCGGGGTGGCCGCGGAGGGGACCGTCGACGTGCTCGAGCTCAGGGCCACCTCTACCTGCGAGCCCGGCGATGCCGCGGCGCTCCTCGAACAGCTGCACGGCCCGCTCCGCGCGGTTCCGGAAGACACCGGTATCCCGGACCTGGAGAGCCCCGATGCCACTCCCCTGTTCGAGCGGTTCACAGGCTGAACGCGCTCAGGAGGCTGATCGGGCCGCTCGCCTCCGCTCCTGAAAGACGCGGATCGCGTCATATCGCTCGGTCGAGCGCGCTTGCCGTTTCGCCGCCTCTTCTTCTCTCGGCACGACCATGACCGGTCAGGCCTTGTCCGACAACCCCGGACTGGTCTCGCACGTGTGGTTCTTCGGCTCGGCGGGGGTGACCCCGCAGACGGGCGATGAGCTCGCCGCGCAGATCCGCTCCGGGCAGACCGAGTTGTTCTCGACCCACGCGGACGACGACAACATCGCGGAGTGGGGACGCAAGGACTGGTTGGGCAGCGCGCACGCGGTCGACCCGCGCGATATCCCGGGCGTCGAGCGCTTCGGGTCCAACGGCGGGGTCGTGCCCGGGTACGGCTCCCCTCGCGGCGAGTACGGGGAATCGACCGACAGCCACGACGCGCACAACAGCACCAAGGACGTGATCGTCGGGTGGAGTGTCGGGCCGGGCGGTGCCATGATTCCTCGCTACGAATCGAGGGAGCAGACCGGCTATCTGGATCCTTCCGCTGAGTCTTTCAAGCATTTCGTGGTGGGATTGCGCGAGGCGCTGGAAACGGCAGGAGCGAATTGATGACGAATCGCGGCAGCAGACGAGGGCCCCTTGTCCTCCTTGGCGCGGTGATCGCCGCGGTCGTCTTGACAGGATGTGGAGGTCCGCAAATGTCCCCTCAGGCCACCCCTTCCGAGGAGATCAGCTTCGCCGCTGCCAAAGAGCAGAATCTCGCCTTCAAAGAGACCGTCGCCGAGGTGCAGAAGCAGATCTTCACCGGGGAGTGGCGCGTCGCCGAGTACGGCGATGTGCCGGAACGATGCGACGAGGGGTACGAGTTCTTCCTGCGCCGGAATCTGCCCGAGGGTTTCTCCTTCAACGGTGAGGGCCCGCAGCGCATGGCGGATCTCCGAGCGTGGATGACGGAAAGCGGATGGCAGGTCGCTCCGTCGCCCACCTACGGAGAGGGCATCGACAACATCGTGATCGTGGCGGGCAAGCCCGAGGCAAAGGTGTCTCGGCTCGACGTCGACTTCATCTCGGGCAGCGCGGCGGACGGCACGGTCGATGTGCTCGAACTTCGTGCGACCTCGACCTGCGAGCCTGGCGATGCCGCGGCCCTGCTGGAGCAGCTGCGCGGCCCGCTGCAGGCGGTGCCCGAAGACACCGGTATCCCGGATCTGGAGAGCCCCGACGCCACTCCCCTGTTCGAGCGACACACCGAGGGCTGACACGCGGCGGGCTCAGCCCGCGCGCTCCGCACGCCTCCGCTCCTGGAAGACGCGGATCGCCTCGTATCGCTCGGCCGAGCGCGCTTGCCGTTTCGCCGCCTCTTCTTCGCGGACCTTCGGCGGGGCGTTCGTCACCAGGTCGTCGAGGAGATGACGGACGGATGCCGAGATCTCGGCCACCGCGCGGTCGAAGACCTCCTGGTTGGCCCGTGAGGGTTTCGTCGTCCCCACGATCTTGCGGACGAACTGCAGAGCAGCGTCATGGCACTCGGCATCCGTCGCCGGAGGTGCGAAGTTGTGGAGCGGGACGATGTTGCGGCACATGGCGTCAGGTTAGGCCCGTTGCGGCGTCGCCGCGAGGTGCCTGCGATCACGGTGTCGGGATCTCGACCAGTCGGAACCATCGCCCGGTCGGCTGGAGGCGAGACAGGGCGGGCAGGAAGTGCGGGTCGCTGACGTGTCCGTCGAAGTCGACCGTCGTCAGACCACGATGGGCGAGGATCGCCATGGCGCGACGGATGCAGCCCTCGACGAGGTGCTCCCCGTCGGCCTGGTCGCGCCTCGTCGTCTCGGCGACGATGAGAGGCGGATCGGTGTCCCGATACGTGAGGGCGAGCGCCGATATGCGGCCCTGGTCATCCACGGCGGCGGCAGAGGCATCCACGTCCAGAACAGCCCACAGATCTTCGTTGAGAGCGGCCTCGAAACCGGCGCGGACCGGGCTCCAGGTCTCGTGCGTCCAGCGATACATCGCCGCATGCGCGGCTTCGACCCGGTCTTTCTCGATACCCGCGAGAGGCTGCACGTGCGCGTGCGACCGCAAGGACGTGCGTGTCGACAGATCGACCCGCGCGGGCGGAACGATCTGAGTGGTGACGGCTCCCCGCGCGTCCGCGAACAGCATCTTCTCTTCGTCGACGTAGCCGCGTGCGGCGAATGGGACATCGCGTGACCGCAGGGTCGCCAGATGACGGAGCATCGCCGTCCCGATCCCCCGCCGCCGCATCTCGGGATGCACGACGATATCGAACCAGAAACGCGCGTCGTGGACGCGGGACAGCCAGATCGCTCCCGCCGCGACGATCTCGCCGCCGTCGATCGCCACAGCCGACCTCGTCTCGCTATCGCGCCAGAGGTCCGCTGCGAGGCTACGGTCGTGCCACCACGGTGGGGACGAGTGCAGGTCATCCTCGGTCAGCGATCGGAAGTGCATGGATCCATCGAAGCACGTGCCCTCCCCGAAGCCCGGTACCTCGTCCCTCCGTCTTCGGGTCGCTGCGCTCAGATCCCCGGCTCCCGGCATCCCCACAGGTGCCGTGCCGCCGTGATGTCGGAGGGGGACGGAAGGATGGATGCCATGCCCCTGCCTTACTCTTCGCGTCCCTGGCTGAGCTCCTACGCCGACGGGGTGCCGCACGAGATCGACGCACCGACGCAGACGCTGCCCGAGATGATGGCCGCGAGCGTGTCGCGGTACGGGAAAGGGCCGGCGCTCGAGTTCTTCGGCGCCACGACGACGTATCGCGAACTCGGGCGCCTGATCGACCGCGCGGCGGAGGGTCTGCGCAGGCTCGGCGTCCGCGCCGGTGATCGCGTCGCTCTGGTGCTGCCGAACTGTCCGCAGCACGTGGCGGCGTTCTACGCCGCGCTGCGGCTCGGGGCCATCGTCATCGAACACAACCCGATCTACACGCCGCGCGAACTGCGTCACCAGTTCGAGGACCACGGCGCACGCTTCGCCATCGTGTGGGACAAGATCGCCGATGTCGTCGCCGAGTTCCCCGCCGACCTGGCGCTCGAACACGTCATCAGCGTCGACATCACGAGGGCCATGCCGCGTGCGAAGCGCTTGGCGCTCCGGCTTCCGGTCCGCAAGGCCCGAGAGGCGCGCGCGCAGCTGACCGCGACACCGACATCGAAGCGGGCGCGCCCCTGGGAGACGCTCCTCACGCACGGCACGCTCTCGCGAAAGCACCGGGGACCGCGCCTCGACGACATTGCGTTGCTGCAGTACACGAGCGGCACGACGGGGAGCCCGAAGGGCGCCGTGCTGACCCACGCCAACCTCCGCGCGAACGCGATGCAAGGGCGCGCCTGGGTTCCCGGGCTCCGCGACGGGGAAGAGACGTTCTACGGCGTCCTCCCCCTGTTCCACGCGTACGGGCTGACCCTGTGCCTGACCTTCGCGATGAGCATCGGGGCCAAGCTCGTACTCTTCCCGAAGTACGACCTCGAGCTCGTGGCATCCGCGATTCCGAAGAGCCCGCCGACCTTCCTGCCGGCCGTTCCGCCCATCTACGACCAGCTCGCCCGCGCCGCGGCCCGCGGCACGATCGACCTCTCGACCGTGCGGTTCGCGATCTCGGGGGCGATGAGTCTCCCCGTCGCGACGGTCGATCGCTGGGAGGCGGCGACCGGCGGCCTGCTGGTCGAGGGCTACGGCATGACCGAGTCCTCGCCCGTCGCCCTCGGAAACCCGATCGGGCCGTCGCGCCGTCCGGGTACGGTCGGCGTCCCCTTCCCCAGCACCGAGATCCGTGTCGTCGACCCGGCTGACCCCGAGAACGACGTCGCGCTCGGCGAGACGGGCGAGTTGCTGCTGCGGGGTCCGCAGGTGTTCCAGGGCTACTGGAACCGTCCCGCCGACACCGCCGAGACCCTGCTCGACGGCGGGTGGCTGCGCACGGGCGACATCGCTTCGGTCTCCCCCGACGGCTTCGTGACGATCGTCGATCGGTTGAAGGAGATCATCATCACGGGCGGCTTCAACGTGTCGCCCAGCGAGGTCGAAGACGTGCTCGTCGGTCATCCCGACATCGAGGCGGCTGCGGTCGTCGCACTGCCGAAGCCCCGCGGGGGCGAAGACGTTGCGGCGGCCATCGTCGTGCGCGACGGCGTCGACCTCCCCGCGGATGCGGTTCGCGACTTCTGCAAGACGCGACTCGCGGCCTACAAGGTCCCGCGCCGGGTGATCGTCGTCGACGATCTCCCCCGCTCGCTGATCGGCAAGGTTCTCCGTCGGGAGGTGCGCGAGCGCCTCATGTCCTGACGGAGGAGGGATGCCACGGCCCCGGGGCCACGGCATCCCTCCCGCCGGGACCGATCAGCCGTAGAAGAGCTTCTCGAAGACGCGTCGCGCGCGGCGGGTCGCGCCGAGGAAGTCCTCCTCGACCTGCGTCGCGGAGCGCGGCGGATATTCGAGGATGCGTCCGATGCCGTCGAGGCGGGCGCGGTCGGCGGGGAGGACGTCGCTCGTCTGCCCTGAGAGCAGGGTGTTCGCGGACCGCAAGCGACTGGCGAGGTGCCAGGATGCCGCGAGCTTCTCCGCCGCATCGGCGGGGACGAGACCGGCTTCCACCGCCGCGCTCAGCGCGCCGAGCGTCGACGTCGTCCGAAGCGCCGGCACAGCGCGCGCGTGCTGCAGCTGGATGATCTGCACGAGCCACTCGACATCGCTCAGCGATCCCGGGCCGAGCTTCAGGTGGCGCGCGGGATCGGCGCCCTGCGGGAGACGCTCGTTCTCGACGCGCGCCTTGATACGGCGAATCTCGCGCAGGCCGTTCGGGTCGGCTTTCTCCGGGTAGCGCACCTCGTCGGCGAGAGCCATGAAGTCCGCGATGAGCTTGACGCTTCCCGCGACCCCTCGCGCCCGCAGGAGAGCCTGCGCCTCCCATGAGAGCGACCATCGGCGGTAGTACTCGGCGTAGGCGTCGAGAGAGCGGGCGAGCGGCCCGCTCCGGCCCTCGGGGCGCAGCTCGGCGTCGAGATCGAGGGGAAGGCGATGGTCCTCGGAGTGCTCCCGCAGCCCGGCGACGATCTTCAGAGCGAGGGTGTTCGCGCGCTGGGGGTCGAGACCGTTCGCCCGGTAGACGTACATGACATCGGCATCCGACCCGAACCCCAGCTCGCGGCCGCCGAAGCGTCCCATCGCGATGACCGAGAAGTCGAGATCGTCGTCCTCGGGCGGAACGACGGCCCGGCGCACCGCACGCAGAGTCGCTTGGATCGTCGTCTCGGTGATGGTGGTGAGCGCGTCGGAGAGCTCCTCGAGCGAGACGACCTCGAGGACGGCGGCCATCGCGACCCGGAGCATCTCGCGCCGCCGGAGGGCCCGGACGGAACGCATCGCGTCGTCGATGTTCTGCCAGCGCGTCTGGATCGCCCGCGCTTCGTCTTCGAGTGCTTTGCCGGAGCGGGGACGCAGCAGCGCGTCGTCGTCCAGCCAGGCGACCGCCTCGGGGATCCACTCCATCAGTTCGCCGATGTACCGCGAACCGGAGAGCACTCGGGTGAGGCTCTCGGCCGCCCCGGCGGAGTCGCGCAGCACGCGCAGGAACCAGGGCGTGTTGCCCAGACGCTCGCTGATGCGGCGGAACACGAGCAGCCCGTAGTCGGGGTCGACGCCGTCGGCGAACCACCGGATCATCACCGGCATGAGGTGCCGCTGAATGGTCGCCTTGCGGCTCAGGCCGCTGGTGAGCGCCGCGATGTGGCGAAGCGCTCCGGCGGGATCGCGGAAGCCGATGGCAGCGAGGCGATCGCGCGCCTGCTCGGTCGACAGCGTCCGCTCCCCCTCGGGCAGAGCGGCGACGGCCGAGAGCAGGGGCCGGTAGAACAGGCGCACGTGGATGTCGCGCACCTCGCGCTTGATGCCTTCCCACGCCGCCTGCACGCCCTCGGCGGAATCCGACAGGCGTGTCGCCCGCGCGAGCACACGAAGGTCTTCGGGTTTCTCGGGCAGCAGCGCCGTCCGCCGCAGCCCGCGCAGTTGCAGGCGGTGTTCGAGCAAGCGCAGAAGACGGTAGTCGCGGCCGAAGGCCTCCGCTTCGGAGCGGCCGATGTACCCCTCGGCCACGAGGGCGTCCAGCGCCTCGAGCGTGCCGCGCTGTCGGATCCGTTCGTCGGTGAGGCCGTGCACCAGCTGGAGGAGTTGCACCGTGAACTCCACATCCCGGATGCCTCCCGGCCCCAGCTTCAGCTGCCTGTTCACCTCGCTCGCGGGAATGTGGTCGGTGACGCGCTCGCGCATGCGCTGCACGCCCTCGACGAAGTTCTCGCGCGCGGCGCTGTGCCAGACCAGGGGCTGCATCGCGGAGACGTAGTCGGCGCCGAGCTGCGCGTCCCCCGCGATCGCCCGGGCTTTCAGGAGCGCCTGGAACTCCCAGCTCTTCGCCCAGCGGTCGTAGTACTGCCGATGGGAACCGAGGCTCCGCACCAGCGCCCCCTGCTTGCCCTCGGGGCGCAGGTTCGGGTCGACCTCCCACAGCGGCGGCTCGATCTCGGGCCCCGAGATCCCGCGCATCGTCTGCACCGCGAGGCGCGTGCCGATGTCGATCGCGCGCGCTTCGGACACGACCTCCTCGTCCGACGAGCCGCCGACGAAGATCACGTCGACATCGCTGACGTAGTTCAGCTCGCGGGCACCGGTCTTGCCCATCGCGATGATCGCGAACTGCGTCGCCTCGACCTGCACGCGTGGGAACGCGGCCGGTCCCGTCCCGGACACGCGCGCGCGGGCGACGCTCAGCGAGGCCTCGAGTGCCGCTCCCGCCAGATCGGCAAGGGATGCCGAGACCATGTCGATCGCTGCGGCAGGGTCGTCCTGGCCGAGGTCGTACGCGGCGATCCGGGCCAGCAGACGCCGGTAGCGCACGCGCAGGGCGAGCCACGCGGCATCCGAGGAGTCCGAGGCGAAGCCGTCCTGGTCACCGACGGAGGCGAGGAGCTCGGCGCGCATCGCTTGCTCGTCGGGGATGGTCAAGCCGGCCCCGGCGAGGTGGACGAGCTCTTCCGGGTGGCGGAGGTAGAACTCTGCGAACCCGTCGGACGCCCCGACGATATCCCAGAGCGCTCGCCACGCGCCGACGTCTGCGGCGCAGGAGCGCACGGCATCCGTGTCCCGGCGAGCGATCTGCACGATCGACGACAGAGCGCGATCGGGGTCGGCGACCCGTTGCGCCAGCGTCGTGATGTCGGTCCGCGAGACACCGACGAGCTCGTCGAGCTCGCCGAGGAGCGCATCGGCTTCCGCGAGTCGCGAGAAGCCGATGCGCGCCAGGGCGGTGAGCGCCGTCGATCGATCGCCCGAGATCATCGGTGTCCTGTCAGCGGCGGTGTCAGAGCGCTTCGAGATTGCTCGCGAGCTCGAACGGCGTCACCTGGGCGCGGTACTGCTGCCACTCGCGGCGCTTGTTGAGCAGGACGTACTTGAACACCTGCTCCCCCAGCGTCTCGGCGACGAGCTCGGACTCCTCGAGGTACTCGAGGGCGTGGTCGAGGCTCGCCGGCAGCGGCGCGTAACCCAGAGCGCGGCGCTCGGAGTCGGTCAGCGACCAGACGTTGTCTTCGGCCTCGGCCGGCAGCTCGTACTCTTCCTCGATGCCCTTCAGCCCGGCCGCGAGCATGAGCGCGTACGACAGGTACGGGTTGGCGGCCGAGTCGAGCGCACGGTACTCGACGCGCGTCGATTGCCCCTTGTTCGGCTTGTAGAGGGGAACGCGCACGAGGGCGGAGCGGTTGTTGTGACCCCAGCAGATGAAGCTGGGGGCCTCGTCGCCGCCCCACAGGCGCTTGTACGAGTTGACGAACTGGTTCGTCACGGCCGAGATCTCGTTCGCGTGGCGGAGCAGGCCCGCGATGAAGTGGCGGCCGACCTTCGACAGCTGGTACTGCCCGCCCTCTTCGTAGAACGCGTTCATGTCGCCCTCGAAGAGCGAGAGGTGCGTGTGCATGCCGCTGCCGGGTTGCCCGCTGATGGGCTTGGGCATGAACGTGGCGTACACACCCTGCTCGATCGCGACCTCTTTCACGACCGTGCGGAAGGTCATGATGTTGTCGGCGGTGGTGAGGGCGTCGGCGTAGCGCAGGTCGATCTCGTTCTGACCCGGTCCGCCCTCGTGGTGGCTGAACTCGACCGAGATGCCCAGGTCTTCGAGCATCCGCACGGAGCGACGGCGGAAGTCGTGCGCGGTGCCTCCGGGGACGTTGTCGAAGTAGCCCGCCGAGTCGACCGGCTGCGGCTTGCCGTCGGGACCGAGCTGCGACGACTTCAGCAGGTAGAACTCGATCTCGGGGTGCGTGTAGAACGTGAACCCGGCGTCGGCAGCCTTGGCGAGGGTGCGCTTGAGCACGTGCCGCGGGTCGGCGACAGCCGGCTGTCCGTCGGGGGTCGTGATGTCGCAGAACATGCGCGCTGTGGGATCGATCTCGCCCCGCCACGGCAGGATCTGGAAGGTCGTGGGGTCGGGGTGCGCGAGCAGGTCCGACTCGTAGGAGCGGGTGAGACCCTCGATCGCGGAACCGTCGAACCCGAGCCCCTCGGTGAAGGCCCCCTCGACCTCGGCCGGGGCGATCGCCACCGACTTCAGGGTGCCCACGACATCGGTGAACCACAGGCGGACGAACTTCACGCCGCGTTCTTCGATCGTGCGCAGAACGAAATCGCGCTGCTTGTCCATCGTCATCCTTCGTTCTCAGTACGTGCGGTCAGCGAGTGGGGCCGTCGACGCTCAGCGGTCGTCGCGGGCGTCGTCTTCGGCCCACTGCCGCGACCGCTCCCGCAGGATCTCGGGCGCGCGCGCCGCTTCTTCGGCGGTGTCGAAGGGACCCGCGCGGTCGATCGCCGGAGAGGCGTAGCCCTGCTCGACCTCGTGGGTCTCCAGGTTGTACCAGTACTTCGCGTTCTCGTCGCTCACGATCGCTCCTCGAGTGGGTCACGAGCCTCGGGCGCAGATCCGCCGGGCCTTCGTCGATCCTACTGATCCGGGCCGCTCGGCTGGATAGGCTGGAGGGCATGGCAACGAATGCGTCGCGCGCGGTCGGAGTGGACATCGGCGGAACCGGGATCAAAGCGGGGATCGTCGACCTGGATGCCGGGGAGTTGATCAGCGACCGCGTGAAGGTCGCCACCCCCGCGGGCGCGGAGCCGGCCGACGTGCTCGCCGCCGTGAAGCAGGTGCTCGAGACGCTCGAGGCACCCGCCGACCTTCCCCTCGGGGTCGCGTTCCCCGCGATCGTGAAGGGCGGACGAACGCTGTCGGCAGCGAACGTCTCGAAGTCGTGGATCGGCTTCGAGGCCGAGAAGTTCTTCGAGCACGGTCTCTCCCGTGACATTCACTTCGCCAACGACGCCGACGTCGCCGGTATCGCCGAGGTGCGCTACGGCGCGGCGAAGGGGATCGACGGTCTCGTCATCCTCACCACGCTCGGTACGGGCATCGGCTCGGCGATGATCTACGACGGCGTGCTCGTGCCCAACAGCGAGCTGGGACACCTGCAACGCAGCGGTCACAAGCGGGATGCCGAGGGCTACGCGGCGTACTCGGCCATGGAGCGCGAGGAACTGTCGTGGGAGAAGTGGGCCAAGCGCCTGCAGTGGTACTACGACTACGTCGAGTTCCTCTTCAGCCCCGACTTGATCGTCGTGGGCGGCGGAGTGTCCAAGCACTCGGAGGAGTTCCTGCCGCTGCTGAAGCTCCGCGCACCGATCGTTCCCGCGAAGCACCGCAACAACGCCGGGATCATCGGCGCGGCGTCGCTCGCTGTGCCTGTGCCCGAAGCGCTGCCCGCTGTCAAGTGACCTCGGGATTCCGACGGGCGCGATATCGGCTCCCTAGGGTGAAGCCATGAAACGTCTCCCCGCCGTCCTCGTCCTCGCCACCGCCGCTGTCCTCCTCGCCGGATGCAGCAGTGAAACGACCGAGGAGAACATCACCGTCACCCCCGGGCAGTCCGGTACGTTCTCGTCCGGCGACACCTCCGTGGTCGTCGAGCCGGAAGAGACCGAGGCGCCCGCCTCGACCGAGGATGCCGCCTACCTCACCGAGGTGCGCAGCAAGCTCGCCGATCTCGGAAAGGCGACGGACGAGCAGCTGATCTCGCTCGGCGAGAGCACGTGCGATCAGCTCGAGGCCGGAACGCCCGCGGACCAGGTGATCCTCGTGGTTCCGGCGGGCATCACGGCTCAGGCGGGCGACGGGACCATCGTCGCTCAGGCGGCGCAGGCGACCCTCTGCGGCTGACCGGCGCAGCCGACGGACCGGCGTGCAGGTCCGGCCCCGCGGCGCGAGATCTCTTTGTCGAGTGACGTGAAGCGAATGGGCCGGCCTGTACGCCGGGTTCTGTCCGGGAGATGTCCCGACGAGCGGGACGTCTCCGTGGACGGTCATCTCTCTCGGCGACACGTTGCCGTGCCGCTCCAGCGGCCTACCCGGGGACTCGGCGAGCCGCGTCGTCATCCCCTGTCTGGCCTTGCTCCGGACGAGGTTTACCTCGCGGGTCGTGTCACCACGACCCCGGTGGTCTCTTACACCACCCTTTCACCCTTACCCACGCGGTGAAGCGCGGGCGGTCTGCTCTCTGTGGCACTGTCTCGCGGATTGCTCCGGGTGGGCGTTACCCACCGTCCTGCCCTGTGGAGCCCGGACGTTCCTCGGCACGGGCGAACCCGTGACGCGACCGTCCAGCCGACCCATTCGCAGTATCGAGTCTACCGGGCGGGGCGAGGCTCACCCCTTCTCCGCGGTGTCGCCGATCCGCAGATCCAACGGGAAGTCGAGCGGGAACGATCCGAACAGCAGCGTCCCCGCGGCCGCGGCGGACTCCCGGACCGCGGTGGCGACGGCCTCCGCGTGCACCGACGGCGTGTGCACGATGATCTCGTCGTGCAGGTAGAACGCCAGGTGCGGCCGCCGTCCGAACACCGGTCCGGATCGCGGCGCCGCGTCCGCGGCATCCACCGGCTCGAGAGCCGCCAAGCGCCCGCGCAGGTCGGCGAGCCACGCCAGTGCCCATTCGGCGGCCGTGCCCTGGACGACGAAGTTGCGCGTGAAGCGTCCGCGGTCGCGCGCGGAGCGCCGGGCCCGGGTCTCGTCGATTCCGGATGCCTCGGCGTCGCCGGCGCGGGACTGCACCGCTCGCCACGCCTCACCGGGGCCGGGTGAGGTGCGGCCGAGCCAGGTCGAGACGACCCCGCCGTCTTCGCCCACGCGCGCGGCGTGGTCGACGAGCGCCATCGCCCGGGGGAACGTGCGTCGCAGGCGCGGGAGGAGGCGCCCGCTCTCTCCCGTGGTGGCGCCGTACATCGCACCGAGCATCGCGATCTTGGCCTCCGCGCGCGTGGCGACCGCGCCGGCCTCGACGACGCCCGAGTAGAGATCGCGGCCCCGGGCGGCGTCGGCGAGAGCGGTGTCGCGGGACATGGCGGCGAGCACACGCGGTTCGAGCTGCGCCACGTCGGCGGTGAGGAGCGTCCAGCCCGGATCGGCGCGGACGGCGACGCGCAGCTGCCGGGGAATCTGAAGCGCTCCCCCGCCCGACGACGCCCAGCGGCCGGTGACGACCCCGGCGGGCACGTACACCGGCCGGAAGCGTCCGTCGCGCACCCACTCCGACATCCACGACCAGCCGTTTGCGGTGTACAGACGCATGAGCTTCTTGTAGGCCACCAGGGGCGCGACCACCGGGTGATCGTGCTCGGCGAGCTCCCACCTGCTCGTGGATTCCACGAACAGGCCGGCGCGGTGCAACGACCTCAGCAGGCGCGGCTGCGAGTCCAGGGACGCGGCGGGATCGCCGAGCGCCGCGCGCACGCGCGCCGCGGCCTCTTCGATCCGGGCGGGGAGGGCCTGGCCCCGGCGCTCCCCCAGCTCGCGCTCGAGCAGCGCGCCGTGCGCGTCGACGCTCCACGGTAATCCGGCCGCGTGCAGTTCCTCGGCGATCAGCGCCCCCGCCGATTCGGCGGCCGCGAGCAGGCGAAGGGCCGCCGGCGTCGCCGAGCCGTCGATGACATCACGCTGACGGCGGTACTCCTCGAGCGCGGCCTCGGCTGTGTCGGGCGGACCGGATGCCGCTTCTGCGAGGTCGAAGAGCGTGTCGACGACGAGAGTGTCGGGCAGGGCGGCGTCCCACGCGCGCGCGGCCCGCAGACCGTGGTCGTCGATCACCGCGGCGGCGTCGCGCAGGAGAGCATGGACGAGCCGGAGATCCCAGGCGCGCGCCACGCGCACCCCCGCGGACAGCAGACCGGCGTACCAGGCCCGGGTGTCGTTCCAGATCCACCGGACGCCGCCCGCGGCCTCGCGCGCGCGAATCGTCTCGGGGGCGTCGGACAGCGCAATGGTGACGGTCGTGGTCGCGGTGCCCGTGGCATCCAGATCGATCAGGACCACGTCTCCGGTGGGCGTGCGGGCGACGAGGACCGCGTCAGACGCCGCGGACGCCAGCGCGATTCACCGCGATTCCTCGGTGCGCACGAGGATCGCCCCGCACTCGGGACAGAACACGACCTCGTCGGTCTGCGCGCGGCGGACGTTCGCGAGGTCGCTCGGCGGCAGCACCATGCGGCAGGCTTCGCACGCACCCCCGCGCAGCAGGCCCGCGCCGTTCCCGCGCGCGGCCAGGCGCTCGTAGAGGGCGACGAGATCTGCAGGGACGGAACCGGCGACGGCCTCGCGGTCGCGACGCGCGCCCTCGAGGCGCTCGGTGGCCTCGGCGACGACGCGCTTGGCCTCGGCACTGAGCTCGGCCCCGCGGGCGTTGGTCTCGGCGATCAGGGCCTCTTGCTCGGCGACGGCGGCATCGGCGCTCTCGAGGCGTTCCATCAGCGCGATCTCGAGGTCTTCGAGGTCGCTCTTGCGGCGGGCGAGGGCGGTGAGCTCGCTCTCGAAGCCCTGCGCCTGCTTGGGGTTCGAAGACGCCGAGAGGCGCTCGGTGTCGCGTGCGATACGGGCGTCGACGACCTTGACGTCGGATTCGAGGCGGGCGATCTCGGCGGTGAGGTCGTCGCGGGCGTTGGCCCGGCTCGACAGCTCCTGCGTCAGCGCGGCACGCTGAGCGATCAGATCGCGCACCTCCGCCGCCTGCGGCGGGTTGCCGGCGACGCGTACGTCGTGCCGGATCCGGGCATCGAGGTCGGCGAGATCGAGCAGTTTGCGCTGGTCGGCGGGGTCGGCGTTCACGAAGTCCACGCTACCGCGCGGGTCGGACACCGCCGCGCCCTCGGTAGCCTGGAACACACGGACCCCCGGATGAAGGGATGCCATCACCGTGACATGGAGCATCGACCCCGCGCAGGCGCGCGCCGTCTGCCGCACCGCCGACGAACACGCCCAGGCGATCGACGACGTCGTGACCGCGACCGCGAACGCCTTCGATACGGCTCAGACAGCCGTGGGAGAGGGCGAGACGTCCGCGGCCCTCGCCGAGGTCGCCGCGGACCCGTTCCTCATCCGCCTCGCCGGGATGCGGCGGCACGTCAGCACGGTCACCGAGACCACGGAGAGCGTCATCGCGCTGTACGACCACGCCGACTACGACATGGCCGCGCAGACGCAGTCCACGCTGAACGGATGGGAACCGTGAGCACGCCCACGCTGTCGACCGCGACCCTTGTCGCCGTCCCCCGCTCGACCGCGGTGTCGGCGGCGGCGGACACGCTCGCCGGCGTGCTCGGCGGACTCGACGACGCCGTCACCGACATCACGACGACCTGGAGCGGGCTCAGCGCGGTCTACGAGGCGCCCGAAGCCCAGACGGCCTACGCCGCGATGGCGCCCCTGCCGCTCGCCGCCGACGAACTTACCTCCGCGTTGTCGTCGGCCGTCTCGGCCCTGCGGACCTACGCCGACACGCTCGCCTCCCTCGAGACACGCCGCGCCGCCCTGCTCGCCGACCTTCAGACCGTCGACGAACAGTCCGCGCTCCCGACGGCCGACCGTGATCCGGACGCGCCGACGTCCTTCGAGGTCGGCCGCACGCGGGCGCTCTTCGAGACCGACGTGACCGCCGCCGACCAGGAATGCGCGCGAGCTCTCCGGGCGCTGCGGACCTCGGCATCCTGGGCCCTGAACGACGGCCTCGAGATCGTCAACGGAAACGCCGGATCGGGGGTGCAGGGTCTGGCCGCCGAGCTGCTCACGCGCTACCGCGGCACGCTGATGGTCCCCGGCCCCGGAGCCCTTCTCCCCGATGAGATCACGCTCACGGCCGGGCAGATCAACCCGACCTGGCGGCGCAGCCTCATCGACGGGCAGGTCTGGGTCCAGCGGCCCTCGGGGGCGTGGATGCTCGAGAGCAACCTCCTTCCGGACGCTCCCCCGCGGATCTCGGGTCTGCCGGGATGGAACGGCCAACCGCAGTTCGCCCCCGACTCGGTCGGCACGCCGCCGGCCTGGGCGGGACGCGTGGGCAAGGGGCTGGGGCTTCTCGGTGCGGGGCTGACCTACTGGAGCGTCTACGGCGAGAGCTACAACGACACCCTCACCCGGCATCCGGAATGGTCCGAGGACCAGCGTCAGGAAGAGGCCGCGGTCGACACGCTCGTCATCGGCAGCTCCTCCGTCGCCGGTGGAGCGGGAGGCGCGTGGGGCGGCGCCCTGCTCGGCGCGAGCATCGGGTCGATCTTCCCCGGGCCGGGTACGGTGATCGGCGGCGTCATCGGTGGGGTGATCGGCGGTGTCCTGGGCGGGTGGGGCGGTCAGGAGATCGCTCAAGACGTGATGGACGACATCCGCCAGGAGAACGTCGAGATCATGGCACCCGGCCCGATCGGGGTCGAGCCGCAGGCGCAGGGAAACCTGCTGTGACCGCGGGCCTGCTCCTCGGCGTCGTCTTCCTCGTCCTCGGCGCTGTCGCCTATTCCGGCCGCTGGAAGGGCTGGATGCGCGTTCGCCGCGGCTTCGGCAGCACGATCGGATTCGCCTGGCTGTGGCTCGGTGCGGCGTTCCTGACGGCGGCGGTCGGCCTCCTCGTCAACCCGTACTCGCCGGCGGCGTTCGCCGCCCTCATCGTTGTCGCAGCCCTTCTGCTGCTCGTGGCCATCATGGGCGTGTTCTGGATGCCGCGCTTCCTTCTGCCGCGGTGGTACCGCGCCTGGCGGGGCGAGGCGTCGACGAAGGGCGGACAGGCGTGAAGTTCTCCACCACCGACGAGCGGACGCCCGCACCCGAGGTGCGCGAAGCGTCCACGACCCACGCGAGCGTGCTCTACCCCGACAGCTTCGTCGCCTCGGAGTACGACGGTGCCGAGCTCGTGCTGACCCTGCGGGAGGAGCAGCCCGGCTTCCAGCCGAACCTCGTGCTCACGGCGGTCGAGAGCACGGCACCCCTGACGGATGCCTCCGCGGCTGCGCTCCTCGCCGCGGGCCGGCAGCACCCCGGCGCCCGTGTGCTGGGCGTCGATCTGTGGGACGAGGACCCGGATGCCACCCTCGCCCGCGCGCGACACATCACGTTCGTGTACCCGGTGGAGATGACGGACGTCGTCGTGACCAAGACGGTCTGGGCCACGGGCACGCATCACGTGCACCTCTCCGCGAGCGCGACGCCCGCGCAGCTCGGCATGATGAGGCCGGTGTTCTCGTGGATCGCCGCGCAGCTGCGACTCACCGCCGACCCTGCCGAGGTCGAGGCCGCCGCTCGCGCCGTGGGCGCCGCGCCGGTCGACGCCGATGCCTCGAGACGCGTCGGCTTCCCGCTCGAGGACCTCACGGCCTTCGCTCCCCCGGCCTTGACCACGACCGCTCCCGTCGTCTCCGCGGCGGCGCTGACGGAGCTCCGCGCAGGCGCTGCGCGCATCCGCGGGGGATCCGCGTCGCTCCCCCGGCGGGTGCGCGGGACGGATGCCGCTGCCGAGCTCGCCGAAGCCGGCTTCATCGACGACGCGTCGAGGCTCACGCCCGCCGGCACCGCCGTCGCCTCCGCGCTCGGCTCTCCACGCCCGGTGCTCGTGGTCCGCGCTCGGCGCGGCGGGGTCGCCGCGGTGCTGGTCGCCTTCGCGGGCCCGCGCGGCATCGTGGTCTCGCACGACCCGTCGATCGCCGAGCTGCACGCGGGCACGGCGACGGCCGACCCTGAACGTCGACACCACGCCCTCATCGTCCCCGAGCACCTGCCGACGTTCGTCGCCGCGTGGATCGGGCTGTCCCCGTTCTGGCCGATCGACGACCCCGGCGCGCCGGCCGTGACGACCGCCGCCCTCGAGGACGCCGTACACGCCGACACCGGCCCGTGGACCGACGTGCTCGTCCAGGGATCCGGGGTGGAGCGCTACGACGTGATCATCCCGGGCCGCGGCTGGAAGCGCGTGACTCCCCCGGCCGGCGGAGCGCACGAACTCATCGCCGATCCGAGCGTCGCGGTGTACGCGTTCCTCGTCGACGTCTGCGCGCTGTCCCTCGGCCGCTAGACTCGAGGCATCCCGGGCCTTTAGCTCAGCTGGTAGAGCGCCACGTTTACACCGTGGATGTCGTCGGTTCGATCCCGGCAGGGCCCACCACCGCACACCCCGGAACTCCGGGAATCTAGAGTGTCTAGCTCAGTTCTGCTCCTTCGGCCCTCGCGTCCATCTCTCCGCTGCCCAAGGTAGAGCCTTCGCCTGCGGCCTCGCCGAGTTTCGAGTCGCCCCAAATATCGAACATCGTTCCGTAAAGAGCCGTCGTGGATGGCTATGTGTCGGGTCTACAACTGCCAGACTGCTAGTGAGCCGCGGGAAAGGGCACGCATGGCATACGTTGAGTATCCGATTGAACCTGTCGAGGTTGCCGATCTACATCTGGACGTAAGCAACTATCGGTTCGCGAACGATCAGCCGACCGAAACTGCTGCCATGAACTACCTGTGGGCAGAGGCCGACGTGAAGGAAGTTGCGACCCTGATCCTGCGCGATCAGTACGTGGACAACGAGTTGCCCTTGGTTGTCAAGGAAGACGACCGGTTCATCCTGCTGGAGGGAAACCGACGCGTCTCGGCACTCCTCGCGCTACTGACGCCCGCGCTTGCCCCAGCGCATCAAGACGAGATTGAACGACTCCGAAAGCGATATGCCATAGAGGCGGAGAACCTGCCCCGCCGCATTCGGGCGATGGTGCTCCCAGACCGAACAACCGCCGCCCCGATCCTGGCCCGACTTCACATCGGCCAATCGAAGAAGCCCTGGAGTCTTGACGAACAGGCGAAGTTCGTCATCGCTCAACTGACCGGCTCCACCACTCTGGATCAGTTACGCGCCGCCCTCCCAGCTATCAAGGACGTGCCACGCGTCGTGCGTATGGGCCGAGTTCGTCAACGCCTACGCACCACGCATTACTCATCTGCGGAACTCACGGACTACGTTGCGGGACCGAAGCTGACGATGTCAGCCTTCGAGTACGCCTACCGCAATTCGACCATTCAGGGACTCATCGGTTTGAGATTTGACGACCAAGCGCGAGTTGTGCAGTGGGCCTCCACTCAGGATGAACTTGGAGCGCTTGAACGACTATTAACCGGTTTCATGACCAACGAAGTGAATACCCGACGTGGATTGAAGGCTGGTACTGCGGAGTATGAAAAGCTCCTGCGCGAAATGCGCGGAATGCCCGACGCGGAGAGCGAAGCTCCGAGCGGGGGCAATTCTCCCCAGCGTACCGAGGAGGCGTTGTTCCTTGCCGACGGCGACGGAATGCGGTCCGATGAAGACGTGACGGAGGATGCGCAGGTTGAGGCGTCCGCGCTCGAACTGTCGTCAGGCGACCATCTTGAAGGGGATTCTGGCGGTGAGAACGGAGACATCCAGACCAAGGACGAAGACGCGGCGGATGACTCAGGATCGCTGCAATCCAACGATGCGACGCCCGACCCCGAAGAAGACGGGTTCGAACTTGAGGACGAGTTGGCGGGTCGTCGAGGGCGCGGCCCCTCACGCCCCGGCACTCTGGTACATCTCAATATGACCGGCGTGGATGAGCGCGCACTCCCGGTTACCCTTCAACATCGCTGGAGGGAGCTTCGACAGATCAACGTCAAAGACTTCCCGGCTGCGGCAACAATGCTCATACGTTCTTTGATCGAGGCATCGATCAAGGAGCACTTCGGTCTGGGGAACGGCATCGAGGTAACCGGGATGCTGAGCCAAGTGATGGTGCGAGTTACAAGCGAATACAAGTCCAACGGACAGTTGTCGCACGCCATCGCGACCTTGAACCGAGTCAAGAACGACGCGAGCACCGTCCCCGGGTCGGGGCGATGGTTCAATCTGGTGTCGCACAGTGTCAACACCGATGTGACCGGCGAGCAAGTGCATCAGGCCTGGCGGGTGGTATTCCCCTTGGTTCGCTTCATGCTGATCGAGCGGCCGTCACCTTCGTGAGGGCATCCTCAACCGTTGGGGACGCAATCATGAGCTCATGGGCGCGTCCGGGGTGCCGCGCAGAGTAGTTCAGTTCGTACCTGCAGAGGAAGAAGTCTGAGTACAACTCTTCGATGAGTGGTGACTCATCGTACGTCATGACCCAGTTGCCGCCAGCGTCAGCGACTACGGAGGCGAGATTCGTGTGGTCTCTCGCATCGAACGCGTTGAGGTACAACTGCGACCCAGCCCGTACGTAGGGCGGGTCGATGTACAAGAAGGCGTTGCCGTCCGCGGCGTAGTCCAAGATGACTGTGCGCCCGTCGTCGTCCCGTACCGTGATTTGATCCGCCAAGTTACCTAGGGCGGCTATTCTCTCTCGCAGGGTTTCACGATTGAATCGAGCATCAATCTTGTAGTTGCCGGTCTGGTCCAGCCCACCAATCACGCCACCTGTCAGGACCCCGGATCGGTTAGTCCGATTTAAATAGAAGAACGCAAAACCAAGTCGAAGCGGGTCGCTCGTGTCGGCGTTCCTATAAATCTCTCGCTGCCGTCGCCACTCTTCGACCGTGATCGGAGTCTTCTCTAGCATCAATAGGAACTCTGCGTTCGCGCCAACGACGCTGCGCCAGAAGGAGTGTACGGCCGGATCGAGGTCATTCACCACGAGTTCCTGAACTAAGCCCTCACGCAGCAGCGCGACACCTGCGCCGGCCCCGCCCGCGTACGGCTCTACGTACCTTGCTTTCTCAAGGCCCAGCTCAGCGATCAGGTCCGCAAAGAGCCCGGCGAGGGCTGCCTTGCCGCCGGGGTAACGAAGCGGCGAGTGGGTACCGTATCGGCGCGTGGCCGGGATCGAAAGGGTAGTTGGCACGCCTCGGTGTCCCCTCGCTTGCTGACGTGGATGCGATGCGCGCGCGCATCCGCTAACTCACTGTAAATGGGGTAGGTGGCCTGTACCGCCTGCCGTGCTCCGTCGCTGTTACTCGTCCGTTTCGCCGAAACTGCGAGATACGGCGCGCCCGGCGCCGCGACACGTGCGGCGTTGCCCCCCGATGTCGCTGCCGGTCGGTACGGTTCGACCCGTGTACATGACGACAGGCATCCTCACGCGCGACCTGAAAAATTCGGACGCGTCGATCTTCCAGTACGTGCGCGCCCAGTTCCCCAACATCAAGCCCCTACAAGCCGAGTACAAGGCTCAGGCGGGTCCACTCAAGGTGGACGGTACGAGCGCGTCTGCGGGCATAGTAGGGACCGCAGTGGATCTATTGATCCGGCTTCGCCTCGACCCCGCCGACGTGCCCGACGCCGCGTTGCTGCTGTTCCCCCTGAACGTCGAGTACCACGACGAAATTAGGGAGCTGAGTGCAGTCGCCGCCGACCCGTCGGATTCCTCGCGGCGTGCTCGTGCTGCGTGGGGTCTGGCACAGTGTGTAGCGGCCTACCGTGCCGGGGCGGCGTTCGCGCCGTACATCCCGAGTCTCGTTCGATCCGGTCAGTTCTCCGCATCCTTGCTCATGGAGAAATCTCCCGCTGATGTTGTCGCGGAGTTGACCGCACTCCTCGAACTTGCTGACCGCGAGCTAATCCCGGCGCTGGACGCACCCTACGCGCTGGGACCGCTCTTTGACCTATCCAAACTGGGGGATGGTCAGCGGATCGCGGCGGAGGCTGATCTGATCGCGAACGGGCTGCTCGTGGATGTAAAGACCCAGCTAGGCACTAAGACCAAGGCCGGTGTACGTACAGACACCATCACTCCCGATCAGGTCTACCAACTCCTCGCGTACGCGTTGCTGGACTACTCCAACACTTACAAAATTGATCGTGTGGGCTTCTACTCGGCGCGGTACGGAAAGCTCACCGCCTGGTCGCTGGACACCTACTTGATAACGCTTGCCGATCGCGCCGTCGACTTGAGTTCGGCCCGGGCCGATCTGCACTCTCTCATGCTGGAAGACATCGAGTTCATCTGAGCTTTCGGGCCTGCTCACACGTCCCCGTGGGATGAAATCAGGGCCGGACCGTGCAACCTCCGAAGGTTGTGAAACGCGCGAAATTGACTCTCGCCCGTTCTCAGTCAGATTCACATTGTGGATGTCGTCGGTTCGATCCCGGCAGGGCCCACCACCGTCAACTCAGAATGTTCACGCTCCGCGCGATCACCAGCGCGAGCAGCACGAACCCCGAGATCGCCTGCACCATCATGAACATCTTCGCGCGGGTGCTCAGCGGCATGACGTCGGTGGGGCTGAAGGCCATCGCGTTGGATGCCGAGAAGTACAGGTAGTCGACGTACCCGGGCGCCCAGTCCTCGACGTCGGAGGAGCGGCGGGCGACCTCGCTCACCGCGTCGCGGTCGGAGTCCTGCGGGAACTGGAAGTCGGCGGGCGGCAGCTCGTCGCGGGCATCGCGGCGGCGGGCGATCGGACCGCCCCGATCCATCTCCCAGTAGACGACGGCGTAACCGATGACGTTGATCGCCCACACCTGCGCCGCGCCCAGCAGGGTTTGCGCGCCGCTCCCCTCACCCTGGAGCAGCTGGTGGACGAGGAGGAAGAAGGCGACCTGGTTCGCGGCGAGGAGCACGACGGTGAACGCCAGGGCGAAACCGCGTCCGACGCGCGTCTCCCGGGTCAATCGCGCGGGGTTGGTCACCACCATGGGGATCGCGCACAGGACGCCGGCGATCACGACGACGTAGCGGAGGATGCCCGACGCGTCGCTGGGAAGGACCGCGTAGAGCCCGGTGCCGACACCGAGAGCGATCAGCACCGGCCAGCGATGCTCGGGGCGGGTCCGGAAGCCCGCGGATGAGCTGGAGGTCACGCGCTCAGGCTAGACCCGCATCCGATGCGCCCGCGGTGAAGCGCCGGGGCGTGGCATCCGGTGATCCGCTTCCCTGCCGGTCGCGATCGTTCGACGGCGAAGCGTCTCGAGGTCGCGGAAGAGGTGTCCGTCGAGCGCGCATCCGTTGACGCTGCGACTCGCTAGGCTGGACGCTGGTTGATTGTGCGGAGCGAACAAGGGTTGCCGCACTCGTATGGCGATTCTCTGGCATGACCTGCCAGACGACGAAAGGTCTTCCGTGACTGTTCACGACCAGGATCCGTATTCGCAAGGGCCGCAGGACAGCGACCCCGAAGAGACCGGGGAGTGGCAGGAATCCCTGCGACAGCTCGTCCAGGCCAAGGGGCCGGCCCGCGCTCGCGAGATCATGCTGAGCCTTCTCAAGGGCTCGAAGGAACTGCACCTCAACGTGCCGATGGTTCCCACCACCGACTACATCAACACCATCTCGCAGAAGAACGAGCCCGAGTTCCCCGGTGACGAAGAGCTCGAGCGCCGCTACCGCAAGTGGATCCGCTGGAACGCCGCGGTCACCGTGCACCGCGCGCAGCGTCCCGGCATCGGCGTCGGTGGGCACATCTCGACCTATGCCTCTTCGGCCGCGCTGTACGAGGTCGGGTTCAACCACTTCTTCCGCGGTCTCGACGATCCGTCCGGCGGCGACCAGATCTTCATCCAGGGCCACGCCTCCCCCGGCGCCTACGCCCGCGCCTACCTCGAGGGGCGTCTCACCGAGGCGCAGCTCGACGGTTTCCGCCAGGAGAAGTCGCAGGCGCCGAATGGCATCCCGTCCTACCCCCACCCCCGTCTCATGCCGGAGTTCTGGCAGTTCCCGACGGTCTCGATGGGTCTCGGTCCCATCAACGCCATCTACCAGGCGATGTCGAACAAGTACCTCTCGAACCGCGGCATCAAGGATGTCTCCGACTCGCACGTCTGGGCGTATCTCGGTGACGGCGAGATGGACGAGGTCGAGAGCCGCGGTCAGCTGCAGGTCGCGGCGAACGAGGGCCTCGACAACCTGACGTTCATCGTGAACTGCAACCTCCAGCGTCTTGACGGTCCCGTCCGCGGCAACGGCAAGATCATCCAGGAGCTCGAGAGCTTCTTCCGCGGCGCCGGCTGGAACGTCATCAAGGTCGTCTGGGGCCGCGAGTGGGACGACCTGCTCGCCCGCGACACCGAGGGCGCGCTGCTCAACCTCATGAACACGACGCCCGACGGCGACTACCAGACGTACAAGGCCGAGAACGGCGCCTACGTCCGCGAGAACTTCTTCGGTCGCGACCCCCGCGCCCTCGAGCTCGTGAAGGACTACACCGACGAGCAGGTCTGGGGCCTCAAGCGCGGTGGACACGACTACCGCAAGGTGTTCGCAGCGTTCAAGGCGGCCAAGGAGCACAAGGGCCAGCCCACCGTCATCCTGGCGAAGACGATCAAGGGCTACGGCCTCGGTCCGCACTTCGAGGGCCGCAACGCGACCCACCAGATGAAGAAGCTGACGCTCGACGACCTCAAGGCGTTCCGCGACGCGATGGACATCCCCGTCACCGACGCGCAGCTCGACGAGAACCCGTACCAGCCGCCGTACTACAACCCCGGTGAGCAGGACGAGACGATCAAGTACATGCTCGAGCGTCGTCGCTCGCTCGGCGGATTCCTGCCCGAGCGTCGTACCACGCACGTCGGCCTCGAGCTGCCGGGCGACGCCGCCTACGCGCTGCCCAAGAAGGGCTCGGGCACGCAGGAGATCGCCACCACGATGGCGTTCGTGCGTCTGCTCAAGGACCTGCTGCGCGTGAAGGACTTCGGTCACCGCATCGTGCCGATCATCCCCGACGAGGCACGCACGTTCGGTATGGACGCGTACTTCCCGACGGCGAAGATCTACAACCCCAAGGGCCAGCACTACACCTCCGTCGACCGCGAGCTGCTGCTGGCGTACAAGGAGAGCCCGCAGGGCCAGATCATCCACGTCGGCATCAACGAGGCGGGCGCCCTCGCGGCGTTCACCGCGGCGGGTACGGCGTACTCGACCCACGGCGAGCCGCTGATCCCGGTCTACGTCTTCTACTCGATGTTCGGCTTCCAGCGCACGGGCGACGCCCAGTGGGCCGCGGGCGACCAGATGGCGCGCGGTTTCATCATCGGCGCGACCGCCGGCCGCACGACGCTGACGGGCGAAGGTCTGCAGCACGCGGACGGTCACTCGCAGCTTCTCGCCTCGACGAACCCGGCGACCGTGTCGTACGACCCGGCCTACGGCTACGAGATCTCGCACATCGTCCGTTCGGGTATCGAGCGCATGTACGGCGGCAACCACCCCGACCCCAACGTCATGTACTACATGACGGTATACAACGAGCCGTACGTGCAGCCGGCCGAGCCCGAGGGGGTCGACGTCGACGGCATCGTTCGCGGCATCCACCACATCTCGTCGGGCGAGGGCGACGGCCCCCGCACGCAGCTGCTCGCCTCGGGCGTCGGTGTGCCGTGGGCCTTCGAGGCCCAGCGTCTGCTCAAGGACGACTGGGGTGTCGTCGCCGACGTCTGGTCGGTCACCTCGTGGTCCGAGTTGCGTCGCGACGGTCTCGCCGCCGACGAGCACAACTTCCTCCACCCCGAGGAAGAGCCCCGCGTGGCCTACCTCACCGACAAGCTGAAGGAAGCCGACGGCCCCGTGGTCGCCGTCAGCGACTGGATGCACGCGGTCCAGGACCAGATCCGTCAGTGGGTCCCGCAGAACTACTGGACGCTCGGCGCCGACGGCTTCGGCTTCTCCGACACCCGTGCCGCGGCTCGTCGCTTCTTCAAGATCGACGGCCCCTCGCTCGCGGTCCGCGCCCTGCAAGCGCTGGCGGAAGAGGGCAAGGTCGACCGCGCGGTCGTCGGTCAGGCGATCGAGAAGTACCGCCTGCACGACGTCAACGCCGGCACCAGCGGCAACGCGGGTGGCGAGGCCTGATCACGTGAGTGAACCCACGGTCGGGACCGACTCCCCCCTTCCGGGTGGGGCCGGTCCCGACCGCATTCCGCCGGAGTCGCCGGGGGCTACGGCCGCGGATCGCGACCGCGCTGCCCGTGACAAGGAAGAGACCCTCGTCTGGCTGCGTCGCATCTCGGGCGACCTCGCGACGGCGACGATCCAGCGTCTCGAAGAGACCCTTCCCTGGTACGCCGGGATGCCGCCCGCCCGGCGCTCGGCCGTCGGTCTCGTCGCCCAGGCCGGCATCACGTCGTTCACGCAGTGGGTCGAGGACCCCGCTCAGACGCCGGCGATCGCGTCGGACATCTTCGCGGCGGCTCCCCGGGAACTCCTCCGCAGTGTGAGCCTCACGCAGACACTGCAGCTCGTGCGCGTCACCGTCGAGGTGATGGAGGAGCGGGTCGCCGGGCGCAGCAAGAGCGTGCGCGAGGCCATGCTCCTCTACTCGCGCGAGGTGGCCTTCGCCGCGGCGGATGTCTACGCGCGTGCGGCCGAAGCCCGAGGGCTCTGGGACGCGCGCCTCGAGGCGCTCGTCGTCGATTCGATCCTCACGGGCGAGGCCGACGAAGAGCTTCCCAGCCGCATCGCCGCCCTGGGCTGGCACGGTCACGGTGAGGTCGCCGTCCTCGTGGGCACGACGCCCCCGCAGTTCGACGTCGATCAGGTACGCCGCACGGCCCGCAAGCTCGGCGTGGACGTCCTGATCGGTGTCCAGGGTTCGCGTCTCGTTCTCGTGCTCGGGCGGGCCGAGTTGCCCTCCCGCGGGGGTGACGACAGGACCGAGCTCCCCTTCACCGAGATCGCCAAGCGTCTCGAGCCCGGCTTCGGCTCGGGCCACCTCGTGCTCGGCCCCCCGGTCGCCGCTCTCGTCGACGCCGGGCAGAGTGCCCGCGCGGCCCTCGCGGGCTTCGCCGTCGCTCGTGCGTGGCGCAACGCTCCGCGCCCGGTCGAAGCAGACGATCTTCTCCCCGAGCGTGCCCTCGCCGGCGACGCGGTGGCCAAGCAGACACTCGTGGACCGCGTGTACCGCCCTCTCCAGGCGCACAGCACCGACCTCGTCGCAACGCTCTGGAGCTACCTCGACAACGGTCGTTCGCTCGAGGCCACCGCGCGCGAGCTGTACGTGCACCCGAACACCGTCCGTTACCGCTTGAAGCGGGTGTCCGAGGTCATCGGATGGGATGCCACGGGCCCCCGCGAAGCGCTCATCCTCCAGACCGCGTTGATCCTCGGGTCGATCGGAACGGATGCCACGCGGCGGCGCGGAGCAGCGGCGCGACGGGCTCCGCGCATCTGACGTTCGTGATCCGAGTCCGGTTCTACAGGGCTGTGAGCGAATGCTGAAGGCCCGTCAGCGGAGGTGAATCTCTCCGACCAACGGGCCTTCGTGCATCTCACCCGGCCCTTAGCAACCGATCTGGACGAAGGACGCCACGCCGTCGGTACGCTGCGCACCCTGGGCGAGACTCACGCCGGTCGTCGTTTGCGTGTCGCCGTAGTAGAGCGCGCCGGCGGTCGTCAACGAGTAGCCGCCGCCGAGTGCGCGAGAACCCGAGAAGTCGGCTGAAAGCGTTGTCGTGCTCGCCGCGTTGTTCGACCACGTGACTTGTCGCATCTTGCCGTCCTTGCCCAGGGCAGAAGCGCGGGGTGTGCTGCCGGCGGCGGCCCATCCCACCGCATCCGTGATGTTGTCGAGCACATTCGTGGAGTCGAAGTACAACGACCCGGTCGGGGTCAGAGCGAATCCGCACCCCACGACGACGGGGCGGTTGGCGACATTCGTGTACGTGCCGCTGAGTGTCGTATTCGTCGCACCCTTGACGGTGGCGTCGGAGAAGACGATCGACGCATAGGAGTCGTCTTTCTGGGTGCCCTGGGCAGTTGCGACGCCCGTCGTCACTGCCGTATTCCCGAGTGACAGCGCGCCGGCGGTCGTGAGGACGTATCCGCCGCGGGTGATGGTGCCGCCGGGTGCCGTCACGGTCAAGGTTGTCGCGTTGTCGATGTCGATACGCCGCACACTGCCGTCGAGGGCGAGCGCGATGGCCTGAGGCGACCATGTGGACGCGATCCACCCCGCAGCCGAGCAGATCCCCGAAGCCAACTTTTTGCCGTTGTAATAGAGATCTCCAGACGGCGTCAGGAAGTAGCTCCCGCCGACGGCGATAGGGCGAGTATTGATGCCCGTGAGTTTGCCGCTGGCCAGGTTCGCGTTCGACGAGTACGTCAAGGATCCGTCGGTGTAGACGATCGACGACGTCGCGTCGTCCTTTTGCTGACCTTGCGCCGCGCGGACGTTCGTCGTCACCAACGTGTCGCCCAGATAGAGCGAACCAGAGGACAAGACGAACCCGCCCACCAGCGCCTGAGGGTTGCTGAACGCGGTCGTTCGTGTGGTGGCCGTGTCGATGTCGAAGTAATAGACCTTGCCGTCCTTGCCGACGACGTTCGCCTGCGGCATCCACGTCGACTTGATCCAGCCCACGCCTGACGCGATGCCGGTGAGCTTCTTTGTGGACCCGGAATAGAAGTCGCCGGACGGCGTGAGGACATATCCGGCACCCAACGAGACAGACCCCACCGGAAATTGCGTGGTCGAGGCGCTGATGGTCGTCTCTTGAACGAAGCGGAGAACCCCCGCGTTATCCATGTACATGGCGGTGAAGTGGTTGTCCCGCCACGATCCCACAGCGGAGGTGACGTTGCTCGTCACCTTCGTCCCTCGGTAGTAGAGATCGCCACCGGAGGTCAGGTAGTAGTCGGCTCCGACCGAGGTCGCGCCCGCCGGGACACCCGTGTAGGAATCGACGACGGAGTTCCACTGCGCTCGACGTCCGGTTCCTGCCGCGTCGACGAAGCTCACCGCGATCCAGTCGTCCCACGTCGCGTAGGTGTAGGCGCTGCGCACCTGCGTGGAGATACGCGTGTTCTGGTACCAGAGTTCACCGTCTCCCATGAGGAAATAGCTCCCGCCCAGAGGGGTGGCGTACGACACGGCGGGAACGGAGAAGGTCCCCTTGTCGACACCGCCTTGCTGATAACGGGCCACGCCGTTCGAGTCGACATAGTCCACGTAATCGGCACGCTCGCGTTCCGTTCCGCTGGCCGACACGACGCCGGTGGCCGTACGCGTGCCTTTGTAGTAGAGATCGCCCCCCGGGGTGAGGAAGTAGTAGCTTCCGACCGCCATTGCACTCGTCGGAACCGGGCCGAAGCTCGCCACTATCGATCCGTTGTTCGCGATGTAGCCCTTGCCGGAGGTGTCGTTGAAAGCGCAGGCTTGCCACCAGTCCCAGCCGCAGTAGGTGAAGCCGCTGATGACGTCGGAGGCGACCTTCGTGTTCTGGAAGTACAGATCGCCACCCGATGTGAGGAAGTACTGCGAGCCCAGAGGGGTGACAGGCCGAAACCCCTGAGAGGGGTACGTCACGGTGGCGGACTGCGCGGTGGTCTCGTAGAACGTCCGGCGCACGTTCTGCGCGTCGATGTAGTCGACGGTGAAATGACCATCACGGTACGACCCAGCCGCCGAAGTAACGTTCGTGGCCAGGCTGGTGCCGCGGAACGTGAGCGCCCCGTCAGATGTGAGGAAGTAGTCGGCACCCACCGAGGTGCCCGCGGCACCCGAGTACGTCTGCACGATGGTCGTTCCAGACGCGCGTGCGCCCGCGCCGGACGAGGTGTTGTAGCTGGCGAAGATGTCGGACGGGGAAGCGTAGACGCTCACGCTCGAGACACCGGTCGCGATCTTCGAGTTCTGGTAGTAGAGGTCGCCGTTCTGCGCGAGGAAGTACCCGCCTCCCTGCGGAAGGGCGTCCGACGGCACGCCGGAGTACGTGGATCCAACGGTGGAGTTCGTGGCGACGCGTGCGACACGGTTCGGGGTCACCTGCACCTGACTGCTGGTGTTTGCCGACGAACTGGTCGCGGTGCTCGCGGCGATGGCGGTGAAGACTGTCTGGCCTCCGGCACCGGGGGTGACGATGTTCGGGAGAGTGACGACACCGTTGGTGTCGGTGACTCCCGAGTAGGTCGTCGCACCGTTGCTGTAGCTGTAGCCCTGCGGGAGAGATACCGAGACCGAGATGCCGGCTTGGCGGACGCTGCTTGCGGTGGCCGTGATGGTGACGCCGGTGATGCTCGCGCAGCCCGTTGCCGTGTACGTGGCCTGGTTGAACGCGAGCGTGATGGCCTTTTGTCCGGAGGCGGCGGCGTGTGCGGGAACTGCCGTCGAGGCGACGATGACCGGGATGCTCCACGCGGCGCCGGACATGATCGTGCGACGGGAGAGGCCGTCGCTGATGTGACGCGGAGGGGTTCGGGACTCAGGCG
>NZ_LDRT01000055.1 GCF_001476655.1 Microbacterium testaceum | reverse complement strand
CGGAGTCACGGCTGGGCGGGACCGGAGCCGGAACCGTGGAGTCACGGCCGCGCGGGACCCGAGCCGGAACCCCGGAGTCACGGCTGGGCGGGACCGGAGCCGGAACCCCGGAGTCACCGCCGGGCGGGGCCGAGAACCCGCGGAGCTGCAGCCGTGCGGGGCTCAGACCCGGGAGAGGCGGCGCAGGCCCTCGTCCAGCGACACCGCCGGGGCCCAGCGCAGGTCGTGGCGGATCTCGGTCTGGTCGAACCAGTGCGCGGTCGACAGCTGCTCGGCGAGGAAACGGGTCATCGGCGGCTCGTCCTCGCCCGGGCGCACGGCCCACACGCGCTCGACGAGCGCCCCCGCGACCTTCGCCAGCCCCGCGGGCACGCTGACCCGCGGCGGCTGGACACCCGAGGCGCGGCAGATCCCGGCGAGAAGGTCGCCGACCGGGCGCGGTTCGCCGTTGGTCAGGACATAGGCGCGTCCGCTGACGGCGTCGACGCGGTCGAGGGCGGCGACGATTCCGGATGCCGCATTGTCGACGTACGTGGAGTCGATCAGCGCCGTCCCGCCGTTCAGCAGCGGCAGGCGCCCGCGACGGGCGCGGTCGACGACGCGCGCGATGAGCTGCGTGTCGCCCGGACCCCAGACGAGGTGCGGCCGGATCGCGACGAGCGAGAGAGCGTCCCCCGCCCGGGAGAGCGCGATCAGCTCCGCCTCGGCCTTGGTGCGGGCGTACTCGCCGCGCGCAGCGGCCGGATCCGCGGGCTCGGCGCCCACTCCCGCGAGCGCGTGCCCCGCGTGCGCGACCGACGGCGACGACACGTGCACGACGCGGGTCACCCCGGCCGCTGCGGCCGCGTCGAGGAGCGTGCGCGTCCCCTCGACGTTGACCGCATGGAACTGCGCCGGATCCCCAGCCAACGAGACCTTGGCGGCGAGGTGCACCACGCCGTCGACGCCCTCGAGAGCGGATGCCACGGCATCCGGATCCGTCACGGAACCGCGGCGATCCTCGGCGCCGTCGACGCCGGACCGGCGGCGCTGCAGCGTGCGGACTTCATGCCCCCCGACCTGCAGGGCGCGGACGACGGCCCGGCCGAGGAAGCCGGACGCGCCGGTGGCGAGGACCCTCACGGCGCCGTCGGCTTCTCGCCCGCGAGCAGGCGCTCGGCCCATGCGGCGAGGCGAGAGCGGTCGATCTTGGAGTTGTGCCGGATGTCGGTCGGCAGCACCGGGGCGACCAGGACGGCGGCGAGCGGCTGCGCGGTCGCGGCGCGAACGGCATCCGTCAGCTCGGGGGAGGCGAGACCGGGTCGGCGTGCACCGGCCTCGACGACGGCGACGACGACCTGACGGCCGACGGGACCGACCCCGACGGCGGCGGCGCGCGAGACGGCATCGACGGTCTCGGCATCCTGTTCGATGCCGACGGGGGTCACCGGGCCCTCGGCGGTGGTGATGACGTGGGGGAGGCGCCCTTCGACCCAGAGCCGCCCGTCGGCGTCGAGGTGGCCGACGTCGCCGGTACGGTGCCAGCGATCGGCGAGACCGCGCCGGGCCTCGCGATCGGTGAGGTAGAGGCGGAAGTACCCGCGCTTGAGGTGGGGTGCCGAGATGACGATCTCGCCGGTCACGCCGGCCTCGCTCGTCGGCTCGCCGGTCGCCCGTCCCTGAGCGTCGATCGCGGAGATGCGTACCTGGCCCGTGCCCAACGGTCGACCGACGCACACGCCGCGGTCGCCCGCAGCCCGTTCGATGTCGGGAAGGGTGACATCGGCGACCAGCAGACACTCCGTCATGCCGTACGGGGTGTGGGCGACGGCGTTCGGCATGAGCGCCTGCGCGCGGCGCAGGAGGTCGACGCCGACCGGGGCTCCCGTCGACAGGAACGTCTCGACGCGCGACAGCGCCGCGCGGTCATCGTCGCCGAGGTCGTCGGCCGTGGCGACCACGTTGGCCACCGCCGCGGGCGAGAGGAACACGATGCGCGCGTCCGAGGCGCGCACCGCCGCCGCGACCGCCGCGGCCGTGAGGGTGCGGGGAGCGGAGACGTCCATGTCGGGTGTCGCCGACCGCGTCCCGAGTGCCGGTCCGAGCAGAGCGAACGGGGCGAAGCCGGTGACGAGGCCCGTCTCCGCGGTGACGCCGAAGTGCGCGGCGAGGGTGTCGCGCAGCGCCGTGAGCTGGGCGTGCGTGTAGACGACGCCCTTCGCGGGCCCCGTCGACCCGGAGGTGAACAGCACCGCGGCGTCGGCGTCGGCGGTCGGCGCCGGGGGGAGGCCGCGGCCGCGGCCCGCTCGGGCCAGGTCCGACAGGCTCGCCTCGACGCCGAGCGCGCGGCTCGTGACGGCGGGGAGGGCCGCGGCCGAGATCCGGCGCCCGGGCCAGCCCAGGGCGCGGGCGGCGGCGAGCCCCGCGATCTCGCCGATCACGACGTCGGGCACGGCACCGCGCACGGCGCGCGACAGACCCCGGATGCCGAGCCCCCGGTCGGCCACGACGACCACCGCACCGATGCGCAGGCACGCGTACAGCGCGGCGGTGAGCGTGGGGCCGGGCTGCACGAGGAGAGAGACGCGATCGCCCGCGCGCACGCCGAACGCGGCGAGCCCGGCGGCGATCTCGTCGACGCGTGCGGAGAGCTGTCGCCAGCTGACCCGGAGCGGTGCCCCGTCGCGCGACGTCGTCATGTCGATGACGGCGGTGTCGTCGTCGTTGCGGCGGGCATCGAGGGCATCCCAGAGATGGCCGGTCGGAGTCTCGGTGGCGCGCGTCTCCGCGGAGTCCGGGGTCGTGGCATCCACGACGGTGCGCGCCTCGCTGGAGCCCGAGGCCGCGGCATCCGTCGCCACGCCTTTCTCATCGAGCCAGTCGAGGACGACGTCGGCGTAGGGACGCTCCTCGGCGATCAGGTGGCCGGCCCCCTCGAAACGGTGCACGTCGGCGTGCGGCAGGCGCTCGGTGAGGTCGTCGAGGTGCCCCTCGCCGAAGACGGGATCCTTCGGGCCGCGCAGGAACAGCGCCGGCACCTCGAGCTCGCGCAGCCCCGCCGACAGACGCCGCAGCGCGGGCGTGCTCTCGTCGGCCGCGGTGGCGGGGATGTCGGCGACGAACCCACCGATTCCGCGGCGGCGGGCCACCGTGGCGTAGGGCGCGCGGAAGGCGGCGCGCACGGCCGGGTCGAGATCCGCGAGCGCGAGGGTGGTGTCGAGGAACGCCGTCGTGCCGGTGGTGCCGGCCGCGAGCATGCCGCGGGCGGTCGCGACGCGCAGCGCGAAGGGCAACGGGGCGCCGTCCGGGTGGTGCACGGCGGTGTTCAGGGCGATCACGGCGGCGAGGCGGGCGCGGTTCTCCACAGCCCAGCCGAGCGAGACAGGGCCGCCCCAGTCGTGCCCGATGGTCACGATCGGACCCCGGATGCCGAGTTCCCCGACGAGTGCGTCGAGGTCGGCGATGCGCTGGGCCAGGGTGCGCCGCAGCGTCGAGCGCTCCGAGAAGCCCATCTCGAGCTGATCGACGGCGACGACGCGCCACGCCGGGGAGCCGGCATCCGCGCGCTGCAGCGAGGCGTTCACGAGAGCGCGCCACAGGTACGACCACGTCGGGTTGCCGTGCACGGCGACGATCGTGCCGACGGGTTCGAGGCCGCGCCGGTCGAGGGCGGCGCCGGTGTCGAGCACATGCCAGGTGCGGGTGGACCCCGCGTCGGCTGCGACGCCGGGGACGTCGACGAGGCGCGACAGCGACGGGTCGAGGCCCGGCAGGCCTGCGGGCGGGAGGGTGGCGGTCAGGGCGGTGATCCTCACCAGGCCAGCTCCAGCATGCCGGTGTTCAGCCCGGAGCCCACTCCCATCAGGAGGACGCGATCACCCCGACGCAGCGTCTTCTGCTCGTCGGCGAGGGTGATCGGAATGGATGCGGGACCCACGTTGCCCAGGTGCGGGTACGTCACGGGCACGCGAGCTCGGTCGAGCTTGGCGGCGCGGACGATCGCCGACGTGTGAACCGAGGAGACCTGGTGGGTGATGTAGCGGTCCATGCCGGTCCACGAGAACTCGCCCTTCGCCTCTTTCCACGCCGAGACGACGAGGTCGAGGCCTCCCTTGAGGAGGGCTTTGGCATCCGTGAACATGCCGTCGACGCTTCCGACGCAGAGATCGTAGAACTCCGTGGCCGCGCGCGTGACGCCCCCGACGATGCTGTGGCCTTCGGGGTGGTCGCTCGCTCGACCGAGGACCGCCGCAGCCGCGCCGGAACCCAGCGTGAGCGAGGCGAACTCCTGCATGAAGGCGTCGCGGTCGAGGTCTTCGCGGACGAGGCGATTGATGGTGTTGACCTGGATCTCGTCGGCATCTTCGCCGTTGACGATCAGGGCGTACTTCACCTGGCCCGACTGGATCATGCCGGCCGCGAGGCTCATTCCGTTGATGAACCCGAGGCAGGCGTTCGCGACGTCGAAGTTGATGGCCGAGCTCGGCAGGCCCAGTCCGTGGTGCAGGCGCACGGCGACCGAGGGCTCGAGGTGCTTGCGGGTCACCGACGTGTTGATGATGAGGCCGATCTCGCTGGGGTCCACTCCCGCCTCGGCCAGAGCTTGCTTGCCCGCGGCGATCGTCGCCTCGTCGGAGGACTCGCCGGCAGCCCAGTTGCGGCGCTCGTTGACGCCCGCGACCCGTCGCAGCAGACCGGGCTTCAGCTTCAGCCGGTGCAGGGCGGGAGCGAGGCGGTCCTCGATGTCGTCCGACGTGGTCACGCGGCCGGGCAGAACGCTCGCCACCGATACGAGGGCCACATCGTCGAAGCGGGTCGTGGCGTTTCCTGGCAAGAGTTCTCCCGCATCCTGTGCGTAGACGGCGCAGCCGAGCGCGGAGGGGACGCGCTGTCGGCTCGAAGGGTACCCCCCAGGATAGGCCGCGACGTATGTCGCGGGCTGCATGGGGCCTGGGTGTGCTAGAGCCGCCCGGCCGCTTTCAGGGCGAGGTATCGATCGGCCACGAGCGGCGGCAGGTCGTCCGCGGAGGCGGAGACGGCGTCCCCGCCTCCGCGGACCACGGCCGCGCGGACACGGTCGGCGTCGTGCCGCGCCCGCTCGATGGCGGCCGCCGCGTAGACGGAGGCGGCATCCGTTCGCTCGGGCTCGTCTCCCGGTCCATCGGTGGCCGTCGCGACGAGCAGCCGGGAGCGCGCCGCCACGGCGGGCAGCGCGGCGAGGAATCCGCGAGCCGCTTCCGGATCGTCGTGCGCCGTGAGCAGCACGACGAGGGCGGGGTGGACGGTGAGTCGGCGGACCTGGGCGAAGGCGGCATCCCAGTCGGTGTCGATGAGTTGAGGCTCGATGGGGGCCATCGCGTCGACCAGGGCCGGGAGCAGTTGAGAGCCGTCGACCTTCGTCACGCGCGCTCGCGTGACGCGGTCGAACATCACGAGGTGCACGTGATCGCCCGCGCGGGTCGCGAGGGCGGAGAGCAGGAGGGTCGCCTCCATCGCCGCATCCAGGCGGGCCCCGTCCCCGACGCGAGCCGCGGCGGTGCGGCCGGTGTCGATCACGATCACGACATGTCGATCCCGTTCGGGGCGCCATGTCCGCAGCATCGTCGTGCCGGCGCGCGCGGTCGCGCGCCAGTCGATCGAGCGGACGTCGTCGCCGCGGACGTACTCGCGCAGGCTGTCGAACTCGGTGCCCTGTCCGCGCACCATCAGGCTCGTGTTGCCGTCGAGCTCGCGCAGCCGCGCGAGGCGGGACGGCAGATGCCGGCGGGAGGTGAAGGGAGGAAGGACACGGATGCGACCGGGAGCGTCGACGACTGCTTGGCGACCGGCCAGTCCGAGCGGTCCGGCGGCACGGATCACGACGAAGTCGCTGCGGATCTCACCACGGCGCCGGGGGAGCAAAGGAAGCGGCACGCCCCGTCGCTCGCCGGGCGGGACGACGAACCGCGCCCGTTCGTCCGGGGCGCCCGCCGTGGGCTGCCACGCGTCGCGGACCCGTGCGCGCAGGAGACGGCGACCGAGGTTGCGCACCCGCAGTTCACCGGCGACGGGCTCGTCGCGCAGCACGCGCTCCGGGAGCCGTCGCGTGATCTCGACCGCGCGCGGGTCGGCTGCGGCGAAGACGTCGACGAGGGCCGCGAGAAGGCACAGCAGCACCCACGCGCCCACGACGAGCCACGCCGGGACGCCCGCGGTGCTCAGGAGCACGAGCGGGACGACGCCGAGGGCGACGAGAAGGGCGAGACGGCCGGTGACGAACATCAGATGGGGACGCGGGTCTGCTGCAGCACCGAGGTGAGGATCGCATCGACCGACACGCCCTCGATCTCGGCCTCGGGACGCAGGCGGATGCGGTGCCGCCAGACAGGGACGAGCATCGTCTGTACGTGATCCGGGGTGATCGCCGGATAACCGCCGAGCCACGCCCAGGCCTTCGCCGCGGCGAGGAGACCGGTGGTGGCGCGAGGGCTCACGCCCAACAGCACCGACGGGCTCTGCCGGGTCGCCCGGGCCAGATCGACGATGTACCCGAGGAGATCGTCGTCGACGGCGACGGTCGCGGCGGCACGCTGCGCGGCGAGGATCTCGTCGGCGGTCACGACGGGGTCGAGTCCCGCCGCATCGAGGCGACGCGGATCGAATCCGCCGGCGTGGCGGCGCAGCACATCGACCTCGGCGTCGCGCCCGGGCAGATCGACCACGAGCTTCATGAGGAAGCGGTCGAGCTGCGCCTCGGGGAGGGTGTAGGTGCCCTCGTGCTCGACGGGGTTCTGCGTCGCGGCGACGAGGAACGGGTCGGGCAGCGCGCGGCTCACGCCGTCGGACGACACCTGACGCTCCTCCATGGCCTCGAGGAGTGCCGCCTGCGTCTTCGGGGGCGTGCGGTTGATCTCGTCGGCCAGGAGGACGTGGGTGAACACCGGCCCGGCACGGAACTCGAACTCCCCGGTGCGGGCGTCGTACACCAGGGAGCCGGTGACGTCTCCGGGCATCAGGTCGGGGGTGAACTGCACGCGGTGGGTGTCGAGGCCGAGCGCTCGGCTGAACGAGCGCACGAGGAGCGTCTTCGCCACCCCTGGAACACCCTCGAGCAGGACATGTCCGCGTGAGAGCAGCGCGATGAGCAGGCCCGTCACCGTGCCGTCCTGACCGACCACGGCCTTGCCGACCTCGACGCGAACCCGATTCATGGCCTCGCGCAGCGCGGCATCCTCCGTGGTCCCGCGCCTCTCGGACGCACGGGTCGCCGGGACGGCTGCGGGCGCAGGGGCGTCTGCCCGGCCGGCATCCACAGGTCCGGCATCCACAGGTCCGGCATCCATCGGTCCGGCCTGCGTGGATCCGGCCTGCGTCGGTCCGGCCGGCGTGGGTCCGGCCTGCGTCGGGGCGACGGAGGGCGCCGATGCCGACGGCTGAGGGGTACCGGGCCGGGGGGCGTCGAGAGGACTGTCGGTCATCGGGGGGTCCTTTCGGTGGAGAGCGCGGCGCGCACGCTCGTCTCGAGGTCGCGCAGGCGGTCGCTCGCGGCGACCAGGTCGCGATCGGTGGTGGGGGTGTCGGTGATCAGGATGCCGCGCACCGCGCCCCGGTCGGCTCCGAGCCGATCGGACACGGCGTCGGCCACCTGCTCCGGTGGCGTGCGGGCAGCGAGGCCCAGCGCGCGGACGAGCCGGCCGTGCGTCGCCCGTCGCAGCTCGTCGAGGGCGTGGGGAGCATCCCCGGAAGCGGCATACAGGCGAGCTCTTCCCTCGGTGGTCTCGTTCGCGCGCACCATCACCGGCAGACGTTCGGTGACGAGCGGACCGAAACGACGCCCCCGCCAGACAGCCGCCACGAGCGCGGAGAGCAACAGAAGAAGGATCGCGGGCGTCACCCACGGGGGAGTGAGCTCTCCCAATGTCTGCGGTTTCATGGCGGCGTCCGCGTCGCCCGGAGCAGGGACGTACCAGACGACCGTGCCGGTGCGGGCGAGGGTGCCGATCGCCAGGGCGGCGTTGCCGTCGAGGGGGAGCGCCGCGTTGGTCATCGTCGAGATGCCGTCGAGCGCCGTCACGGTGCGCCCATCGCTCGTCTCCCTCGAGAGGAGACCGAATTCGCCGCCGACGCCGTAGCACCCCGTGACGTCTCGACCGGGCACCATGAGCTCGCCGGTGCGCGCTGTCCCCGCGGCGTTGGGTGCGGGGAGGTCGCAACCGGGATCGGTGGGACGGTCGTCGGCGAAGCCCCCGAGGGCAGAGCCGTTCATGAGCACGTCGAGGGCGCGCGAGCGCGGCTCGACGAGCACGACGTGTCGTGCCCGCTGGGTGAGAGAGCTCAGGGTGGCGTCCGAGAGCATGGGGGCATCGCGCATCACGAGGGTGGCGTCGCCTCCCGCGAGAGCGCGCTCGGCCGCACCGCGGTCGCGTGCGACCGTCACCGTCACCCCCTGCTGCTGGAGGATCCGGACCAGCGCACGGGTGCCGTCGGGCGCCGGCGACTCGGGATCGAGCAGACCCTTCTCTTTCCAGCCGCCGTAGACGAGGGTCGTGCCCACCAGCCCGATCAGCAGGAGCGCGAGCGCGAGGGCGATCCACCCGAGGGCAGCGCGGCGTCGAGGGGGCGCGGTGACGGGCGCGTCGGCGATGGTCGTCACGAGGTCCCTGCCAGGGCGGCGGGCGTGGGGCGCGTGCGCACGGCGTCGGCATCGAGATCGGCCACGACGCCGTAGCGCTGCTCGGTCCCCGGCCGGCGGAGATACCGCACGTCGTCGAAGATGGATGCCGCCTCTTCGAGCCCGGCGCTCAGCGGGGGAAGAGCCGTCGCTGCCGCACGGGCGAAGGTGCGCACGGTGGCGCCCGGCGGGGGGTCGACGAGCCCGCGCTCGGTGAGGCCCCGAGCGAAGGCGCGGAACCGCAGGACGATCGCCGCGTCCCAATCGCCGCGGGTCGCGGCGGCCGCAGCGTCGCGGCGCAGTTCGTCGGCCGAGCGCCCGTCATCGTCGTCGAACAGCGCACGCGCCGGGGGCTGCGCGCGGGCGACCGCGCGCGGACGGCCCCAGATGAGGATGCCGATCACGATCGCCACCACCACGATGATCGCCAGGACGATCAGCGCCGGAGGGCCCCAGTCACCGTTCGCGGAGTTCTTCAGCAGCTCTCCGAAGAAGTCCACCACGGCGCGCGCGAGCCGGTCGATGGGGGTCGGCTCCGCGGCCCGGTAGGCCGGATCGGACAGCTCGCGCTCGGCCCACTCCCGTGCCTCGTCGGCGTCGGGGGAGAGGGCGGTGAGGGCAGCGGCCACCCGCGCGAGCGGCGGGATCATTCGTCGTCGACCCGGGCTCCGGGGGCCGCCCAGGTGGTCGGGGACGGGGGAGCGGCCGGGCTCGATGCGGTCTCGTCCGTCGCCGCCGTCATCGCCGGCTCGTCGGCCGGCGCAGGAGGCGGCGGAGGCGCCGCCGCGTACGGCGGCGGAGGTGCCGCAGCTGCCGGCGCTCCGCCGTAGGGCTGTCCCGCGGTCGGTGCGCCGTAGGGCTGTCCCGCCGGCGGTGCGCCGTAGGGCTGTCCCGCGGGCGCTCCGCCGTAGGGCTGTCCCGCGGGCGGCGCGCCGTACGGGGGAGCGGTCGGCGTCGTTCCGTACGGAGGTGCGGACGGCGGCCCCCACCCCGTCGGTGCCCCGCCGGGTGCGGGGACGCCCCATCGCTGCAGGGGAGCCACGGTCCGACCGACACCGACGAGATACGGATCCGGAAGGTCCTCGACCCCGGCGTCACGCGCCTCCACGTACGAGGCGAGGTCTTGGTCGAGTCCTTCGACGCGCATGCGCGCGTCGACGTACACGAGGACCGCCGAGGTGGACTGCACGACGAGGGCGATGCACTGGACGAGGAGGATGCCGGCCTGCCCGATCAACTGCACGCCGATGAAGCCCGCGATGGCACCCGGCTCGAGGCTGCCGGTGGGGGCGATGACGGTCGACAAGAGGCTCGTGCCCAGGCTGAGCGGGAAGGAGATGATCTGGGCGACAACGCTGAACCCTGCCGAGATGACCACGAGAACCCCGAGCGTCGACCAGAATCGCCCGCGGGTGAGTCTCCAGGATCGCGCGATGCCGGCCCGGACACCGATTCCCTCGACGATGATGGCGGACGGGACGAGGAAGAGCTTGGTCGCGAGCCACAGGTAGAGCGGGATGCAGGCGAGGCCCAGCAGAATGCCGACGAGGACGCCCACCGGAGCCAGCGCGAGGAAGATCGGGACCACGATGGCCGCGAGCACCGCCAGGACGATGAGCGTCGCGGCGAACGTCAGCGCGGCGTATCCGATGAGGTGCCAGAACACCGGCCGTACGCGCCGCCAGACCACCTTCAACGTCGGCTTCTCGGCGACGACCGCGTGCGCCACCTCGGCGACGACGACCCCCTGCACGAGAACGCTCAGGCCGCTCGCGGCCACCCCCAGGACGAGGGCGACGACGGCGGTGAGCGCGATCGAGCCGGCCATGACGGCGTTGAAGTCGTCGGTGCCCTCGCGGAGGGTGTCGAGCCGGGAGAAGCTCGCGATCGCGGCCCCCGCGACGGCGGCACTGAGGACCACGTACGCCACGGTCTGCACCACGAGAGCGAAACCCAGCAGAACGCGAGGGTTGTGGCGAAGGGCCGTGAACGACCGGCCCAGGATCGTTCCGAACCCGTAGGGATGCAGGGGGACGATCCCCGGGCGCGACGCGGGGGTCCAGGCGGGGTACGCGGTCACGATGACGCCTCCTCGGTGGTCGGCAGTGTCTTCATCGTGTCATAGACCTCCGACACGCATCGGGGGCCCGGAACGGGGACACGGAAGTCGTTCACCCGGGGTGCGCTCGGCCTCTTCCCGGGCATCTCGACTACTCTCAGAGGGATTGCTCCCTCACCCGGGGTGCCATTGCCCGTCCCCGAGCGGGTTTCGAGACGGAAGACGTACACCCGATGACTTCACGGATCCTGGTTGTCGACGACGACACCGCACTGGCCGAGATGATCGGCATCGTGCTGCGCACCGAAGGATTCGACACGGCCTTCTGCGCCGACGGAGCCCAGGCCGTCGACGCCTGGCGCTCCGAGCGGCCCGACCTGATCCTGCTCGACCTCATGCTGCCCGGCGTGGACGGCATCGAGATCTGCACGCGCGTGCGCGCCGAGTCCGGCATCCCGATCATCATGCTCACGGCGCGCACCGACACCGCCGACGTGGTGAAGGGTCTCGAGTCGGGGGCCGACGACTACATCATGAAGCCGTTCAACCCGAAGGAGCTCGTCGCCCGGATCCGCACGCGCCTGCGTCCCGTGCAGGCCCCTGTCGACGAGACCCTTCGCATCGGCGACCTCGTGGTCGACGTGGCGGCGCACGAGGTACGACGGGGGGACACCCCCATCGCGCTCACTCCGCTCGAGTTCGAGCTCCTCGTCGCCCTCGCCGAGAAGCCCCAGCAGGTGTTCTCTCGCGAGATGCTGCTCGAGCAGGTCTGGGGGTACCACTACAAGGCGGACACGCGCCTGGTGAACGTGCACGTCCAGCGGCTCCGGGCCAAGATCGAGGCCGACCCCGACAACCCCCGTATCGTCACCACCGTTCGCGGTGTGGGCTATCGCGCCGGCGCGGTGGCTTGAGGCCGTCATGACGGGCGCGGTGCGCACTCTGGCGTCGCCGCGAGGCTGGAACACGCGCGACTGGCGTGCGACCCGGGACCGTCTCATCACCCTGTGGCGCCGCTCGCTGCGCTTTCGCACGATCGTCATCACGGTCGCTCTGACCGCCACGACCATCCTCGTGACGTGTCTCGCGATGGCTCTCGTCATCCAGAACGAGCTCTTCACCGCGCGCAAGGACCAGGTTCTCCTCGAGGCGCAGCGCGCGACAGCGTCCGCGCAGGCCACCCTGGACGCCGCGGTCGACTCCACCGACCCGGCGGCTGCCCAGACGCTCATGAACGGCATCGCCACGCGCCTGTCCCAGCAGTCGTCCAGCGATCTGATCGCGCTCTACCGCATCGGCCCTCCCTCGCCGCTCGCGCCGCAGCCCTTCATCTCTCCGACCTTCGAGTCCACTCTCGTCACCCCCGAGTTGCGCACCCAGGTGCAGTCGAGCCCCGATCTGCAGTGGTGGCAGTCCGTCGCGCTGCCCGCCGAGAATGATCGCGAAGTACCCGGCATCCTGGTCGGCCATCAGCTGCGCTTCCCCGCCCAGGACGGGGTCGACTACTACGAGCTCTACATGGGGTACGACCTCGCGAGCGCGGCGCAGACGCTGTCGTTCGTCCAGGTGCTCCTCTGGGTGGTCGGCCTCATCCTCGTCGTGCTGATCGGTGCCATCGCCTGGGTCGTCCTGCGGTCGGTCACGACGCCCATCGCTGATGCCGCCGAGACCAGCGCGAAGCTCGCGGCGGGCGATCTGGGCGTGCGGCTGCCGGTACGCGGCGAAGACGAGCTCGCCACCCTGAACCGGTCGTTCAACGCCATGGCCGACAGCATCGAGTCCCAGATCAAGGAGCTCGCCGACCTGTCCCTCGTGCAGCAGCGCTTCGTCTCGGACGTCTCGCACGAGCTGCGCACACCCTTGACCACGATCAAGCTCGCGGCGGACATGATCAACGACCAGCGCGAGGAGTTCGACCCCGTGACGGGCCGCGCCGCCGAACTGCTGCACGCGCAGGTCCAGCGCTTCGAGGTCCTCCTGACCGACCTGCTCGAGATCAGCCGCTACGACGCGGGATCCGTCCAGCTCGAGCTCGAGCCGACGAGCCTCGCCTCCCTCGCCGAAGACGTCATCGCCTCGATGGAGCAGCTCGCCGAGAAGCACGGCTCCGACGTGCGTCTGGTCGCCCCGGGCGGGTACACCCCGGTCGACATGGATGCCCGCCGCATCCGCCGGATCGTCCGAAACCTCCTCGGCAACGCGATCGAGCACGGGGAGGGTCGGCCGATCGTCGTGTCCGTCGACAGCGATCGGGATGCCGTCGCCCTCGGTGTGCGCGATTTCGGTCTCGGCATGCGTGCCGAAGACGTCGACCGCGTGTTCGACCGGTTCTGGCGCGCCGACCCCTCCCGGGTGCGAACGATCGGCGGCACCGGCCTCGGCCTCTCGATCGCCCTGGGGGATGCACGCCTGCACGGGGGAACTCTCGCGGTGTGGTCCGAGCTCGGCCGAGGCTCCCACTTCGTCCTCACCCTTCCGCGCGACGGCCGGCCGCTCGGGAGCTCGCCCCTTGCGCTCGTGCCCGACGACGAGCAGGGGGGCGCTCTGGAGGCGCTCGGTCTCACCCAGCCGATCTCGCTCGGCCGCTCCACGACGCGGAGGACGACATGAGGCGCACCCTTTCTCTGTTGAGCCTGACGCTGGTGCTCGTGCTCTCGGCGTGCACCGGCCTGCCCACCTCGGGATACGTCAACCCCGGGCGGGGGCCGCAGACCGACGACACCCAGACGTTCGCCTTCGTCCCCGACGGGCCGCAGGACGACGCCTCGCCGGCGGAGATCGTCGAGGGCTTCCTCCGCGCGGGGTCCGGACCCGCGGATGACTGGGCGACGGCGAAGATGTTCCTCGCGCCCGGCACGCAGTGGGATCCTCGCGCACGCGTCACCGTCGACCGTCTGGCCGACCGACGCGCGGCCGCGTCGACCGATGGCACGACCGTCAACGTGTCACTGTCGACGGTGGCGAGCGTCGACGCGAATGGGGCCTACTCCCCGACCCCGGACGGCACGACCGAGGCCCTCGGCTACTCGCTGACGAAGGTCGACGACCAGTGGCGGATCAGCGCGGCTCCCGACGGTGTCGTGCTGTACGAGGAGGTCTTCCCCACGGTCTACCAGTCGGCATCCGTCGCCTACTTCGACCCGACCTGGACGTTCATCGTCCCGGATGTGCGCTGGTTCCCGCGTCCCCTCGTGGCCAGCCGGGTCGCGACAGCCCTCGTCGACGGCACACCGAGTGCCTGGCTCGAGGGAGCGGTGAAGAGCGCCTTCCCCGAGGATCTCTCCCTCGTCGGGCGTTCGGTGACGCTGTCGTCCGACGGTGTCGCGCAGGTGCAGCTCCCGCGCGCGGCTCTGAGCCTGGACACCACCACGCTGGACCGGATGCAGACGCAGCTGACGCGCAGCCTGTCGACAGCCGGGATCAGCCAGGTGCAGATGACGGTCGAGGGCACGCCCATCGCGGCAGACGAGGTCCCGGTGCGCGTCACGCGCGTCGACCCGCCGCCGGCCGTCCTGACCGCGGACGGAACCTTCGGCATCCTGTCGGGCGATCAGGTCACCACGATCCCGAGCCTCTCCGACGCCGTCGAGTCGCTCGGCCCGCAGGCGATCGAGCTCGAGGCCGACCGGAGCCTGGCCGCGGTGCGTACGGCTCAGGGCACGGTGGCAAGCGCTCTCGCCGACGGGCGCACGTTCCTCCTCGACGACCGGCCCGGTCTCGTGGCGCCCTCGATCGACGGGTCCGGACTCATCTGGAGCGTGCCGTCGTCGTCTCCCGCGCAGTTGCGGGCCTTCACCCCCGAGGGCGTGCCCGCCGAGATCGGCAACGCGTGGCCGGATGCGTCGGAGATCACCGCGTTCCAGATCTCGCGCGACGGCACACGGGTCGCGGCGATCGTCACGGTCGCGGGCGTTCGCGAGGTCTGGCTCGCCGGTATCCAGCGCACCACGGGCGAGATCAACCTCGGCCCGCCGCACGTGCTGTCCTTCGCCGAGTCGGGCGCGTTCGACCTGGCCTGGCTCGACGACGCGACCCTCGGCATCCTCACCGTCGATGCCGGGGTCAGTCACCTGGGGGAGCTCGGCGTGGGCGGTCGGGGGACGACCGGAGCCGCTCCCGACGGCGCGCGCACCGTCGCGGGCGGGAGCACGAGCATACGGGTCCTCGACGACAGCGGGCAGCTCTTCAGCCGCAGGGGCAGCTCGTGGACGCTCGTGGCCGACGGCGTCCGCGTGCTCGCGGCGCAGCAGGGCACGACCTCTTGACGGCACCGTTCCTCCCCGGTGCGGCGGGGCACGGGACTGTCCACGGATGCACCCGGCCCGACCCCGCGGACGGGGGTCACCGGCGAGCATGAGGGCATGCCCTCTCGCAGAGTCCTCGCGGATGCCGTCGTCGCCGCCCTGCGCGACGCCCTGACGTTCTGGCTGCCCATCGCCTGCGCGGGGTGCGGGCTCGTCGATGTCGGACTGTGCTCCGGATGCCGCGCGGCCCTGATCGCCGCTCCGCACCGCCGCCGCACCGAGGCGGGACTGTCGGTGATCAGCGCGCTGGAGTTCTCCGGGGTGCCCGCGCGGGTTCTCCGCGTCCTCAAGGAGGAGGGGCGCACGTCGCTCGCTCGTGCCCTCGCGCCGGTGCTCGGGTCGGTCCTCGCCGACGTCGTGGGGGAGGACGCGGTGGTGACGACCGTGCCGTCCTCCCGCGCGGCGTATCGACGCCGGGGCTACCGACCCGTCGACCTCCTCGTGCGCCGGAGCGGGTGGCCGCCGGTGCCGTTGCTCCGGTCCGTGCGGACGCCGCGCGACCAGCGCGGGTTGGGTCGTGCCGCCCGGCGGGCCAACGTGGGCGGCGTGTTCGTGTCGCGGCCGGTCCGCGGGCGTGACGTCGTGCTCGTGGACGATGTCGTCACGACCGGGGCCACACTGGACGACGCGGCTCGTGCCCTGCGCGCTGCGGGTGCGCGCGGTGTGGTCGCGGTGACGCTGGCCCACACGCCCCGCCATCTCGATCGGGCGGGGCGATCAGACGAAACGTAAGGACGGGTGACGAAATGGTGATGAGAGCGTGACACGGGAGGGTCGCGCTACTAGCGTGGGGATGACTGAAGGCGACGGATGTTCTGCCCTTAGACCGGGCAGAACCCGGAACAAGGAGGTCACGGATGGACACCAGCATCGTCGGCGTGGGAGTCGGTATCACCGACCGTTTCCGCTCGGTGGTCGAAGAAAAGGTGAGCCGTATCGAGCACCTGGCCCCTCGAGCGCAGGCGCTCGAGGTCAAGGTCACCCATCGCTCCTATCGCAACGGGCGCATGGAGGATGACACGGTCGAGCTGACTCTGGACGGCAAGGGTCCTGTGGTGCGCGCGGAGGCGACGGACGCGGACAAGTTCGCCGCCCTGGACCTCGCGGTCGACAAGATCTCGGAGCAGATCCGCCGGGCCAAGGACAAGCGCGTCGACGCGCGGAACCACCCCCGCGGAGCGAAGTTCGAGAAGGGTACCGGCGAGCTCTCCGGTATCGACGTGCAGCCGGCCTCCGTCGACGTCCTCCGCGCGGTCGCGACGGGCGAGGTCCCCGTGCAGAACGATTCGACGCCCGAAGAGGACTACTCGCCGGTCGTGATCCGCGAGAAGGAGTTCGGCGCCGAGTGGATGACCGCCGAAGAGGCCGTCGACCGGATGGAGCTCGTCGGGCACGACTTCTTCCTCTTCATCGATGCGCGTACCGACCACCCGAGTGTCGTGTACCGCCGTAAGGGCTGGGACTACGGCGTGATCGCGCTGTCGACGCAGGCGCCGCCGCAGGCCGTCGCCTCCTGACACGGAAACGAGAAAGGACCCCCGGCCGTTCGGCCGGGGGTCCTTTCTCG
>NZ_LDRT01000054.1 GCF_001476655.1 Microbacterium testaceum | reverse complement strand
GGGGGCGGGCGCGGGCGCGGGAGGGCGGCCGTGAAGCGTGGCACGCTCCGCGTCCTGCTCGGCATGGCGCCGGGCGTCGGAAAGACGTACGAGATGCTCGAGGAGGGCCGCCGGCTCGCCGCCGAGGGACGCGACGTCGTCATCGCGGTCGTCGAGACCCACGGCCGGGCCGCCACGGCTGCGCAGGCCGAGGGCCTCGAGGTCGTCCCGCGCCGGACGGTCGCCCACCGCGGAGTCGCGCTCGACGAGATGGATCTCGCGGCGGTGATCGCGCGGCATCCGGATCTCGCCCTCGTTGACGAGCTCGCCCACACCAACGCTCCCGGTTCGACCAACGACAAGCGCTGGACCGACGTCGAAGAACTCCTCGACGCCGGGATCGACGTCATCACCACGGTCAACGTGCAGCACATCGCCTCACTCAACGACGTGGTCGAGAAGATCACGGGCGTCACGCAGCGCGAGACGGTTCCGGATGCCGTCGTCCGCGCGGCCGACCAGATCGAGGTCGTCGACCTCGCCCCGCAGTCGCTGCGGGACCGCCTCTCGGCCGGGTTCGTCTATCCGGCCGAACGCATCGACGCGGCCCTGTCGAACTACTTCCGTCTCGGCAACCTCACGGCGCTGCGCGAGCTCGCGCTGCTGTGGCTCGCCGACGAGGTCGACTCCGCTCTCCAGCGGTACCGCACCGAGCACGGCATCGAGGGATCGTGGCAGGCGCGCGAGCGCGTGGTCGTGGCCCTCACCGGCGGCCCTGAGGGCGAGACGCTGCTGCGGCGCGGGGCGCGCATCGCCGCGAGATCGGCGGGCGGTGACCTGCTCGCCGTGCATGTGTCGACGCAGGACGGGCTCCGCACGAGCAACCCCGGTGCCCTCGTCGCCCAGCGCGCCCTCGTGGAGCAGCTCGGCGGCACCTACCACCAGGTCGTCGGAGACGACGTGGCCACCGCCCTCGTCGACTTCGCCCGCTCGGTCAACGCCTCGCAGCTCGTGATCGGCGTGAGCCGGCGTGGACGCCTCGGGGCGGCCCTGACCGGCCCCGGCATCGGCAACACCGTCATCCGCGCCTCCGGCGACATCGACGTGCACATCGTCAACCACGCCCGCGCCGGCGGCCGCTTCGCGCTCCCGCGTCTGACCGGTCCGGCGCTGAGCATGAAGCGTCGGATCCTCGGCTTCGCCACCGCGCTCGCGGGCGGCCCGATCATCTCGCTGCTCCTGCTGGCCACCGGCTCCGACGACTCGATAACCACAGACGTGCTCAGCTACCAGCTGCTCGTCGTGATCGTCGCCCTGATCGGCGGTATCTGGCCCGCGGTCTTCGCGGCCGTGCTGTCGGGACTCACCCTCGATTTCCTCTTCATCGCCCCCCTGCACACCGTGACGATCAGCGACCCGGTCCACGCGATCGCACTCGCGCTGTACGTCGTGATCGCGATGCTCGTGAGCATCGTGGTCGATCAGGCCGCGCGGCGCGCCCGCGCCGCCCGCCGCGCCGCCGCGGAGGCCGACCTGCTGGCCACCGTGGCCGGGAGCGTCCTGCGCGGAGAGAGCGCCGTGCCCGCGCTGGTGAGCCGAGCCCGCGAGGCCTTCGGTCTCGCGGGGGTGCGGCTGGTGGCATCCGACGGGGCGACCCTGGCCACCGACGGCGAACCGGTGCGCGACGGCCGAGCGACGACCGTGCCGGTGGGCGTCGACCGCGCGGTGCTCGAGCTGCACGGCCGCGACCTCGACGCCGGCGAGCGCCGCCTTCTCGACGTCGTCGTCGCGCAGCTCGCGGCCGCCCTCGAACGCACCGACCTCGCCGAAACGGCCGCCGAAGCCGGGGCCCTCGCCGAGACCGACCAGGTGCGCAGCGCCCTGCTGTCGGCGGTGAGCCACGACCTGCGGCGCCCCCTCGCCGCCGCCGTCGCCTCCCTGGGCGGCCTGCGCGCCGCGGGCGACAACCTGTCGGACGACGACCGCCGCGAGCTGCTCGAGACCGCCGACGAGAGCCTCGCGACCCTGTCGGTGCTCGTCACCGACCTGCTCGACGTCAGCCGCGTGCAGGCGGGAGTGCTCGCCGTCTCGCTGACGCCGACCGACGCGGCGGGCGTCGTGCTGATGGCCCTGGACGAACTCGACCTCGGCCCCGACGACGTCGAACTCGCCCTCGACTCCGACCTCCCGGCCCTGCGCGCCGACCCGGTGCTGCTGCAGCGCGTGCTGGTCAACGTGCTCACCAACGCGCAGCGCTACACGCCCGACGGCGAACGCGTGCGCATCGCGACCAGCCGCCTGGGCGGCACGGCCGAGATCCGCGTGATCGACCACGGGCCGGGCATCGCCCCGGAACGACGCGAGGACATGTTCTCGCCCTTCCAGCGGCTCGGCGACACCGACAACACCGCCGGTCTCGGCCTGGGACTCGCCCTCTCGAGGGGCTTCGCGGAGGGCATGGGCGGCACCCTCACGCCCGAGGACACCCCGGGCGGCGGCCTGACGATGGTCGTGGCCCTGCCGGTGTCGGCCGAAGCCTCCGTGGATGATCCGTACACGGTTCCGCGCGGGGTGGCGGGCGGCTCCCCCGCGCCCGGCCCCGCCGTCGCTCGCGCCCGTTCCGCGTCCGAGGCTGCGGCCGCGGCATCCCGATCCCCGGAGGACGCCCCGTGAAGGTTCTCATCGCCGACGACGACCCGCAGCTCGTGCGCGCCCTGCGCATCACGCTCGCCGCGCACGGCTACGACGTCGTCGCGGCGGCCGACGGCGCCGCCGCCATCACCCTCGCCGCCCAGGCCCACCCCGACCTCGTGCTGCTGGACCTCGGGATGCCGCACCTCGACGGCGTGCAGGTCATCGAGGCGCTGCGGGGGTGGACGACCGCGCCGATCATCGTCGTGTCGGGGCGGACGGGCTCGGCCGACAAGGTCGAGGCGTTGGACGCCGGCGCCGACGACTACGTCACCAAGCCCTTCCAGATCGACGAGCTGCTCGCGCGCCTGCGCGTGCACGCGCGGCGCACCGTGCCGGCGAGCGGGGAGTCGACGGTGCGCTTCGGCGACGTCGAGGTCGACCTGGCCGCGAAGGCGGTGCTGCGCGACGGAAGCCGCGTGCACCTCACGCCCACGGAGTGGCGGATGCTGGAGTTCCTCGCGCGCAACCCGGGCTCGCTCGTGACGCGGCAGACCCTGCTGAAGGAGATCTGGGCGAGCGAGCAGGTCGCCGACAGCGGATACCTGCGGCTGTACATGTCGCAGCTGCGCAAGAAGCTCGAGGCCGACCCCTCGAACCCGGTGCACCTTCTCACCGAGCAGGGGATGGGGTACCGGCTGGTGGTGTGACGCGCCTTCCGCGCGGCGCGTGCAGCTGCGCCGAACTCCTGAAAGACCGAGCCGGTCGCCCCCGTCCGCCCCCGTTCCGGCCACGACCACGCGGGATCTCAGGAGTTTCGATCGTCCTAAGGGTCGTCTCGGCCCTCCGCCGGCCCCTCCCACCCACCGGCCCCGCGACCCGCCCGAGCCGGTCGCCCGGCCGCTGTGGCGGCCACCGGCCGCGCCGAACTCCTGAAGAACCGAGCCGGTCGCCCCCGTCCGCCCCCGTTCCGGCCGCAATCGAGCGGAATCTCAGGAGTTGTGCTCACCCTCCGCCTCGTCCTCGCCCGCGCACGCCTCGAACTCGGCCTGCACGCGCGCGCAGCGGCAGGCGTACACGATCGAGTGCAGCAGCATCAGCGCACCTCGCCGACGGTGTGGCATCCGGGGCAGGGGAAGGCCACCCGGTCGCCGACGCGCACGTCGCCGGGCAGCACGACGGTGCCGCACGGCTCCTCCCCGTGCGCGTCGAGCACCGCGAAGGGCTCGTCGTACGCGTGCGACACCCGGCCGAGCAGCCGCGCCTCGCGCCAGACCGCGTCGAGTCCTGCGGCGCACGCGTCCAGGCGCACCGTGTCGGGCGTGGCATCCACCACCGTCGCGACCACCACGGTCGTCGACAGGACCGCGGATGCCACCCCGCCCGACGCCGGGATCACCGCCGGCCCCGTGCAGACGCAGGGCGTGCCGCAGATCTCGGCGTAGCGGCCGACCGACATCGCGCGGACGGTGACGTCGTCGAGCGTCGGGGCGGAGCCGGCGGGCCACGCCGCGGCGTCGAAGGGCGCCGGGATGCTGGC
>NZ_LDRT01000053.1 GCF_001476655.1 Microbacterium testaceum | reverse complement strand
CGGTCGCTGCGGTCGAACGAACGAGCCGGGCGGTCGCCCGCGTCGCGACGGGGACGCTCGTCACGGTCGAAGGAGCGCGCGGGGCGCTCGGCGCGGTCGAACGAACGCGCGGGACGGTCGTCGCCGCGAGCGGGACGCTCGTCCCGACGGTCGAACGAACGCGCCGGACGATCGCCGACGTCACGACGGGGACGGTCGTCGAACGAACGCGCGGGGCGCTCGTCGCGGCGGCCCGCCGTGGCATCCCGATCAGAACGACCGAAGCGGTCGTCGCGTGCCGACGAGCGGATGCCGCGAGCCTCGTCGCGACCGGCGCGGTCCTGCGCGCTCCAGCGCCCCTTCGCGGGAGCGGCCTCGGTCTCGGCGCGGTAGCCGCGGTGGTTCGGGCTCTTGCTGCCGGGCTTGACGGGGGCCTCTGCACCCGGGCGGCGCTTGCGGTCCTGGAACGAGGTCTTCGCGCCGTAGCGCGGCTCGAAGTTCTTGGCGGCGCGGCCGCCGGCGGGCTTCTTGCTCTTGGGCATGACGATGTCCTTCTGGGTTCTGTTTCGCGCGAGACAGCAGCACCGCACGGCGGTGCAAAACCCGGACTACCGTCGGCCGGGGGCCATTCACTGATGATGGTCGAGGCCGCGATCGCGTCCTGTCCATCGGCCCCTTGGACTCACAAACCCATCCGCGCATCACACGCGGTGTCCAGAGCCGACCTGTCAACGGTACAGGTCGCGCCTGGGAATGGCATCCACGTCCCGCGGACGGCGAGGGACGCGCGCTCCTCCACGAAGATGGACGCATGGCAGACACCGACGCCCACCCCATCACGGTGGCGATCGAGCGGCGCATCGACCCGACGCGCACCGCCGAAGCGACCTCCTGGATGCAGGCCGGCACCGACCTCGCGACCGCTTTCCCCGGTTTCCTCGGCTCGGGCTGGGTGCGCGCGGGAGAAGAGAGCGACCTCTGGTACATGCTGTACCGCTTCCGCGACATCACCACGCTCGAAGGGTGGGAGACCTCCTCGCAGCGCCAGTGGTGGCTCGACTCCGGGCGCCCGTTCGCGCGCGAGGAGCGCGTCGAGAGACGCACCGGCATCGAGGGCTGGTTCGACGCCTCGTTCGGATCGGTGCTGGAAGCAACGGATGCCACGACCTCGCCCGTGCAGCAACCCGTACCGCCCGCACCGCCTCGGTGGAAGCAGGCGGTCACCATCTGGGTCGGCTTCTTCCCCACCAACCTCCTCGCGTCGTGGCTGCTCGGCTTCATCCCGGGATTCACAGAGATCCCACTGATCGTGCGCGTGCTGGCGACCACCCTCATGCTCACTCCCGTCATGACCTACGCGGTTCTCCCGTGGGTCACCCGCCTGCTGCACCCGTGGCTGCAGCGCCCGCCCCGCTCACGAAAGGCCTCGTCATGACCGCCGACCCCACCGGCCAGCGCTTCTTGCTGCACGGCCCCCGCTCCTCCGCCGAGATCACTCAAGTCGGTGCAGCCCTGCGCGCTCTGACCGTCGACGGCGTCGACCTCGTGCCGTCCTACCCCGACGATCAGCCGACGCCCGCGGCATCCGGGGTCGTCCTCGTGCCGTGGCCGAACCGCATCCGCGACGGCAAGTACACCTTCGAGGGCGAAGAGCTGCAGCTCGCGATCAGCGAGCCCAAGTTCGGCAACGCCAGTCACGGCCTGCTGCGTTTCGGCACCTACCAGCCGATCGAGCACACCGACGAGCGCCTCGTGCTCGGCGCCGACGTGGTGCCGCAGACGGGCTACCCGTTCCACCTGCGCACCCGCGTGACCTACACGTTGCTGCCCGACGGCGTGGACGTCGCGCACCACATCGAGAACGTCGGGGCGAGAACCGCGCCCGTCGCGCTCGGCGTCCACCCCTACCTGCAGATCGGCGGGGTCGTCACCGCCGATCTCGTCATCCGCTCCACCGGGACGACGACGCTCGTGCTCGATGACCGCAACATCCCCGTCGACGAAGTGCCGGTCGACGAACGCACCGACCTGCGCGGGGGCCGGCGCCTGGGAGACGCCTCGCTCGACAACGGCTACCGGGGACTGGAGAGGGATGCCGACGGTCGGGCGGTCCACACCCTCACGGCCCCGGATGGCCGTACCCTGCGGCTCTGGCAGGACGCCGGGTTCGGCTGGGCGCAGGTCTTCACGACCGATCGTTACCCCGGACAGCCCCTCGCCGTCGCCATCGAGCCAATGACTGCTCCGGCAAATGCATTCGCCTCGGGAATCGATGTCCTCGCGGTGACGCCGGGAATGTCATTGACCCGCGAATGGGGAATTCGGTTTAGCGCTTAATCAGTCAATATGTCCCCCTTTTGGGGGACATATTTTCGGCTTGCGACCTGGGGTTATTTCTCGTCAAGACTTTCCCGTTGGCGCGACAGAAAAGTTAGCATTCTGCTGACGGTTTCCGTCGACGCCGGGAATCAAAGCGACGCGATTCTCGGCATTACCCGAATAAGCCGACGGAGGCCGAGGGTCTCGCAGCGCCGGGGGACTTTCGTCCGCCCCCAGCGAAAGCGCCCGAAATGAGCATCGCGGTCCGACCAGCCGTTTCCACCCCGTCCTCCCCCGCCTTCTCGCGTGAAGTGCTGGCGGCATCCCGTCGCGTGGCGCGCCGGTTCGGCGCCCTGCCGACCATGCACCTGGCAGCCCTGGTCCTCGTCGTGCTCGTCGGCGGCATCCTGGCCTCGATCGTCACCACGACCGATCCCCTCTGGTGGCAGCTGCACTTCAGCCAGCTCGGGACGTTCCACGACGTGTCGGGTGCCCTGTTCAACACCACCCTCAAGGTCGGCGGTGCGCTCGTCGTCGTCTACGCCGTTCGTGTGCGTCGCGAGCTGCGTCGATTGGGATCGCGGGCAGGGCGGCGGGGAGCCGCGACGGTCGCTTTCGTCTGCCTCACGGTGATCGGAGTCAATCTCGCACTCGTGGGCTGCGTGCCCCTGAACAGCAACAAGGACCTGCACGACAAGGTCGCCGGCATGATGGTGCTCGGCTTCGCCGCGCTGTTGATCACGACCCCGGTGCTGATGCACCGCCTGAACCGACGCCTCGCGATCGCGACGGCTCTCGTCTTCGTGTTCCTGTTTGCTGGGGCGTGGATGTTCGTCACCGCCACCATCAACCTCGCGCTCTTCGAGGTGATCGCCTTCGCCGCGATGTTCGGCTGGTCGGGGATCTTCACGTGGATGCTCTCGCAGGCGAGCGTCACCGCGACGGCGGCAGCCGCCGACACCCCCGCGATGACCGCGGCGGCAGCGACCGGCGCCCCGTGGACCGCTTCGCAGCCGGCCGTTCCGCAGCCGGCCGAGATGCCCTCGAGCCCGTCGCTGACGGTCGATCCGTCGCGGTTCCCGACGCGACGTACGGCCATGTGCCGGCCCGCGGCGCGGCTGCGCCTCGCGTCCCTCAGTGCCGGTCGCGCAGCTCTCGTCGGCTCAACGGGTGCCCGTCCTCCGCGGCGACCTCAGCCGCGCCCGCCGGTCCATCGGCATCGGCCGAGTCGCGCGCTGCGCGTCGCGCGAGACGGCGCTCCCGGGCTCCCTCGACGAGGTTGTACAGCGTCGGAAGCACCAGCAGCGTCAGGAACGTCGACGACACCAACCCGCCGATCACCACGACGGCCAGCGGCTGCGAGATGAAGCCGCCGTGCCCGGTGATGCCCAGCGCCATCGGCACGAGCGCGAAGATGGCCGCGAGCGCGGTCATGAGGATCGGGCGCAGACGACGTGAGCCCCCGACGATCGTGGCCTCGTAGACGCTCAGACCTCGAGCGCGATACTGGTTCACGAGGTCGATGAGCACAATCGCGTTCGTCACCACGATGCCGACCAGCATCAGCGCACCGATCATTCCCGCAACCCCCAGCGGCACCCCCGTCACGAGCAGCAGGAGGATCGCTCCGGTCGCGGCGAACGGCACCGACACCAGCAGTTCGAGCGGCTGGCGCAGCGACTTGAAGGTCGCCACCATGACGACGTAGACGATGAGGATCGCGGCGAGAAGGGCGAGTCCGAGCTGCCCGAACGCGTCCTGCTGCGATGTCACGGCGCCGCCGACCTTCGCGGTCGCCCCCTCCGGCAGCTGCACGTCGGCGAGCGCCGCGTTCACGCTGGCCGAGGAGCTGCCGAGGTCGTCGGTGGTCGGGGTGACCGTCACCGTGGCGGTCCGAAGGCCCCGAGACGTCGTGATCGACGGGGGCGTCTGGCTCTGCTCGACCGTCGCGATCTCATCGAGCCGCACGGTACCGCCGGCGCTGGGGATCTCGAGGCCGCGCAGCGCGTCGACCGTCGCGGGCGGGTTCTCCGCGGCCACGTAGACCGTGACACCGCGGCCGTTGATCTCGACGGTTCCGGCCTGTCGCGGCTGCATCGTGTTCGACACCAGCGCGCCGACCGTGCGCTCCGACAGTCCGCGCTCGGCCGCAGCCGCGCGGTCGACGCGCACCGACACGTATGGCAGCGACGCCGAGAGGCTGCTCGTGACTTGCCCGATGCCGTCGCGCCCCTGCAGACCCGCGACGACAGCGTCGTTCGCCTGCTGCAGCGCCTGGTTATCTGCGGCGCTCACATCGACGGTGATGTCGGTGGATCCCAGGCCCCCGCCGGAAGCGGCGACCTCGATCTCTCCGGCATCCGTGATCCCCTCGAGCTCGGTGCGCACGCGGTCGCGCAGGTCGACCTGGTCGACGCCCGACTGCGAGGTGATCGAGTAAGTGATGCCCGACCCTCCGCCCGAGAACGCGTCGCGCAGGGCCGAACCGGTCGAGCCGATCGAGGTCTGCACGGTCTCGACGCCCGGGATGTCGAGCAGCACGGCCTCGACCTTCTGCGCCGCCGCGTCTTCGGCATCCAGGCTCGGAGCCGAGCCGATCTTCTGGGTGACGGTGAAGGTGTTCTGGCCCGAGTCGCCGAGGAAGTCGGTCTTCAGCAGAGGGACGGCCGCGAGAGTGCCCCCGAGGACCAGCACGGCCACGGTGAGGGTGACCCACGAGTGCTTCAGCGTCCAGCGCAGCACGGGCACGTAGGCCTTCTGCAGACGCGAGGGCGGCGCGTCGGGGGCTTCGGGATCGATCGGGTTGCCCTCGGCGTCCCGGACCACCTTCCCGGGCTTGAGGAACCACGACGCCAGCACGGGCACGATCGTCAGCGAGACGAGGAGCGATGCGGCCATCGCGATCGTGACGGTGAGCGAGAAGGGACGGAACAGCTCGCCGGTCACATCTCCCACGAATGCGATCGGCAGGAACACCGCGACCGAGGTGATCGTGGATGCCGTGATCGCAGCGGCCACCTCGCGCACGGCGCGGACGATGGTCGGGATCTTCTCGGCGTCGCCGACGTAATGCCTCTTGATGTTCTCGATCACGACGATGGAATCGTCGACGACGCGACCGATCGCGATCGTGAGCGCACCGAGGGTCAGGATGTTCAGCGAGTAACCGAATGCCTGCAGACCCACGAAGGTGATGAGCACGCTCGTCGGGATCGAGATCGCGGTCACGAGCGTCGAGCGCACCGACATCAGGAAGATGAGGATGACGACGACGGCGAAGACGAGGCCGAGAAGACCTTCCTGCGCGAGCGCCTCGATCGACTGCTCCACGAAGGGGGCCTGATCGAAGACGACCGTGAAGGTGGCACCGTCGCCGAGCGTGGATTCCAGGCTCGGAAGCGCCGCGAGGACCCCCCGCGACACGTCCACGGTGTTGGCCGCGGGGAGCTTGGTGACGGCGATCGTCAGGGCCGGCTTTCCGTCCACGCGCGACAGGGTCGTGGTGGGGTCGGCCTGCAGAGCCACGCTCGCGACGTCGGCGATCGTGGTGGCTCCGGCGCGCACCTGCGCGGCATCCGAGGGCACCAGAGGAAGCGCCGAGATCTCGTCGACGCTCGTCAGCTTCGCTCCCGTCTGCACGGTGAGGGTCTGATCTCCCTCGGTGATCGACCCACCCGGGAAGAGCACGCCGTTCGCGTCCAGAGCGTCGGTGATGGCCTGCTGGGTGTACCCGCGCTCGGCGAGCTTGCCGGCGTCGGGTGTGATCGTCACGCGCTGAGCGGTGCCGCCCACGATCTGCGCCCCGTTGACCCCCTCCACGTCTTCGAGGTCGGGGATGATGCTCGTCTGCAGGGTCGATTGCACGGCCTCGGCGTCGCTGAAGCCGGTGACGGCGAGCTGGATGACCGGGAAATCGTCGATGCTCGCGGAGGCCACCGTTGTGTCGGCGGACTCGGGGAGCTGGTCCTTGATCCGGGCGATCGCCGCGAGGATCTTCTGCTGCGCCGAGGCGAGGTCGGTGCCGTACGTGAAGGACGCCGAGACGATCGAGGAGTTCGTCGTGCTCGTGGCGGTCGTGGACTCGAGCCCGTCGACGCCGCGGATCGCGTTCTCGATCGGCGTCGACACGTCGGCTTCGACCACCTCGGGCGAGGCGCCGGGGTAGGTCGTGACGACGGCGAGCTGCGGGAACTGGATCGAGGGGATCAGCTCCTGCTTCAGGTTTGTCAGCGCGAGGCCGCCGAAGATCGCCGCGACGATCGTGACGAGGGCGATCAGGGCGCGGTTCTTCAGGCTCAGGACGGCCAGATACGACACGAAGGACCTCTCGGGAACACCATTCGATACAGAGATGTATCGAGGGCCAGTATCCCACGCACCGCCGCGCGGGAGGCGGCGTCAGAGGAGCGAGCCGATCCCGATGCCGACCAGAGCGGCGACGACGGACCCTGCGAATGACGCCACCGCGTACACGGTCGCGGTGCGCGTCCGGCCTTCTTCGGCGAACAGCGCCGTCGCCACCGCGACCGCGCTGAAGGTCGTGTAGCCGCCGAGCAGCCCCGTCCCCACGATCCAGCGCCACGCTTCGTCGGCGGGCAGTCGGCTCAGGATGCCGAGCACCAGCGCCCCGGAGAGGTTGACCACGAGGATGCCCCAGGGGAAGCTCTCGCCGGTGCGGTGACGGATGGCGACGTCGAGCAGGTAACGCGCGCCCGCGCCGACTCCCCCGGCGACAGCGACGGTGGCGAAGACGAGCGGGGTCACGTCAGCCAATCTACGCGGCGGGCACGGACACCAACGGCGACGATCTCGGCCGCTTCTCCGGCAGCGCGGGTCTCGGGTTTCTTGTAGCTCTCACCGGGATGGTCACTCTGACGTGGATCACGGCCGTCGAAGCCAGTACGAATCCCTCGACGCCAATCGTCCTCCTGTGGCCGCCAGCGCTGCTCCTCGGAGCACTTGTCTTCGCACTCGCATCGATCCGTCGTCCGCACGTTGAGTCCGCGCGGGTTGCCGAGAGTCGGGCCCCCTGAGGGCCAGGTCACCCGACCCCACGATTCGCGAGTACGGCGTTCGCGGCAGACGATGCGCGCACGGTCCCCCAGACGATTCCTGCCAGGACGGGAATGGCGGTGAACACAATCCCCCAATCGGCCAGAGCAGGGATAAGGACGGCCACACCTCCGAGAACACTCGCAGTGACGGCGCCGAGCCACGCGGGGAGCGCAGCGGATCGATGTCCTTCCCGCCACGAATCGCGGGACGCGAGAAGAACCGGAAGCCGGATACCCACGAGGGGGTTGGGCCCGATGACTCCGGCGGCGCACAACGAGACCAGAACCGCGAGCACCACCCCCGTCACCGCGAGCGCGATCGTGCCGATCACCATGAGACGTTCCCCTCTGTCATCTCCGCCTCCGGGGAAACGACCCTCAGGCCTCCAGCGCCTCGACCCGGCGACGCAGTTCGGAGGCCTTCTCCGCGCCGAGCTGCGCGGCGGCCAACTGGAGGGCCGCGCTCGCGGTCAACGTCTTCGCCACGAGGTACGTCGGGCTCTTCTTCAGGTCGGGGATGACGTCGAGGATGATCGCCTCGGCATCCGGGTCGGTCATGAGCTTGCCGAGCTTCACCTTGGCGAGGTCGTATCGAGCAGCCATCGTGTCTCCTGATCCGGGCGCACCGTCGTCACCCTGGCGCGATTCTGGCACATTTGTGCAGCTATGTCACCCCGTGCCCGAAGGATTCCGACATCTCTCCGATCCGCGTACGCGGCGCGCGCCTCCGGCGTCACGTACCCGCCGAGCCGACGCGCTCGGCACGGCGTGCGCCCTCCGCGGCGACGAGCGCGGCTGTCTCGGCGGCGGCGTACTCGGGCGCGGACGGGTCGTCTCGCGCGACAGGGACCGACGCGTCGGACGAGCCGTGAGTCGGAGAGCGAGCGTGGCCAGCGTCATCGACAGCGACATGACGACCTCACTCGGCCGCCATGTCGCCCAGGGCGTTCGTGGTGACCAGGCGGACGACGGCGGGAAGGCCCGCGGCGATCTTGCGCCCCACCAGGGGGCCGAGGACGAACGCGAGAGGGCCGGATACCTCGACGCCGTGCGTGACCGACAGGCCGTTGGCCGTCGGCCGCATGTGGTGCGGGAGCGAGAGCACAGCTCCCGGGAGCCGGATCCGGAAGTTCATCGCGACCCCCGGCTGCAGCTCGGTGAACGTGAAGGTCTGCGCCGGAGTGCCGTGGTTGATCACGCGCCCGGCGGCGCCGACGCGCGCCGGGACGGCGAACTCGGCGACCCGCAGGTCCGGGTCGTCCACGACCCAGTCCTCCGGCGTGGTCCATCGCTTCCACACCGCTTCCGGTGACGCGGTGGTGAGGTGGGTGTACTGGCGACGCCATGTCGTCATGCGGACGCTCCCGTTCGTGTGTGATCCTGCGAGGAAGAGGCGACGAAGCCGCGCGCCTGCAGAGCCGCCCGCTCTCCGGCCCGCACCGCTCCGTCCATGAATCCGGTCCATCGGTCGGCAGTCTCGGTACCCGCCCAGATCACGCGTCCGACCGGTGCGGCAAGCGCTCCCGCGTAGGGCACGACCACACCCGGACCCGGAGCAGCGGTCGGACCGCCCCCGGCCCAGGGCTCGGCGCCCCATCGCTGATCGATGAACCCGGTGGCATCCAAAGCTCGAGCGCCGAACAGGTCGGCGAACGACGACAGCACGCGCACGCGTCGCTCCTCGGCCGGGAGAGCGTCCCACTCGCGGGCGTAGACACCGCCCACGAATCCCAGGAGCACGCCCGGACCTCCTCGCTCGGGCGGGCTCGCATCGAAGGTGATGAAGACCGGGCCGGTGTCGGAGAGCCCCTGACCGGAGAGATCCCGCTCGCGCCAGAACGGGGTCTCGTAGACCGCGTAGGCCTTCGACAGCACCCCGGCGGGCCACCTCTGCGACATCTGGGCGTGCACCGCGGGAAGTGCCGGCGCGAACGCGATACGCGAGCGCAGCGCCGGGGGGACGGCCACGACGACGGCACCCGCCGCGACCCGTTCGTCACCCGCAGAGACCAGCACCCCGCCCTCCGTCGTCTCGACCCGCTGCACGGGAGCGTTCAGACGCACCGCTTCGCCCAGGTCGGCGGCGATTCTCCGGGCGATCTCGTGCGAGCCCTCGACGAAGTGCTCCTCCTGCGCGCCGCCTTCGGTGTCGAGCATCGACGAGAGCCCTCCCGCCTGATGGATGTAGTGCAGCGCGTGCAGCAGCGACACCTCGTCGGGCTCGCACCCCCAGGTGGTGCGGCTCGCGATCGCGATGAGGTCGCGCGCGGTCGTCGAGGCGCGCGAGCGTCGCAGCCACGATCCGAGGCTGTCGGCGTCGAGTTCGGCCGCGCGCGGGGCGGCGGCCGGGTTTCCGCGCGGGACGCTTCGCGCGAGGCGGTCGAGCGAGAGCTGAATGCGACCGACGTCGAGCAGATTCGCCCCCATCGGCGGCACCGTGCCGCGGTAGCGTCGGTGCTGACCACGCCAGCGGATGACGTTCTCGCCCGCGGCGTACGTGGGGAACCGGCGCACACCGACCTCGTCGGCGAGCGCGATGATGCGATCCTGGCCGGGCCCGACGAAAGTGCCGCCGAGATCGACATGAACACCCTCCACGGTCGTGGAGCTCACGCGGCCGCCGACCCGCGAGGACGCTTCGAAGACGGCGACACGCAGACCGAGCTGATGGAGGCGGCGGGCAGCGGTGAGGCCGGACAATCCGGCGCCGACGACGACGACGTCGACGTCGGGAGCCGTGACATGATCGACGGCTTCGGGGGTGACGGTCATAGGCTTGCTCCGTTTCTGGTGCGATCGCGGGCGGTCGGGCCGTGGAAGGGGACGCCGTGAGCGAGACGACGAGCCGATCGATGCGGGCGCGCGGGCGCGCGCGTCGGGAGCTGCTGCTGGATGCGACTCTGGCGATCATCGCCGAGCGCGGTATCGCCGGCGTCACGCACCGCTCGGTCGCGGCCGCGGCCGATGTGCCGCACTCCTCCACCACGTACTTCTTCGACTCGCTCGACGACATGATCGGTGAGGCCGTCGCCCACGCGATGGATGCCGAATTCGCACGGCTGCAGCAGTTTCGCGCCGTGCTCGAGAGCGGTGCGGGTTCGCCGGGCGCCGCGATCGACGAGTTCGTCGAGATCGTGCGGCAGCAGTCCGACGAGCACACCGTGGCGCAGTTCGAGATCTATCTCTTCGCCTCGCGGCATCCCGCCCTGCGCGCGCACGTCGAACGCATCCTCGACGAGACGAGGGAGCTGGCCGGGAGCGTCCTGCGCGTCAACGGCGTGACCGATCCGCACGCCGCCGCGGCGGTCGTCGCCCTCATCGATGGATTCGCTCTTCATCGCATCGCCCGTTCCGAAGTGGTCCACTTCCAGTCCTTGGCGCGCGCCCTGCGCGCCACCCTCGTCGGATTCGTGACCCTGGCCGCCACCAGTTCCCTGGGGGAGACCGCGTCGCCCGGCGAGTAATTTGCACAAATGTACTACTTATGCCCGGCTAATCTCGACCACACCCGGCGATTTCACACGTTCGACACACAATCTTGTACGCGTGTGCAATAAAGTGACCCGATAGTCGACCACGACGATGTGTTCGAGGAAAGGGTGCGATCAATGGTGCGTCACCGCCTGCAAGACCATGCGCTGCACTGGGGAGCCCGCGCGCTGGGGCGCGTACCGAAGGGCGTCCTGCGCCGTCTGAACGGATCGCCGATCGAAGTGGACGGCCACCGCCTGCACCCCACCGTGCAGACCTCCCTGCGGGTCATGAACGCCTCGCCGGGCGCTCACTTCGAACGGATGCCACTGGCGCAGGCGCGCGCACACATCGAGGTCGAAGCCTGGACCTTCGCCAGCTCGACGCGGCTGGCCGAACGCGTCGACATCACGATCCCCACTCGCGACGGGCGGGTCCCAGCCCGCGTCTACCGCGCCCGAACGGACCGCCCGGCGCGCGGAACGGTCGTCTACTTCCATGGCGGCGGCTGGGTGCTGGGCTCCCTCGACAGCGCGGATGCCACGTGCCGGACGCTCGCTGCGACAACCGGGATGACGGTCGTCTCGATCGACTACCGCCTCGCCCCCGAGAACCCGTTCCCCGCAGCCGTCCACGACGGCGTCGACGCGTTCCGCTGGACGCGCGACAACGCGCACCGCTTCGGCGGCACCGCGGATGCCGTCGGCGTCGGCGGCGAGAGCGCCGGGGGAAACCTGGCCGCGGTCATCTCGACCATCACGCGCCACGACCCCACGGGCACCCCCGCCTTTCAGATCCTCTTCTGCCCGGTCACCGACCTCTCCCGTCGTCACCGGTCGTACGAGCTGTTCCGCGACGGGTTCTTCCTCACCGAGGCGCAGATGACGTGGTACGCCGCGCACTACCTCGGCAGCACCGGACGAGCCGACGATCCGCTCGTCTCCCCCCTGCTCGCCGACGACCTCGACGGGCTCGCCCCGGCGTACGTCGCCGTCTCGGGCTTCGACGTCCTGCGCGACGAGGGCATCGCCTACGCCCAGCGCCTCGGGGAGGCCGGGGTGGACACGACGCTCGTGACCCACGCGGGCCAGATCCACGGCTTCTTCAACGCGTGCGGGGCGCTGAAGGACGCGCGGGATGCCGTGACTGCGGCGGGAACGTGGGCGCTCGATCGCCTGTCGACCCGCGCCGATGGAGCGCGTCGGTGACGGCGGACGGCCGGACGACCCCGGTCGCCGTGTACGCCGAACCCACGCGGCCGGTGCACGCCGGCTGGATCGCCGCGTTCGCCGGAGCGTGGCTCGGTCTGTGGATGGCGCAGCTCGTGCCCGTGCAGGTGCTCCTCCCCCTGCAGATCGCCGCGCAGCACTCCTCCGACGAGTGGCTCACCTCGCTCGTCTCCTATGGCCTGGTCAGCGCGGTCGCGGGCGGGTTCGTCGTCGTGGCCTACCCGATCGTGGGTGCGCTCAGCGACCGGACGCGATCACGGTTCGGACGCCGCCGGCCCTGGATCCTCGGCGGATCGCTCACGTCCGGTGTCGGCCTCGCGCTCCTCGGCATCCAGACCGAGACCGTCGGCACGATCGTGATGTGGACCGTCGTCATGCTCGGGTTCTGCATGGCCTCGGCGGCTCTCACCGCCGTAATGGCCGATCAGGTGCCCGAGAACCAGCGCGGGCTGGTGTCGGGGTGGATCTCGGCGCCCAACGCGCTCGGCATCCTGCTCGGGATTGTGCTGGTGACCGCGGTGTTCACCACCATCCCCTCGGGATATCTCGCTCTCGCCGTGAGCGTGACGGTGCTCGCGGTGCCGTTCGTGCTGCGCCTGCGCGACGCACCCCTGAGGGCATCGGATGCCGCCCGCCTGGGGCCGCTCACGGCGCGGTCGGTGCTGGCATCCATCTGGGTGGATCCGCGCCGGCACCCGGATTTCGCCTGGACCGTGACGAGTCGCGTCCTCATCAACCTCGGCAACGCCATCGCGACCACGATGCTGCTGTACTTCTTCACCTTCGCGCTCGGCGTCGCCGACCCCACCGGGTTCCTCGTGTTCACGACGGTGATCTACATGGTGGTCACGATCGTGGCCTCCATCGCTCTCGGCAAGCTCAGCGACGTGCTGGGCCGACGCCGCGTGTTCGTCCTGGCATCCGGAGTCGCTCAAGCGCTGGCCGCGCTCCTGCTGGCCGTCGCTCCCGCCGAGAGCACCTCGATCGTGGGAGCCGTGCTGCTCGGGCTCGGGCAGGGGTGCTTCTTCGCCGTCGACCAGGCGCTGGCGACCCAGGTGCTCCCCTCGGCCGAGACGCGCGGCAAGGACGTCGGCATCATGAACATCGCCATGGCCGGCCCCCAGGCCTTCGGGCCGCTCCTCGGCGCGGGGGCCGTGGTGCTCTTCGGCGGCTTCCCGGGGCTGTTCGTCGCGAGCGGCGTGACCGGGCTGCTCGGCGCGGTGGCCGTCATGCGGGTGCGCTCGGTGCGCTGAGGCCCGGGGCGCGCGAAGGGCCCTGGCGGCCCGAGGACTCCGCGCGCGCTCACCCGTACAGCAGGCGGATGATCCGCTGCACGAGCGCGTCGACCCGCGGCGTGCGCCGCATCGTCGTGAGGGTGAGAAGGCGGAAGCGCTGTCGCGTGATGGACTTGGCGTACGCGAACTCGCGCAGGCCGTCGGCGCCGTGGATGCGCCCGAACCCGGAATCGCCGACCCCGCCGAACGGCAGCGAGGGCACCGCGGCGAACGAGATGACCGAGTTGATCGCGACCATGCCGCCGCGCAGACGCTCGGCGAGAGCGCGCCCCCGCCGGCGGGAGAACACCGCGCCGGACAGGCCGTACCGGACGGCGTTCGCCTTCGCGACGGCTTCGTCCATGGATGCCACGCGGTTGACGACGAGGGTCGGGCCGAAGGTCTCTTCGCGCACCGCCGCCGACGACTCGGGCACGTCGACCAGGAGGACGGGCGCGATCGTCTGCCCGGTCCCGACCACCGCGCCTTCCCGGAGGGCACCGCCGGCGGCGAGAGCGTCGGCGACGTGCGCGCGCACGACGTCGGCCTGGCGCGGCATGGTGAGCGGGCCGAGGCGCGCCGCATCGTCGGTGCCGGCGCGGAGTTCGCGCACGCGCTCGGAGATCGCGCTCACGACGCGGTCGTACACGAGCGTGTGGGCGTAGACGCGCTCGATGCCGATGCAGGTCTGCCCCGCGTTCGAGTACGCGCCCCACACCGCCGCGTCGGCGGCGGCCTCGATGTCGGCATCTGCGTCCACCAGGAGCGCGTCCTTGCCGCCGGCCTCGATCACGACGGGGGTGAGCGTCTCGGCGCACGCGGCCATGACCCGCTTGCCGGTCGCGGTCGAGCCGGTGAAGGCGATCTTGTCGACACCCGCGCGGCACAGGGCGGCACCCGTGTCGCCGAGACCGGTGACGACCTCGAAGACCTGGGGGTCGCCACCCGCGCGCACGAAAGCGCTCCGCAGCCAGTGCCCGACGGCGGGCGTGTACTCGCTCGGCTTGAAGACCACCGCGTTGCCCGCGGCGAGAGCGTAGGCGAGGGAGCCCATCGGTGTGAACACGGGGTAGTTCCAGGGACCGATGACCCCGACCACCCCGTAGGGGAGGTATCCGAGACTCGCGGACTGGTTGAGCATGAGCAGGCCCGCCCGCACCCGGCGGCGGCGGAGCGTGCGGTGCGCGTGCGCCGCGGCCCACGCGAGGTGGTCGAGCGCGAGCATGATCTCGAGCCGTGCGTCCCCCGCGGGTTTGCCCGTTTCGGCGCGGACGACGGCGATCAGTTCATCGAGGTGCCGGACGATGTCGCGACGCCACGCGTCCAGGACGCGGCGGCGGCCACGGAAACCCTGCCCCCGCCACCCCCGCGCGCCCCGACGGGCGCGGACCACGGCTTCGCGGACGGCGTCATAGTCATCGAGGCGGAAGGTCCCGACGACGTGTCCGTCGAGGGGGCTCACGGAATCGAACGTCATCTCACACCTCGTGCTTGTACCCGTATCCGGTGGCCACCGCGGCGGCGATGACGTCGGCCTGCTGCGCGGGACTCAGCTCGGCCGGTTCCCCCGCCGCGCGGGCCCGCAGGTAGATGTCGCACGCCCATTCCAGCAGCGTGGTGTGCGCGACGGCCTCGGCGAGGTCGCGGCCGGTCGTCACGGCACCGTGGTGCGCGAGGATGACCGCGTTCGCGCTCGAGAGGGCGTCTCCCGTCGCGTCGGCGAGCGCGCGCGAGCCGAATACCGAGAACGGGACGACCTCGATCTCGCCGCCCAGGGTGAGCTGCTGGTAGTGCACGCAGGGCAGGCGGTCGGACACGAGCGACACCGCGACGGCCGCCGGAGCGTGCGTGTGCACGACGGCGCCCACCGCATCGTCGGCGTACGCGGCGAAATGCAGATCGAGCTCCGTGCTGGGGGCGAGGATGCCGTGCCGGAGGCGTCGATCGTCGCCGACGATGACGACGTCGTCGGCGACCGCGTCCGCGAAGACGACTCCGGTCGCCGTGATCGCGATCCCTCCGTCCACGCGGACGCTGACATTGCCCGCGGTCCCCTTGACGAGTCCGTCCGCGGCCAGCGCGCGGCACACCGCGGCGACGTGGAGGCGCGCGGCGGCGGCGTCAGGCCGGGTCGCTCCCGCGTCCGTCATCGGGGCACCGTCGCCAGCAGGGCGTCGATGGATGCCTCGTCGTACGTGCCGTACGAGGTGCCGACGCCGGCGACCACCTGCGCGGCCGTGGCCGAACCGAAGCGCGCCGCGTCGACGGAGCTCCGCCCGCGGAGCTTCGCCAAGACGAAGCCGGCGGAGAACGCGTCGCCGCCGCCGCTGGTGTCGACGGGCTCGGCCGGCACGATGGGGATCTCGCGCAGTTCCCCGTCTTCGACGAGGACGATGTCGCGGCCGCCGTCGGTGATCGCGACCACGCGCGCGCCCGCCGCGGCCAGGGCGTGCGCGGCCGCATGCAGGTCGGCAGCCTGGGTCCACCCGAGCGCCTGCTCGGCGTTGGGGAGCACGTAGTCGGTGTGCGAGAGGAGAGGCTCGATCAGCGCGTAGAACGCCTGCTCACCGCCGATGAGGAAGTCGAGCGACGTGGTCGCGCCGTGCTCTCGCGCGTGGTCGAGGATCTCGATGACGTTCTCGGGACCGAGCAGCTCGGGCGCACCCACGTGGACGTGATCGGCCGCGGCGAGCTCGTCCCACGGGACGATGTCGGCCGCGAGGGCGTTCGCCCCCACGACATGGAGAGCGGGACGCGACCCGTCGGAGCGGATCGGCAAGACCGAGGCCGACGTCGGGAGCTCGCCGACGCGGAGGTTCTTCACATCGATCCCCTCGTCTGCCAGAAGGCCCACCAGCACACGGCCGGTCACGTCGTCGCCCACGGACCCGCTGGTGACGACGCGGGCGCCGAGTCGTGCGAGCACGAGCGCCGTCCCGCCCGCGGGGCCGGCGGCCGACATGACGATCTCGTCGACGAGCAGGGATCCCTGCCCGTCGGGGATCTCGTCGACGGGCTGCACGATCGTGTCGAGCACGTGGGCGCCGAGCGTGACGATGTGAGGGGCGGCGGTCATCGTTGAACCTCCGGGTCAGGTCACCGCGCAGACGTCCCGCGCGGAGTAAGTTGCACATTTGTACCATTTTCTCGCCGCGCGGACAAGCATTCCCCCGCCTCAGCGCGGCCGAACGCTCCCGCGCCCGAGAACCACGCCGAGCCACGCCGCAGCCGTCCCGACGATCACCGCCGCGGCACCCCACCACAGCTGCGCCAGGTCGGCCGACTCGACCGCGAGCGCGCTGTAGGTCGTGAACCCGCCGAGCACCCCGGTGCCGAGGAACAGCTGCGCCCGCTGCGCCCGCGAGGACTCCGGCATCCGGGCCCGGATGCCGAACACGATGCCGATCGCGAACGCCCCGACGACGTTGATGAGTGGGACGAGGGCGGGACCGAGGTCGTCACCCAGGGCGAGGGTGAGGCCCGCGCGCACGGCGGTGCCGATCGCGCCGCCGACGGCGACCAGGACGACGTCACGCCACATGCTCACCGCGCCACCCTACGCCGCACGAGGCATCCCGCCGCTCCCCCGCGGCGTGCGCGCCCGCTCGCGCACTCAAAATCCCCCTGAGTGCCCAAAACACCCGGACTATTTTTCTCGGCGTCCGGGTGTTTTGGTCACTCAGTGCGCGAGCGACGCGAGGAACGACGCCGGACGCGCAGAGCACGGACCGCAAGGGCCCAGCGCGGAGCGCGAGGGAGACAGATGCGACACGCGCAACCCCCGCGACACCCCAACCCCGGGCGGAGCAGAATCCCCGGCGTCCCCACACGGAAGGCGGCGACATGCCCAGATCGAGACCCGTGGCCGTCGTCGCCGCGGCCGTGAGCGTTCTCCTGCTCGCGGGCTGCGGCATCCGGATCCCGGCCGACCCGCAGGGCACCCTAGACCGCGTCGACGGCGGGGTCCTGCGCGCCGGCATCACCCCCAACGGCGACTTCGTGCGCATCGACGGCGACAGCCCGAGCGGCAGCGAGATCGACGCTCTCATCGCCTTCGCCGACTCCCTGGATGCCGAGGTCGACTGGACCGTCGGTTCCGAGGAGGCGCTCGTCCGAGGATTGGAGAACGGCGACCTCGACGTCGTCGCCGGCGGCCTCACCGACGAGACCCCCTGGACGGACAAGGCCGGGATGACCCGCCCGTACGGCGAGGTCACCCTCGCGGACGGGTCGACCGCGAGGGTCGTCATGCTCGTCCCGCTCGGCGAGAACGCTTTCGTCTCGCGGCTCGAGACCTTCCTCACCGACGAAGCCGCGACCGAGGGGGTCGGCCGATGACCGTGCGCTTCGGCCGGACCGAGCTCCCCGAAAGACAGGCCGAGGTCCTGCGCCGAGCGGTACGTCTCGAGTGGATCACGCTCGCGTTCCTCACGGTGACCGCCACCCTGGCCTTTCTCGTTCTCGGCAACTCCCAGGCGATGAAGGCCGCGTGGGTCGAAGACCTGCTCTCGTTCATTCCCCCGATCGCGTTCCTCATCGCGGTGCGGATGGCCCGCCGACGACCCACCGTGCGCCACCCCTACGGGTTCCACCGTTCGGTCGCCGTCGGTCACCTCGTGGCCGCGGTCGCCCTGACCGGCATGGGGGCGTTCCTCATCATCGACTCGGGCATCGGCCTGGTCACCGAAGAGCACCCCACCATCGGCACCGTGAACCTGTTCGGCGTCACGATCTGGCTCGGCTGGCTGATGATCGCCGTGATGGCCGTCACGGGCATTCCGCCGGTCATCGTCGGCCGGATGAAGCTCGGACTCGCCCGCGAGCTGCACGACAAGGTGCTCTACGCCGACGCCGACATGAACAAGGCCGACTGGATGACCTCCGTCGGCACGATCGTGGGGGTCCTCGGTATCGGCGTCGGCCTCTGGTGGATGGATGCCGCGGCGGCGATCTTCATCGCCGGGAGCATCGTCCACGACGGTGTCGGCAATCTGCGTGCCGCCGTCGTCGACCTGATGGACGCCCGCGCGACGACCTTCGACGACGCGCGACCGCATCCCCTCATCGGCCGAGTCGACCAGTACCTCAGCCAGCTCCCGTGGGTGCGCGAGGCGGGAAGCCGCGTGCGGGACGAGGGGCACGTCTTCCACATCGAGGCGTTCGTGGTCCCACGCCGCGGCAAGGTCGCGCTCGCCGACATCGAGTCCGCCCGCGAGGGGTGCGTGAGCTTGGACGGGAAGATCCAGGACGTCGTCGTGGTACCCGTCCGGGAACTGCCCGACGTCGTCGATGCGATCACTCCCCGAGGATCAACCGCCTGATCGCGGCGTCCTTCGAGCCGCCCAGCTCCATCGTCCGGCCCTTGCGGTACAGCGAGAAGACGCGGGGGTCGATGTAGCTCGACCGCGCCACGGCGGGGGTGTTGCCGAGCGCTTCCGCGGTCGCGCGCACGGCGGCCACCTCGGCCTTCTTGCGCTCGTTCTTGCCCCCGACGGCCCCCACCTTCGCGAGCGACTCCGCCGCCATGATCGTTCCGCGGAGCGTGCGGAAGTCCTTCGCACTGAACGGGCCGCCGGTGAGCGAGCGCACGTAGGCGTTGACGTCACCCGGCGTGAGCGGCACGCGCCGGCGCCCGCGCTTGTAGCTGAGCAGCGCCGCCCGCGAGCGGCCGAGCGCGAGTTCTTCGATGAGGGATGCCAATTCGGCGTCGTGCACGCGCAGGTCGGCGCGCTTGCCGCTCTTCGCCGGGAACGACAGTCGGATGAGATCGCCCTCGATCGTGGCATCCCTCCGCTGGAGGGTCGTGAGGCCCCGACTGCCGTTCGTGACGAAGTAGCGCGCGTTGCCGACACGCGGCGCGACGAGGTCGAGCAGGCGGAACGACACCGCCAGCACCCGCTCGCGGTCGATGTCACCACGGCGCAGCGACTGCGTCACGCGGGCGCGAGCGCGCGGCAGCGCCTCGGCCAGCTGCAGCGCCCGGGCGAACTTCCCCTTGTCCTGCCGCTTCGACCAGTCGGCGTGGTACGTGTACTGACGGCGGCCGGCCTCGTCGGTCCCCACCGCCTGGATGTGGGCGTTCGGCTCGCGGGCGATCCACACCTCGCGCCATGCAGGAGGGATGACGAGACCGCGCGCCCTTTCCGCCTCCCGCTCGGGAACCGCGGCGCCCGTGTGATCCACGAAGCGGTACCCCGAACCGGATCGGACACGACGATAGCCCGGGTCCTCGTACGGGCGGACGCGGATGAGACGCGCCATGCGTCAGTGGTTGCGGAGCATGTCGATCAGCTCCGCCTTCTTCTTGCCGGAGTATCCCGTGATCCCGAGCTCCTTCGCGCGCTTCTTGAGCTCGCTCACGGTGCGCTCCTCGTAGTTCTCGGCGTGCCCGCCCTTCTCCCCGACGGCACCACGCCCCTGAGCGGCGGCGGCGTTCGAGATGCGCGCCGCCTTCTCCTTCGAGTCGCCCTGCTTGCGCAGCTCCTCGTAGAGCTCGGGGTCTTTCAGACTGTTGGATCCTCGCCCCTGGGGCATGATCGTCTCCTTCCGTCGGGACACCGACGCTACGGCGGACGACCGCCCCCTCTCTCGGGGTTGACACCGCACGCCGCGTCCGTCGGCCCGAGGGTCGTGTTAGCGAGCGGCCGCGACTAACAGCGGTTTCCCAGAAACGTCAACCCCCTGCCGCATTTCGGGCCGGGTGACACGGTAGAAGGACCACTCACCCGGGTCCGTGTCCTGACGCGGTGAACAGCAAGGAGCCCCCCATGAACATCTTCCTCATCATCATCATCGTCGCCGCGATCGTCATCGCCATCGTGAGCGGAATGAGCCAGGCCGCGAGCTTCCTGCTCTGGGTCGCGATCATCGTCGGCCTCATCGCCCTCATCGTGCTGTTGTTCCGCTTGATCAGCGGACGCAAGCCCGTCTGACCCCCTCGGAGGACGACGCGTTTCGGGTGCGCGTCCCCTCCCCCCTCGGCGGGTTCGCCCGCCTCGGATGCCATGCGTTTCCCCCAGAGCGCATGGCATCCTTTTTTGCGCTCGGAGGCGGTCCCTTCGACCGTCTCAGGGAGCTCGCTCGCGCGGCACTCGCGGTGACTGAACCCAGGTGGCTGAGCCCGTCGAATCCCCCGGAACCCTCCCTCAGGTCTTGACGAACACGCGATATATCTCGATACTGTCCTCAACGCGATATATCGCGAGTGAGGAGCCCACCATGGAGAAATGGATCGTCCACCCCGGCGAGACGCGCGTCATCGACCTCGAGAGCGTGCGCGAGCTGAAGATCGGCCTCGTCGGCGGGCAGATCGACGTGATCGCCCACGATGAGCCGAGCGCTCGCATCGAGGTGCACGGCGTCACCGTCAAAGACCTGCGCATCGAGATGAACGATGGCCGCCTCGAGATCGACCACCCGCAGCTGCGGTGGGACAACTTCCTCGAGGTGTTCCGCAACTTCGGCGCCGGTGGCCCCAAGGCCGAGGTGAGCGTGGCCGTGCCGCGCTCGGTCGCCCTCACCCTCGGCGTCGTCAGTGCGAGCGCCCTCGTCTCGGGCCTGCGCACCGACGCCCGGCTCAACACCGTGTCCGGCGACATCATCGTCGACGGGCTGGTCGGCGATGTCAGCGCCAACGCGGTCTCGGGCGACGTGCAGGTGCGCGAACTCGAGGGCGCGCTGAGCGCCAACAGCGTCTCGGGCGACGTCACCGTCACCGGAGCGGTGACGAAAGCGTCGATCGACACCGTCTCGGGGGCGATGCTCGTCGACTCCACCGGCCCGGTGCAGTCGATCGCACTCAACTCCGTCAACGGCGCGGCCACCATCCGTCTCGACCGGGGCCTCCCCGCCAACTACGTGTCCCGGTCGGTAAGCGGTCGCGTGCAGATCGACGGACACGTGCGCTCCGGCTCCGGCCCCACGAACTTCACCGGGTCGACGGGCGCCCTGGCGGGGCAGTTCGTCGACGTTCGGGCCAACACGGTCTCCGGCGAGATCACGGTGCTGCGCCGGGGCATCTCGGGCCTGCGCCCCGAGGAACTCGCGAACGAGGAGGAGTGGTGATGAGCCCGGTCTTCTCGCACGGCGGTCTGCGCCTGTACATCCTGAGCCTGCTCGATGAGGCGCCGCGTCACGGCTACGACCTGATGCAGGCCCTGTCCGACCGCACCGGAGGCACGTACTCTCCCTCGGCCGGCACCATCTATCCACGCCTGGCGAAGCTCGAAGACGAGGGCCTCGTCACGAAGACCGTGGACGGCCGCAAGACGGTCTACGAGATCACGGATGCCGGCCGTGCCGAGGTGGCGGCCCGCACCGGCGACCTCGAAGGGATCCAGGCCGATCTCGCCGACAGCGTGCGTCTCATCGCCGACGAGGTGCGCGGGAGCGTGCGGGATGCCATGCGCAGCCTCCGCGCCGACCTCGCGGCCGCGTCTCGCGAGGAGCGCGAGCAGGCCGAGGCAGCCCCCGCCGACGACGCCCGCTCCCGCACGCGTGAGCAGTTGCACCGCGCGGACGCCGCCCTGACCGAGTTCCGCGGACGCGTCCGCTCCGAGCTGCGGTCGCACGTGGCCCGCGGCGGCGAGCTCGCGGCATCCGGAGTCGACGAGATCGAGACGGCGCTGCGTCAGGCCTCCGACGCGGTCGCCCGCGCGATGCGCGGCTGACCCGTCACTCCCAGGGCAGCTCCTCGTGGGCGCCGACCGGCTCTCCCAGCGGAACGACCAGCACCGGACGGTGCTGCCGATGCGAGAGCCGGGCGGCAACCGAGCCGGTCAGAAACTCACGGAGCGACTCCCCCAACCCGCGCTTGCGCGTGCCCACCACCAGCAGCGACGCCCCGACCTCGTCGGCGAGCTGAATCAGTGCGAGCGCGGGATCGCCGATGATCTGACGTGCGCTCCAGCGCACGTCTCTGCCCGCCAGAGCCGCGGTCGCGTCCTTCTCGACCTCGGCGAGCGCGGCCCGCGCCACCTCGCCGGCGACATCGAGCGTCGCCGAGTTGACGTAGCCGTCCGGGTCCTCGAACGCGACGAATCGCGTCGTGTCGACGTGGGCCACGATCAGCTCGGCGCCCGCCAGCGCGGCGTAGCGCGCCGCTTCCTGCGCCACGCGGGGCGACTGCCCCGGCACGACTCCCGCGATGACGGCTCCGGATGCCGCTGCCCGAGCCTCGTGGTCGCTCATGCCGTTCTTCCTCTCGTCGACAGCAGCCCCCTCCGGACCGCGACGGTCGGGGTCGAGGGGCACCGTGATATCCTGGGTGTTACTCTTACCGGCTCGGTCCGGAACCGCAATACGCAGGGCCCTGAGCACGGCCTGCGATGTCGATCGTGAGGGGGTCTCGCATGGGGCGTGGCCGTCAGAAGGCGAAGCACACCAAGATCGCCCGTGAGCTGAAGTACGACACCTATTCGGTGAACTACGCAGCGCTCGAGCGCGAACTCGGCGCACCCGAACCGGGTGAAGACGCGTACGTCGACAAGTGGGCGGACGAATACTCCGACGAGTACGAAGACGAGAAGGCGTAGGGCTTCAGCGCCCTGCACCGGCCGCGTCCGCGGCTGTCACCAGGCAGTGCCGTTGCGGCGCTCCCAGGCTTCCTCGATCGTCTCTCTGCGTGAGACGACGATTCCCGCGGGGATCACGCATGCGATGACGACGCCGAGCACGATCAGTCCCGCCGTCCACCCGCCCGTGATCTCGTGGGTCACGCCGATGGCGAGCGGCATGAGTGCGGCGATGCCGTAGCCGACGCTCTGCACGAACCCGCTGAGCGCGACCGCGGTGTCGTGCGACCGTGTGCGCAGGCCGAAGAGCACGAGCGCCATCGGGAACATCAGGGGCGGGATGCCGATGAGCACCACCCACAGTGTCGTCGCGGCCGCGGGGGCGAAGAGGAGTCCGGCGACCCCGGCGAGTCCGCCCACGACGGCGACGACGTAGAACGGGGCGACGCTGCGCGCCCGCACGACGAGCAGCGGAACGACGAGCGACACCGGCAGGCCCATGAACGAGAACAGGGCGAGCAGCCTGCCGGCCTCGGCGGCATCCACCCCGGCGACTCCCATCACCAGCGGCGGCAACCAGGCGAACAGTCCGTAGGCGACGGACGAGTTCACCCCGAACGTCGCCGCAAGTGCCCACGTCTGCGGCACGCGGACCACGCGCGACAGCACCGACGTCTTCGGCTGCTCGATGACGTCCGCCCGGGCCGCCCGGGCGCGGAGGCTCATCGCGACCCAGGGCACCACCGCGGCCACCGCGACCGCCGCCCACAGGGTGAATGAGCCGCGCCACCCGATACTCTCCGCGAGGGGGACGGCCACGAGCGGCGGCATGAACGTGGCGACCGCCATCGTGGTCGTGTAGATCGTCGTCATCAGGCCGATGCGGGCGGGGAAGTACTTCTTCACCACGGCGGGCAGCAGCACGTTGGCGACACCCACCGCCGCGAAGATCCCGGCGGTCGCGGCGAGCAGGGTGATCGCGTCGACGGCGACGGCCCTCATGCCGAGCATGACTGCCGCGACGGCCGCGGCCAGGAGCACCAGCCGTTCGAGGCCCACCCGCCGCTCGATCGCGGGTGTCACGAAGCCCGAGATCGCGAAGGCCACGGGCGGTGCCATACCGATCAGGCCGACGACGGCCGCCGGGAGGGGGAAATCGCGCTCGATGACGACCAGCAGCGGCGACAGTGACGCGACGGCGATGCGCAGCGTCAGCGCGAGCAGCACGATCGCTGCCGCGGCGAGCGCGACGGTCCCCGCGCGGCGCGGACTCAAGACTCCTGGCTGCCCTCGACCCAGGCGAGGTACTCCTCCGACACGGTGCCCGTGACGTAGCGGCCGTCGAAGCAGCTCATGTCGAGGTCGACCAGGTCGGTGCCCTCCATGATCGCGGCCTTCAGGTCGTCGACCTCCTGGTACACCAGGTAGTCGCAGCCGAGCTCCTCGGCGATCTCGGGGATCGTGCGCCCGTGGGCCACCAGCTCGTGACGCGAGGGCATGTTGATGCCGTACACGTGAGGGTAGCGCACGGGAGGTGCGGCCGAGGCGAACGTCACGCTCTTGGCCCCGGCATCCCGGGCCATCTGGATGATCTCGCGGCTCGTGGTGCCACGCACGATCGAGTCATCGACGAGGAGAACGTTCTTGCCCTGGAACTCCGTCGACATCGCGTTGAGCTTCTGGCGCACGCTCTTCTTGCGCACCGCCTGACCGGGCATGATGAACGTCCGACCGACATAGCGGTTCTTGTAGAAGCCCTCGCGGTACTCGATCCCGAGCTTGCGGGCGACCTGCATGGCCGCCGGACGTGCGGAGTCGGGGATCGGCATGACGACGTCGATGGCGCCGGCGGGCGTGTACTTCGCGACCGTGTCGGCCAGGCGCTCACCCATGCGCAGGCGCGTCTCGTACACCGAGACGCCGTTCATGACCGAGTCGGGACGCGCGAGGTAGACGTACTCGAACGAGCACGGCGCGAGCATCGTGCTCTTCGCGCACTGCTGCGCGTGCAGGGTGCCGTCGAGGCTGATGAACACGGCCTCACCGGGCTCGACGTCGCGCACGACCTCGAAGCCCGCGTTCTCGAGCACGAGCGACTCGGAGGCCACGATCCACTCGTCGCGCGGCTCGCCGCCCGGAACGATCGCGGCGGGACGCTTGCCGAGAATGAGCGGGCGGATGCCGAAGGGATCGCGGAACGCGAGCAGCCCGTATCCGGCGATCAGGGCGATCGAGGCGTACGACCCCTCGACGCGCTCGTGCACGCGGGCGACCGCGCGGAAGACCTGGTCGGGGTCGAGATCGGGACCGGTGATCTCGGACTGCAGCTCGGAGCCGAGGATGTTGACGAGCAGCTCGGTGTCGCTGCTGGTGTTGAGGTGACGACGATCCTTATGGAAGAGCTCGGTCGTCAGCTCGCGGGTGTTGGTCAGGTTGCCGTTGTGCACGAGCACGATGCCGTAGGGGGCGTTGACGTAGAAGGGCTGCGCCTCTTCTTCGTTGGATGCCGTCCCCTTGGTCGCGTACCGCACGTGCCCGAGGCCGATGTCGCCGAGGAGGGCCCGCATGTCGCGCGTGCGGAACGCCTCGCGCACCTGCCCCCGGGCCTTGTGGATGTGGAACACCCCGCTGGACTCGGCCGTGGCCATGCCCGTGGAGTCCTGTCCCCGGTGCTGGAGGAGGAGGAGCGCGTCGTAGATCTCCTGGTTGACCGGGCCCTGCCCGGCCATGCCGACGATGCCGCACATGGGGTGTTAGTTCGCTCCGTTCGCCGGGTGACCGGCATCCGCGTAGGTTCCGACCAGGCGCACGGCACCGCCGTCGACGCCCTTCGCGCCCTGCTCGTACTCGCCCTCGGGGCGGGCGCCGTCGCGCACGACGCCGACCTGCCACGTGGCGATGCCGTCGGCCTGCAGCGCCGCGGTCGCGGCATCCGCGATCTCGGGCGCGACGACGGCGAGGAAGCCGATGCCGAGGTTCCAGGTGCCCTCGGTCGCGGTCAGGTCGAGGCCGCCCAGATCGGCGAGCACTCGGAACACCGGCGACGGGCTCCACGTCGAGCGGTCGACGTCGACCCACGTGCCCTGCGGCAGCACGCGCGCGAGGTTCGCGGCGATGCCGCCGCCGGTGACGTGGCTGAGCGAGTGGATGCCGGAGCCGACCGCCGCGTCGTCGAGCAGGCGCAGCAGCGGGGAGGTGTACAGGCGCGTGGGCTCGAGCAGCGCCTCGCCCCACGTGCCGCCGAGGTCGGCGGAGGCCGAGCCGTAGGCGATACCCGCGCCGGTGATGATGTGGCGCACGAGCGAGTAGCCGTTGGAGTGCAGGCCGCTCGAGGCGAGCGCGAGCACGACGTCGCCGCTGCGGACGCGATCGGCGCCGAGCACGCGGTCGGCCTCGACGACGCCGGTCGCCGCTCCCGCGACGTCGTAGTCGTCGATGCCGAGCAGACCGGGGTGCTCGGCCGTCTCGCCGCCGACGAGCGCGGTGCCCGTCATGGCGCAGCCGCGCGCGATGCCCGCGACGATGTCGGCGATGCGCTGCGGCACGACCTTGCCGCACGCGATGTAGTCGGTCATGAACAGGGGCCGTGCCCCGACCACGACGATGTCGTCGACGACCATGCCGACGAGGTCTTCGCCGATCGTGTCGTGCTTGTCGATGGCCTGAGCGATCGCGACCTTGGTTCCGACGCCGTCGGTGCTCGTCGCGAGCAGCGGCTTGGCGTAGTCGCGCAGGGCGGAGGCGTCGAAGAGGCCGGCGAAGCCGCCGACACTGCCCAGCACCTCGGGACCGTGCGTGCGGCGCACGGCCGACTTCATCAGTTCGACGGCGAGATCTCCGGCGGCGGTATCGACGCCTGCGGCGGAGTACGGGTTTTCGTGGGGAGCGGAGGCCACCGCAACAGACTACCCGGGGCGGCTGCGTGCGGGCGTCGCTCTCAGCGCCGTGCAGCGCCGCGCAAGGCCCATCGCCGGCGGGCGGACCCCTCCCTACAATGACGCCATGACGGCAGGCCAGCCCGAGTGGGTGATCCGCGAGGACGCCGCCTCACCCGTGCTCGTCGCGCTCTACCTGCGTCAAATTCTCGGCATCCGTTCTCCGGAGGAGTTGCCGTTCCTGCGGCGTGTGCCGCCGACGCCGGAGAGCGGGAGATCGGATGCCGCGCGGTCGGAGCTCGAGCGACAGTGGCGCGCATACTGGGCGATGACGGTCGAGCCGCAAGCACATCCCTCCCCCGTGCCGTTGGAGTTGGTCGAGGGCTTCGACGGTCTCGTGACCCTTCCGATCGAGGGCGCCGAGGTCCTGCGCGAGGCGGCGTCGCCCTTCGCCGAGGAGGCCACGGACTTCGCCCAGCACGCACACGGGCGGTACGCGCGCGAGTCGTCGGCGCGGCCCGGAGTGTCGTACCGCGCCTACGCGAGCGCGATCGCGGCGCACGAGCGGATCGTGGGCCGTCGCGCGCACTCGTTCGAGCTCAACGTGCAGATCCTGCCGCTCGCTCAGCGGGGCGTGTGGTGGATCGGGTCGCTGACCGTCGCTGTCACCGACGGTCTGCGCGGCGACGTCGCGGCGTTCGACTCCGCGATCCATCCGATCATCGCGGAGCTCGCCTGAGGGTCAGACCCCGTGCTGCTCGTGGTCGACGATCACCTGGCGCGTGCGTCCCCCGAGGGTGCGCTCGAAGACGAGAGCGACGATGGCGGCGACCGTCACCCCGGCGACCACGCAGATCAACGCCGTGAAGCCGAACACCTGCAGCTGCGAGTACACGACCTGCGTGTACGGGCTGACATCCGTGCTGTCGATGGCGAACGTCAGGATGAGGGCGACGAGGATGCCGACGAACGCCCCGGCGGCCAAGAAGACGCCGTACTTCGGGGCGCGGCGCACGCTGACCGTCTCGATGTCGTCGCGCGAGAAGGACGGTCGTTCGGGGGCGGGCTGCTCGGCCATGCCTCCATTGTCCCACTCCCACGTCGTCGGCGGGCCCGGGCGGCACGTCGCGTCACCGAAACCGCACGCGATGCACGAAACCGCACCGGGAGGCGTACCGGGGCGTACGGTCTCGACGAGCGCCTACGGTCTCGACGGCCGAGCCCCTACGGCCGCAACGGCAGAAGCGCGGACAGGTCGGCGCGGACGCCCGAGGCGACGATGCGCCCGGCGGCGACGGCATCCGCCCAGTGCTCCCGGCCCGTGGCGACGGCGATCCAGGTGGCGGCGTCGGTCTCGACGACGTTCGGCGGCGTGCCGCGCGTGTGACGGGGCCCCTCGATGACCTGGACGGCGCCGAAGGGAGGCACGCGCATCTCGACGGAGTTGCCCGGCGCCTTCTCGGCCAGCAGCTGGAGCAGGTAGCGCACGGCGGTCGCGAGGGCCGGGCGCGGGGCGTCGCCGGCGGCCACCGCCTCGAGAGCGGCCCGACCGTCACCGGTCTCGATACGACGTGGGGGCATGGCCTCCACCGTACTCGCGGGGCGCGAGCGCGGGTCGAGTGTCCGCCGCATCGCTCGACCGCTGCCGCACCCGGGCACACCGGTCAGGGAGCCCGCGCCGACGGGCGGCCGCCGCAGCGGCCCGTGCGCCACGCGCGCAGAGCCCGCTCGGTAGGCTGGCCGCGTGAGAATCCTGGTCCTCGGTTCGGGCGCGCGCGAGCACGCCATCATCCTCGCCCTGCGCTCCGAAGAGGCATCGCACGCGATCTTCGCCGCTCCCGGCAACGCCGGCATCGCGCGCGACGCGCACCTGGTCTCCCTCGACCCGAACGATCCGGCCGAGGTGCTCACCTTCGCGCAGACCGAGGCGATCGACCTCGTCGTCGTCGGACCCGAGGCGCCGCTCGTCGCCGGGGTCGCCGACGCCCTGCGCGAGCACGGCATCCCGGTCTTCGGCCCGGGCAAGGCCGCCGCGCAGCTCGAGGGATCGAAGACCTACGCGAAGCGGATCATGGATGCCGCGGGCGTCCCCACCGGACGGGCCGTGCGCGCGGTCGACCTCCCGACCGTGGAAGCAGCTCTCGACGACTACGGCGCACCGTATGTCGTCAAGGCCGACGGACTCGCCGCCGGCAAGGGCGTCATCGTCACCTCCGACCGCGAGGCCGCGATCACGCACGCCGCCACCTATCTGGCGACCGGGGCCGTCCTGGTCGAGGAGTTCCTGTCGGGCCCCGAGGTGTCACTGTTCTTCCTCAGCGACGGCGACCACGTGCTGCCGCTCAGCCCCGCGCAGGACTTCAAGCGCCTCCGCGACGGCGACGAGGGCCCCAACACCGGCGGCATGGGCGCCTACTCGCCGCTGCCGTGGCTCGACGACCGCTTCGGGAGCGAGGCCGATTTCGTCGATCAGGTCACGCGCGAGATCGCGGAGCCCGTGATCCGGCAGATGGATGCCGAGGGCACGCCGTTCATCGGACTCCTCTACGCCGGCCTCATCCTGACCGAACAGGGCGTCAAGGTCATCGAGTTCAACGCGCGGTTCGGCGACCCCGAGACCCAGGTCGTGCTGCCCCGCCTGATCGACCCGCTGTCGGAGCTGCTTCTCGCCGCGGCCTCGGGCACGCTCGAAGACCGCCCGCGCCCCGCTTTCGCGGAAGCCGCCGCCGTGACGGTCGTGCTCGCCAGCGAGGGTTACCCCGAGGCGCCGGTGACCGGCCGCCCCCTGACGGGGATCGACGACGCCGACGAGGTCGACGGCGTCCACCTCGCGCATGCGGCGACGGCGGCATCCGCCAACGGCTTCACGGCGACCGGTGGGCGGGTGCTCAGCGTCGTCGCCCTGGGGTCGACGTTCCGCGAGGCGCGCGCCGCCGCCTACGAGGGACTCGACCGCATCGGCCTCGAAGGCGGGCAGTACCGCACCGACATCGCCGCACGCGTCGTCGAGGGCTGACCGCGGCGCGGATCAGGCGCGGGCCGCGAGCATCGCCTCGACGTCGTCGACGAGCCCCGCCGCTCCCGGCGCGGCGGCGATCGCCTCGCCGACGCGTCGCGCGTTCGCCGTGTAGCCCGGATCGGCGAGGATCCGCAGGACGGCCGAGCGGATGGCATCCGGAGTCGGGCGACCCGTGCGCAGGTTCACGCCCACTCCGGCGTGCTGGACACGGGCCGAGGTCTCGACCTTGTCTTCGGAGTCGCCGGCGATGACGATCGGCACGCCGTGGCGCATCGCGTGGTGGAGCCCGCCATACCCGCCGTTCGTGACGAGCACACTCGTCCGGGCGAGCAGTTCGTCATACGGCAGGTAGCTCGCGGCGAACGCGTTCGCGGGCAGGGTCGGGAGGGTGTCGACCGCGCGCCCGCCGGTGGTCACGGCGACCTGGACGGAAAGATCGGCCAGGGCCGCGAGGGCGGGCGCGATCACCTCGCTGTAGTCGGTGTTGGCGACGGTGCCCTGCGTGACGTGCACGAGCGGGAGGGCCGGGTCGAGCTCGTCGAACCACGGCGGTGCCGGTGTGGGATGGGCGGCCGCCGTCGCCATGGGCCCGTAGAAGCGCAGGTGGGCGGGAGCGTCGCTGCGGGGGTACTCGAACTCCTCGACGGTGAACTGCGCGAGCAGGTCGCTGCGCGAGAGCACGTCCATGAAGAACGCCCCGTTCAGGGGTGGCGCCCCGACACCGGCGAGGAAGAGGTCGAGCGACCGATGGACCGGTCGCAGCACGGCCTTCGCCGTCACGTCGAGCACCCGGTTGCGCAGACGGTTCACCACCGGCTGGCGGAGGGGCGTGATGCCGAGACCGTACGGCGGAGTGTCGCGACTCGAGAATCCCGCGGCGGTGATGCCGCACATGACGGTGAGGGGACGCTCGGAGCGCGGTCGCACGAACAGGGTCTGCACTCCCAGGAAGAGCATGTCGTGCAGCACCACATCGGCCGGCTCCTCGGCGAGGACGTGCTCCAGGGTGACTGCTGCCGGAGCCGCGGGGTCGAGGAACGCCCGCTCGACACCGCGATTGAGGGTCGCGAGTCCCCTCTCGCGCACGTCATCTCCCGTTCCGATGTCGTCGAGAGTGTCGGCCTCGGGCGGCAGGGGAAGGAACCGGATGCCGGATGCCTCGACCATGGACCGGTATCGGGCGCCGGTGAGGAAACGAACGTCCCATCCACGTCGCCGGAGCTCGGCGGCGACGACGAGGAGCGGACCGACGTGGCCGACGGCGGGCATGCTGCACAGGAGGGCGGAACGGGTCATGGTCTTCTTTCGAGGAAGCCCCCTCCGCCGCGCGGCGAGGGTCTATGCGAGGTTGTCGGCGAGATGGATGAGCTGGGCCGTGAGCCACGACCGGTAGGCGTCGACATCCCAGCCGCGCGTCACGGTCAAGTGCGTCCACGGGTCGGGCCCGGTGATGAGGCCGAGCACGTCGGCGGCGATCGCGACCTGGTCGACGCGGATACGTTCGCGCTGCAGGAACCACCCGGCCCCGATCGTCATGTCGCGGTGGCGGCGCATCTCCAACTCGAGGTAGGCGGCACGCACCTCCGCGTCGCTGTCGGCTGCGGCGAGCATGGCCCGAACGATCGCCGCCGACCGCTGATTCGCCTCGATCAGGAAGTCGACGTACCGACCGATCGCCGTGTCGGTGTCGGGCTCGCTCATGATCTCGACGAGAGCAGGTCGTTCCGTGAGCGAGTGCAGGCCCTCGTCACCCGCGAAGGTCCGCTCGAAGGCGGCGATCAGCAGAGCGTGCTTGGGACCGTTCAGGTGCACGGTGGGGATCGACACCCCCGCCTCGGCGGCGATCGCCTTGATGGTGGTGGCGACGTAGCCGTCGCGGACGAAGAGCCGGCCTGCCGTGTCGACGATGTTCGCGCGCGTGGCGGCGGCCTCTGCCTGTCGCTTGGGGGACTGATAGCTGCGGGGCACGTCCCACACGCTACTTCGCTGCGAGGACGCCGGCCCGAGCGATGAGCAGCCCCGCGACGATCTGCGCTCCGGTCGACACGAAGTACATCGTGTTCGTCAGCGCCTCGATCGAGCTCGCGTTGATGACGACACCGAGCGCGAAGCCGATGACGGCGAGCACGAGGATCGCCCAGCGGGCCGCGCCGGCCAGCACGCGGGCCCGCACGATGGCGATGCCCCCGACCAGCAGGAGCACGCCCTGCACGGCGCTCATCCCGAAGAGGAAGGCCATCGCCCCATCGGTGGGCTCCGCGGTCGGCAGCAGGTACGCCGCGAGCAGGTACAGACTCTGGTTCGCGAGGAAGAAGGCGCCGAACCCGAGCAGCGCGAGCTTGCCGACGATCGACGGGCCCACGGTGCCCTGACCGTCGCCGCGGCCGAGGGCGAGCGGGAACATCGCCGCGACGTGAGCGAGCGTGCTGGCGAGGAAGAGCACCCAGAACGCCGTCGCCGGACCCGGATCGGTGGACACATCGGTTCCGATCTCGAGGGCGGTGGCGGCCGTCAGCAGCACGCCTCCGGTGAGGATCAGGATGCCGGCGGCCCGGGGCCACGAGGGGGTCGACGAAGTGGGGGAAGAAGGGCGAGCAGTGAGGGTGGGCGCGTTCATTGGATGACTCCTTCGATGAGGGGCGGCGATAGCGCGAACGGGGTGAGAGTCATCCCGTTCGCTAATTGAATATATATGCGTATAAGCCAATTAAGGAAGCACGTTGGCCCGGGCCTCTCGACGAGTCGTCGGCTGCGCCTCGTGGTCGAGGTTCGCCGGTGCGACGTGGCCGCGACCGCGTCGAACCGGGAGCGGCAGGAAGATCAGGCCGATGAGCAGCACCACCAGCGACAGGCGCATCGGCAACGTGTCGAGGGCGAGGACTGCGACAGCCGGGGCGCCCGCGAGGTGGTGACGAACGACACCGCGCACGTCGGAGAAGGCGACGGGTATCGGGTCGGCTTCGGCGTTCGCGTCACCGCGGAGCGTCAGCGAGTCGCCCTCGACGGCGACGATGCGGTGCGTGTAGCGTCCCGAGCCCGGCGGCTCGACCGTGACGATCGCGCCAGGCACGAGTTCGTCGGGCTCAGCGCGACCGACGAAGAGCACGTCGCCGAGGTGGAGGGTCGGCACCATCGACTCTCCGTCGACGCGGACGATCTCCTGCCCCGTCACCGCCGTGTAGGCGAAGGGAGCCGCGAGCGCCGCGAGGAGGAGTGCGACGAAGACCCACCGCAGCGGCGAGAGGGCGTTGCACAGGACGCGTTTCATCGGGTGATCGTCGTCGTCGCGAGGGGCGAGCTCCACCCGAGGTAGCGGTAGGAGACGGAGTAGGCCGTCGTACCGGGGAGCGTGCAACGCTGTCCCACCAGGGTCGACGGGGGCGTGCAGTTCGCGAGACGCAGGGGCGGGAGTGAGCTCATCACTTCGGGGGATCTCCTCAGTTTGAAGGCCGCGTCGACCCCCGATACCCATGCGGTTCCGTCGGAAGCGACCACCACGGACAGCAGCTGGCCCGCGCTCACCTGCGTGATGGTCGACCCCGGGGACGACGTGACCCACGGCGTCTTCATCGCCACCGGAGTCGGATAGGAACTGACCATGTCACCCTGACCCAGCTGGGCGACTCCATTGCTTCCCCAGCCCCAGACATCACCCTTCGATGTGACCGCAAGGGAAGTGAGGGGGCCGGCACTCACCTGAGCGATCGCCACACCGCTTCCCCACGTAGCGTTGACGAGCTGCGGTCGCGCCACCGAATGCGCAGCAGAGTTCGCATCACCGAGAACCCCCATCTCCCCCTTCCCCCACGCGTAGACGGCTCCGGCACGCGTGACGGCGAGAGAGTGCGCCTGTCCCGCGCTGATCTGCTGGACGGGGGGTGCCGCCCCACCGGCCTGCCACGACACGGGCCGTGGGACCGCTGAGAAGTGCACGGTCGCGTCGCCATCCCCCAGACCACCTCCCTCGCCGTCCCCCCATGCCCACACCGCACCGTCATTGGTCAGCGCCAAGGAGCGGTCTCCGCCCGCGCCGACTTGCTGGACACGGACCCCGTCGAGTGCACCGAGAACGGGAACCGGAACCGACGAGCTCACCAGCGCGCCCGTGCCTAGTTGCCCTTTCCCGCCCTGCCCCCAGGACCACACCCGTCCGTCGGACGCGACCGCCAACGAATGCGTCAGGCCGGCACTGACCTGCATGATCGACACTGCTCCGCCCCACGATTTCGAGACGGGAACGGGCACAAGCGACTCCTGGTCCGTCCCGTTGCCGAGGAGGCCCCCGACGCCCGCTCCCCACGCCCACACCGAACCATCCGATGCCAGAGCGAGGGAGTGCGAGAAGCCGGCACTGACCTGCGTGATGAACACCGACGGACCCCACGCGGGACTGACGGCGACCGGCACGGCCGAGTCGCTGCGGGAATTGTTGCCCAGACGACCGTCCTTCCCGGTCCCCCATGCCCATACGGATCCGTCCGATGCGATCGCCAGCGAGTGCGAGTAGCCCGCACTCACCTGTGTGAACACTCGCTTCGCGGAGCGCGACGGGGTCCGTTGATCGACGGAATCCCCGGTCCCCAATTGCCCAGACGCCGCGCTTCCCCACGCCCACAGCGACCCATCCGTCGCCACCCCCAACGAATGCGAGCCCCCCGCGCTCACCTGCGTGAACACCACATCCCCCGGGCTCGACACCCTCACCGGCACGAACGCGTCACGCGTGTCGTTGTTGCCCAGCTGCCCACTTTCACCCAGGCCCCACGCCCACACCGACCCATCCGTCGCCACCCCCAACGAATGGAAAGATCCCGCACTCACCTGCGTGAACACCACACCCCCCGGGCTCGACACCCTCACCGGAACCGTCGAGCTGCGCAAGCCGTCGTTGCCCACCTGCCCGCTCGCACCAAAGCCCCACGCCCACACCGACCCATCCGTCGCCAACGCCAACGAATGGAAAGATCCCGCACTCACCTGCGTGAACACGACACCCGGCGGGCTCGACACCCTCACCGGGATCGGCGAGCTGCGCGCGCCGCCGTTGCCCAACATCCACATCTCGCCGTCGCCCCACGCCCACACCGACCCATCCGTCGCCAACCCCAACGAATGGAGAGATCCCGCACTCACCTGCGTGAACACCACACCCGCCGGGCTCGACACCCTCACCGGCACCCGCGAGCCACTCGAGCTGTCATTGCCCAATTGCCCCGACCAGCCGGCGCCCCACGCCCACACCGACCCATCCGACGCCAACCCCAACGAATGCGAACCCCCGGCACTCACCTGCGTGAACACCACACCCGCCGGGCTCGACACCCTCACCGGCACCAGCGAGCCACTCGAGCTGTCATTGCCCAACCGCCCCGACCCGCCGGCACCCCACGCCCACACCGACCC
>NZ_LDRT01000052.1 GCF_001476655.1 Microbacterium testaceum | reverse complement strand
GCCGTCGACCTCGACGAGGTCGCCCGTGGCGATGCGCTTGGTCGCGTGCGACACCGACACCACGCAGGGGATGCCGAGTTCGCGGCTGACGATCGCGGCGTGGGAGAAGGGTGCGCCCACGTCGACGACGACCGCGGCGGCGCCGACGAACAGCGGCGTCCACGACGGGTCGGTGATGGGGGCCACCAGCACCTCGTCGGGTTCCAGCTCGTCGACGTCGTCGGGGCTGAGGACGACGCGCGCGCGGCCGACGGCGGTTCCCCCGCTGCCGGGGACGCCGGTGACCGTCTCGCCCGCCGCGAGCGATGTCGCGGTGACATCCGAGCGGCGCTGCCACTGATCGATCGGCGGCACCTCGCCGGCCACGACGAACGGCGGGATCAGGTCGAACTGCGCGAGGTAGGCGCGCTTGCGCTCGGCCAGAGCGGGCGCGAGGGCCGCGGGGTCGGCGAGGAAGGCGTCGACGTCGTCGGCGAACAGCATGAACGCGTCGTGAGAGTCGGAGATCGCCCCCTTCTCCACGGCGCGGCGACCGATCTCGTGGCCGATCAGCCGCAGCTCGTGGATCAGCTTGGCGGCCGTGGTGCGTGCGCGCTCGCGTCCGCGCAACCACAGCGCCGAGGCGTTGAGCACCGCTTCGAACTGACCGGATGCCTCGGCGTCGCCTGCCAGCGCCGCGCGGATCTCTGCGACGGCGGCGTCGCGCTCGGCGGCCCCGCGCTGCGCGCCGTGGCGCGGGTCGGCGTCGTCGCCGGAGTGGCGCAGGCGGTCGATGGTGGACAGGGCGAGGTCGGGACGCACGCCCCACGTGTCGGCGTGCATCTCCCACTCGGAGGGCCCGCGGAAGTCCCAGCGCTCCAGGAAGACGTCGAGGTCGCGCACGAACGCGCGGACGTCGTCGTCGGAGCCGCTGTCGGAGACGGCGCGCAGACGCTCGTACAGCCCGTCGACCCCCTGATCGAACACGGCCGCCACCCCGGGCCGGCGGGCAGAGCGGCTGAGGGTGAACATGTCGGTGGAGGGACCGGTGGAGTCGACGTCTCCGATCCCGCTGACGAGGGTGAGGGAGAGCTCCGGCCGGCCGATGGCCTGCGTGAACTGGGCTACCGCGCCCAGGCCCACGCCAGACTTCAGGCTCGCCTCGATGTGGTGCTGGAACAGCCGCGTCAGCAGCGTCTCGAACGAGGTGAGACGCTCGGCGAGCGCGCGGTCGCCGAGGGTCGTCAGATCCGGTCGGGAGGCGCGGATGGCGTCCACCTCCGCCTTGTCGGCGTCGTAGGCGGCCAGGTCGGTGGCGCCGAGCACCTCCTGCATGAGCCAGGCGCCCGCCTTCGCCGCGTACTCCTCGTTCTCGTCGAAGTCGCGCCGCTCGCTCTCGTAGCTGGGGATCCCCGGCATGTCGCCGAAGTACTGCAGGTCGACGGCCTCGGCCGACATGCCCGGCACCCGCACGCCGAACAGGCGCATCAGAGACATGTTGATGTACAGGTAGCTGCCGAAGGCCGGAAGGATGTTCTTCTCCACCTCGGCGTCATAGAGGTCGTGGTCCCACACTCCGCACGCGACGAACGCGTCGCGCCACCCCGGCTCCAGGCAGTGTTGGAAGCCGACGGTGGCGTTGAGTGGGCTGATCGGGTCGGGGAAGATCTCGCCCACGTTCGCGCGGGAGTACAGCGGGAAGACCCGCGAGGTGTCGTCGTCGATCGGCCAGCCGGGCATGATGCTCCTTCGTCGGTGAAGTGGAACGCGGTCCTCCCCCTCGGCTGCTCCGATAAAGCGAAGCCACGTTCGCATTGATGACGATGATCGTGCGCGCCGATCACGCTGTCAACCCCAGGATTCGTGCGGCATTTTCGAGATTTGCGGGCCTGATCTTCGTGTCCTCGCCTCCTCTGACGAGAATTCGAATGGACAAGAACGTGAATCATGCGTCACTATTGACCAGCGGCAACGGCGCACGACCGAAGCGGAGACAGCGCATGCGGATCCTTCTGACCAACGACGACGGCGTCGGTGCCCCCGGCAACGTCGTCCTCGCCCAGGCGCTCCTGGACGCCGGCCACGACGTCGCCGTCGTCGGCCCCCTGGGCGAGCGCAGCGGCAGCGGCACAGCGATCGGCACCATCGAGCACGGGGCACGCATCGGCGTCCGAGACATCGCGCTGGAAACCACGCCGCCTCTCACCGGCACCGCCCTCGATGCGCCGCCCGCACTGGCCGTGCTCACCGCGCTCGGGGGGCTGTTCGGCGCGCGGCCCGATCTGGTGGTCAGCGGGGTCAATCCCGGGCACAACGTGGGCAGATCGGTGGTGTTCTCGGGCACCGTGGGCGCGTGCCTGGCCGCGACGACGCTCGGGATGCCGTCGCTCGCCGTGTCCTGCGGGTTCGCCCCCGAGCATCGCTTCGACACCGCCGCGGCGATCGCCGTCGCGGGCGTGGAGTGGTTCGGTGAGGCGGGGATGCCGCGTGTCTGCGTCAACATCAACGTGCCCGATCTCGATCGCGCCGAGCTCCGCGGCGTGCGGAAGACCACGTTCGCCTTCAGCGGGATGTTCACCCTCGACATGCGGCGCGAGGGCGGCGAGCTGGTGATCCAGCGCGGGGCCTCATCGCCGCGCAACGTCTCGGGGTCGGATCTGGAGGCGGTGCGGGACGGGTATGTCGCCGTCAGCCTCCTCCGTCCGATGGACGTCGACGTAGCCCCCGCCGCCGTCCCCCTCGCCGACGGCCTCGTGCAGGCGCTCGCCGCGCCGACCGCTCATCTTCCCCTCATCCCCGCCGCTCTGGCCCCTACCGTGGAAGGCGCACTTCGATGACCGCTCTCGACACCACTGCCGACGCCCCCGCCGACACCGCTGTCCCCTCCGTCCCGTCGGAGCCGACCGTGCGCCTGCGCACCGCCGAGGAGTATCGCGCGGGCCTCCGTGACGGACGCAAGGTGGTCTACCAGGGGCGCTACATCGACGATGTGTCGACGTTCCCCGAGTTCGACACCGCGATCGAGCATTCGGCGCACGCCTACCGCATCGCCCAGGACGAGCCCGAGCTCGCCGTGGCGCACGACGATCGCGGCGCGTACTCCGCCTTCTATCGCGTCCCGCGCTCGCCCGAAGATCTCGTCGCGCGCGGTCGGCTCATCGAGTCCGTGTGCCGTCGGGGCGCCGGAACGATCGTGCTGAAGGAGGTGGGCAGCGACGCCGTGTTCGGCATCCTGCGGGCGGCGCAGGGACAAGGGCGCGTGAACGCCGAGGCCTACTGGCGTCACGTCGTCGACCACGATGTGGCGCTCGCGGTGGCGCAGTCCGACGTCAAGGGCGACCGGTCGAAAGGCCCGGCCGGGCAGGCCGATCCCGACCTGTACGTGCGTGTCGTCGCCGAGGACGCCGAGTCGATCACGGTGCGCGGCGCCAAGGTGCACACGTCGTTCTCGGCCAACGCCGACGAGCTCGTCGTCATCCCCACCCGCGCCATGAACCCGGGCGACGAGGCGTACGCGGTCGCCTTCGCGATCCCCGTCGACACCCCCGGCGTCACGCTCTACGTCTCGCCCTACCTCGACGCGCCTCGCAACGGCTTCGAGCACCCCATCTCGTCCCGGCACAAGATGCTGGAGAGTCTCACCGTCTTCGACGACGTGCGCGTGCCGAAGTCGCGCGTGTTCCTCCACGGCGACGTCGAGGCCGCCGGGCGCATCGCCCTCGCCTTCGTCGACTACCACCGCTTCACGGCGGTCAACTACAAGCTGCCCCTTCTGGATGCACTGGTGGGCGCAGCATCCCTCGTCGCCGAGGCCAACGGCATCTCCCGGGCCGCGCACGTGCGTGCGAAGATGACCGAGCTCATCACCTACGCCGAGACGGTGCGCGGCTTCGCTGACCTGTCGGCGCTGCGCGCGGTGGAAGGCGAGGGTGGGGTGTGGTTGCCCGACCCGCTGTCGACCAACATGGCCAAGTACCACTTCGCCCACGGGTTCCACGAGGCCGCGCGCACCGTGATCGACCTTGCCGGCGGCCTCGTCGCGACGGGACCGGGCGGAGCGGACTGGGCGAATCCCGAGGTGCGCGCGGTGCTGGAGAAGTACTTCGTCGGCGCGGTGCCCGCAGAGGAGCGGCTGCGGGCGATCCACCTTGTCGGCGACCTCACCTCGGGCGCGTGGGGCGGGTACCAGTCCGTCCTCGCGACGCACGCCGAGGGGTCGCTCGAGGCCGAACGGATGCAGATCCTGCGCTCCTTCGACTGGTCGCGCCCGCGCGCCTACGCGCAGGAGCTGATCGACCTCGGCGCTCGCGCGTAAGCCCGGGTCGCGCTCACGCGCGCCCTCGCGTTCACCCGGGATGCCGGAAGGGCCGCGGCGGCTCAGCCCTCGTCGGCGTCGCCGCGTACGCGGCCCGACAGCACGATGAGGTCTTCGTGCAGTTCCATCCAGATGTCGTGGTAGCTCTCGCTCAGCGGGCGCAGGAACGCCGCCGACTCGCCCGCCTGCAGGCGCGCGAGCGCGGCGTCGAGGCGGTCGGCGTAGCGACCGAAGCGCTCCTCCAGCGGGGCCGCGGCGCGCAGCAGAGCCCGTGCCCGCGTGTTCACCTCCGCCAGTGCTGCCACGACCGACCTGTCGTAGTCGGCGTCGTCGTGCGCGTTGGGCATGCCGTCGGGCCGCGTCTGCCACGATGCGCTCACGCGCTTGAGGTCGCCGTTGATCGGGTGGAAGTCCTCCAGGCCGCGCCCGACGGCGTCGCGCTTGGCGGTATCGGTGAGGATCGTCTCCAGCAGGGCGGTGTGATCGGCCTTGCCCTCCGCGGTCAGGGCCGTCGACGGCATCCGGCCCTCGCGGAAGATCGCGAGACCCTCCGCGACGAGCGCTTCGCGCCGCTGAGCGGCCTCGGCCTCCGTGACGGCGAGCATGTGTGCCAGAGCCTCGTCGCTCGCGCGGCCCTTGAGCTTGATCGCGTGGAGCACATCGAACCGCTCCTTCTGGTCGGCGGTCAGCGCGCGTGCGGGCGTCTCGGCCATGAGTGCCTCCTGGGTGGTCATCGACATCCTCCTGGATGGGTGCATCGGGTCTTCGGGTCAGCGCTGCGCGACGAGCTCGTCGCGCAGCGCCTTCTTGTTGAGCTTTCCGGTGGGAAGGCGGGGCAGACGGTCGACGATCAGCACCCGCTTGGGCGCTTTGAACGTCGCCACGCGTTCGCGCGTGTGCGCGATGATCGCCGCCTCGACCGTGCCGGCGTCGTCGGTCGGGGCGGACTCGTGCAGCTCGACGACCGCCAGCACGCGCTCGCCGAACTCCGGATCGGGCTCCCCCAGGACGGCGACATCGCGGACCCACGGATGGGATGCCACGGCGTGCTCGACTTCGTCGGGGTAGACGTTCACGCCCCCGGACACGATCGTGTAGCCGGCCCGGCCCTTCAGGTAGACGAACCCGTCGGCGTCCATCGTTCCGAGGTCGCCCATGTGTCGCCAGCCGGCGGATTCGCCCTGGTTGGCGTAGGTGCGTGCGCCGAGCGCTTCGAACGCCACGGTGCCGATCTCCCCCGTCGGAACCTCCCGCCCCGCCTCGTCGACGATGTGGACGCGCGTCTCGCCGAGTGCGCGACCGACCGACCCGACCCGCTCCCGCGCCTCCAGAGGCGAGATGTAGGTGTGCCCGTATCCCTCGGAGGCCCCGTAGTACTCGTGCAGGATCGGACCCCACCAGGCGTCGATCGCCGCCTTGATCTCGGGGGCGCACGGTCCGCCGGAAGTGACCGCCGCTCGATGCCGGGGCGAGAGGGGGAGGGTCTCGCCGCTGCGCTCGGCCTCGGCGTGCGCATCGAGAAGGCGCACCAGCATCGTGGGCACCCACTGCGACAGCGTGACGCCGTGGCGGAGGATCGTCGCCATCGCCCCGCGGGCGTCGAAGCGCTCCATGCAGATCACGGTCGCGCCCGCCGTCAGTGCGGCGAGCTGGAACGTGAACGGTGCCGCGTGGTAGGCGGGGGCGGGCGAGAGGAACACGCTGTCGCCGTCGAGTCCCAGCATGCTCATCAGACCGCCGTGGCGGATCGGCGCCTCCGAGGGGTGGACCTCGAGCAGTCGCTGCCGGAAGGCGCGCGGACGGCCGGTCGACCCGCCGCTGTAGAGCACGCGCGCCCCGAACGTCTCGTCGGCGATCGGCACCGCCGGCGCCGCCTCGAGCACATCGTCGAAACGCTCGAACTCCTCGGCGCCCGCGCCCACGCAGAGCATCAGCCTGGGTCGCTGGGCCGTCTCGGAGAGGGCGGCGGCCACGACGGGCGCCAACGCGGGGCTCGTGATCACTGCCGCCGGATGCGCCTCGGCGACGAGGGCGGCCAGTTCGTGCTCGCGCAGGTGCGAATTGACGGGCGTGACGTACAGCCCCGAGCGCATTCCGGCCGCGACGGCGATGGGCCACTCGATCCTGTTCTCCATCGCGATCAGCAGCGTCTCGCCTGTCGTCACTCCCGCTGCTCGCAGCGCCTGCGAGAATCGGGTGGATCTGTCGTCGAGGGCGGCGTAGGTGAGCGAGTCGCCGGAGCCGGCCATGACATACGCCAGATGCCCGGGGCGCTCACGGGCGATCGCAGGTGGATACATCTCGACTCCGTCGTCTGTGCACTCGTGTTGCGGCCGGCTTCCCGCCTTGCCGCGAATGTGAAACATTCTTCACTCTGGTCCGCCACCATAACGCGTCGTGTGATGACCGGGCAACCCTGTTTTTCTCAGCATTGATGTCGCCACTTCCGTCGTGCTCCGGAATATGATTTAGTGATCTTCACGTCACAAAATCGGAACGGTTCCGATGGCGAGATGCGAGGAGGCATCGTGACAGAAGCGACGGCGCACACTGCCGACACCGCCCATGCCATCGACCTGATGGACCTCGACCCCTTCGAGACGGGGCGTGACGCAGAGCTCTTCGCGCTCCTCCGCGACGCCGACCCGCTGCACTGGAACGCCGAGCCGGACGGCGGAGCGGGGTTCTGGTCGGTGACGCGGTACGACGACGTGAAGGCCGTCGCCTCCGACCCCGAGCTGTTCACCGTCGTGCACGGTACCCAGATCCCCAGCCGACGCGCCGAGGGGGAGGGCGCGCGCAGCATCCATCACGTCGACCCCCCTGAGCACGGCCCTCTGCGCCGTATCGCCTCGACCCATATGCGCCCGGCGCGCGTGAAGGACCTCGAGGGCGACATCCGCGCGGTCATCGACGCTCTCCTGGACGACGCCGTCGGCGCGGGCGACATCGACTTCGTGCACAGCGTGTCGTCGCAGCTGCCGCTGGTCATGATCGGCCGGCTGCTGGGCGCGCCCCTCGAGGACTGCCCCCACCTGCTGCGCTGGACGAACCAGATGGCCTCCGAAGATCCCGACTACTCGGAGGGGCCGGAGACGGCGGTCCGGGCGCGCGACGAGGCGTTCGCGTACTTCCGCGGTCTGGAGGAGCAGCGGCGCGAGTGCCCGATGGACGACCTGGTCAGCGCGCTCGCCGCCGCCGAGCTCGACGGCGTGCCGCTGCAGCGCGGGTACCTCGACGCGTACTACCTGATCCTGATGGTCGCCGGGAACGAAACCACGCGGAACCTGCTCTCCGGCGGCATCGCGGCGCTCGCCCAGAACCCGCAGTGGTGGGACGCCATGCGTCGCGACCCCGACCAGATCCGCGTCGTCGTGGAGGAGATGGTGCGGTGGGTCACCCCCGTCATCTCGATGCGGCGTACGGCCACCCGCGAGCTGGAGATGCACGGCAAGACCATCGCCGCGGGCGACAAGGTGGTGATGTGGTTCACCTCGGCCAACCGCGACGAGCGCGCGTTCGAGCGGCCGGACGAGTTCCGCGGCGACCGTTTCCCGAACGAGCACCTCGGCTTCGGCTGGGGCACACACGCGTGCCTCGGGGCCAACCTCGCCCGTCTCGAGGCACGTCTCTTCTTCGAGCGGCTCATCGAGCGCGGACTCGAGGTCGAGGTCACCGCCGATCCCGCCCGGCTGCGCAGCAACTTCTTCCGCGGCATCAAACGCCTCCCGGTGCGCATCCAGCAGGGTGGTGGAGCCGGTGGCGCGCGCCGTGGCTGAGCCGCCGCTCGCGGACGCCGGTCCGCGCCCGCATCCACTCTCCGGCACGCGATCGGGTCCGCTCACCGGCCTGGTCGCGGCATCCGTCATCGACGGCGAAGAGGTGGATGCCGCTGCGCGCGGCACCTCGGCCGGCGCCGCCCGGCGCATCCCGGTCATCAGCGCCCGCACCCTGGAGGAGATGGGCGAGGTCGTCGAGGCCGACGAGCACGTCGTCGACCGGGCCGTGCGCGCAGCGCGGGCGGCCTTCCCAGCGTGGGCGGCGACGCCGCTGGAGGAGCGCGCGGCGATCCTCTCCCGCGCCGCGGAGGTGATCGCGGCGCGCGGTGCGCGCATCGCCGAGCTCGTCACCGCGGAGATGGGCATGCCGATCGCGCTGGCGCAAGCCTCGCAATGGCACCTCCCCGCGCAGGTGCTGCGCACCACGGCCGACCGCGCCCTCGACGCCCGCGCCCTCGCGTGGCGCCAGCCGATCGAGGGAGCGGTGCTGCACCGCCGTCCTTCCGGAGTGGTCGCGGCAATCAGCCCCTGGAACATGCCGACCTACCAGACGGTGGCGAAGGTGGCGGCGGCGCTCGTCGCCGGCTGCACGGTGGTCGTCAAGCCGTCGGCGCAGACCCCGTTCGACGGGCAGGAGTTCGTCGCGCTGCTGCACGCGGCGGGAGTCCCGGCCGGTGCCGTGCAGCTGGTGCAGGGCTCGGGCGGTGTCACCGGCGCCGCACTGGCCGCCCATCCCGATCTCGCCCACGTGTCGTTCACCGGCAGCGTGGAGGCCGGCCGCACGGTGGCACGACTGGCCGCGGGTTCGCTGGCGCGCTGCACGTTGGAGCTCGGGGGGAAGTCGCCGGCCCTGGTGCTCCCCAGCGCCGACCTGTCGCGCGCGATCCCGGCAGTGCTGGGCAGCGGTCTGGTCAACAGCGGTCAGGCGTGCAACGCCACCACCCGCCTGCTCGTCCCCGCCGCGCGCGCGGCGGAGGCCGAAGACCTCATCCGCGCCCACGCGGCCGGCTTCACGCTGGGCGACCCGTTCGACCCCGCCGTCGGCCTGGGGCCGCTCTCCAGCGTCCGCCACGGCGAGTCGGTGGTGGGGTTCGCCGAGCGCGCTCTGGCCGACGGCGGGCGTGCGGTCACGGGAAGCCCCCGCCGCGCAGAGATCGACGCGCCGGGCTTCTTCGTGGCGCCCCTCGTGCTGGCGGGGCTCGAGCGTTCCGCCGAGGCGGTACAGGAGGAGATCTTCGGGCCCGTCCTCGTCGTCCAGCCCTACCGCGACCTCGACGACGCCATCGACATCGCGCACGACAGCCGCTTCGGCCTGTCCGCCGAGGTGTGGGGCGACCCCGCAGAGGCCGTCGGCGTGGCCGAGCGGCTCCACGTCGGACAGGTCAAGGTCAACGGCGTCCGCACCCGCGAGCGGCCCGGAGTGCCCTTCGGCGGGGTCGGCGAGTCGGGGTACGGACGAGAGCTGGGTGCTCTCGGCATCGAGGAGTTCACGGACGTGACGGCGGTGATGGCATGAGCGACGAGCGGAACGACGCGGCGCGCCGTACGGTTCTCGTGACCGGGGCGGCATCGGGAATCGGCGCGGCACTGGTCGAGCGACTGCGCGGCGCGGGCACCGACGTCGTCGGGTGGGATCTGCGCGCAGGAGACCGCGACGACGTGCGCTACATCGCGCTCGACCTCACCGATGCGGCGCAGATCACCCGCGCCGCGGCACGACTGCCCGAGCGCATCGACGCGATCGCGAACGTCGCCGGAGTGCCGGGCACGGCCCCCGCGCTGCGCGTGCTGGAGGTCAACGTGCTCGGCCCGCAGCGGGTGATCGCCGCCGTCGGCGAACGCCTCCCGCGTGGCGCCGCGATCGTCAACGTCGCCTCCCTCGCCGCGGCCCGCAACGCCGTCGATGCGGCGGGGCTGGCCGCTCTCCGCGCCGCGCAGACGAACGACGATCTCGCGGCGTGGCTGCAGAGGCATCCGCTCGAGGGCCCCGCCGCCTACGACACGTCCAAGCGCGTGCTGGTGGACGCCTCCGCCCTGGCATCGGCGCGGCTGGCCGAGCGCGGCATCCGTGTCGTCAGTGTCAGCCCCGGCCCGATCCAGACGCCGATCCTCGGCGACTTCGTCACCTCGATGGGCAAGGACGCCATCGACCGCTCGGCCGCCGCCGTCGGCCGCCACGGCACGGCCGCCGAGGTGGCGGCCGTCGTCGCCTTCGCCCTGTCACCGGATGCCTCGTGGCTCAACGGCATCGACATCCCCGTCGACGGCGGCCTCACGGGCTTGCGGACCGCCGCGAGCCTGAAGGCGCAGTCGGAAGGAGAACCATCATGACCGCGCACGCGATCGTGCTCGACGGCACCCGCCCGCTCACCCGCGCCGAGGTGGGGGGCAAGGCCTTCAGCATCAACGACATGCGCCGGCTCGGCCTCCCCGTGCCGCCGGCCTTCGTGCTCCCCACCCGCGAGTGCGCCGCGTTCCACGCGGCCGGATCCGCGCTCGCCGACGAGGTGTGGAGCGACGTCCTCGAGGCGCTGCGCGGCATCGAGGAGCATACCGGGCGACGCTTCGGGACGGGGCCGTCGCCTCTGCTGGTATCGGTGCGCTCCGGGGCGGCCGAGAGCATGCCCGGAATGATGGACACCGTCCTCAACCTCGGCCTCACCCCCGACCTGTCCGCGGCGCTCGCCGACGAGTCGGGTGACGCCGCATGGGCGGATGACACGTGGCACCGCTTCCGTGAGAGCTACGCTGCGATCGTCTCGGGAGATCCGGCGGCCGAACCGCCCGCCGACCCGTATGCGCAGCTGCGCGAGGCGATCGGTGCGGTGTTCCGCTCCTGGGACAGCCCGCGCGCCGTCGCGTATCGGCAGCGCCACGGTCTGGCCGGGCTCGGGGGCACGGCGGTCACCGTGCAGGCCATGGTGTTCGGCAACCGCGACGACGACTCCGGCACGGGCGTGCTGTTCACGCGCGACGCCTCCACCGGCGAGCCGGTCGTCACCGGCGACTGGCTCGCTCGCGCCCAGGGGGAGGAGGTGGTGTCGGGCTCCCGCACGCCGCTCACCCTCGATGCGTTGGGCGCGCGGCATCCGGCACTCCATGCCGAGCTGCTGCGCGTGGCCGCGCTCGTCGAGTCGGAGCTCCACGACATGGCCGACATCGAGTTCACCGTCGAGAGCGGGCGTCTCTACGTGCTGCAGAGCCGCGTGGGCAAGCGCTCGCCGCGGGCGGCGGTGCGCATCGCGGTCGACCTGGTGCGCGAGGGTCGCATCGATCGGGCCACCGCCGTGGACCGCATCTCGCGCGAGCACGCGGCGCGGCTGATCGAGGCGGATGCCGCCGCGCACCGCGACCACGGAGCGGCACCGGTGCTGGCCACCGGCACCGGCATCGGCACCGGCGTGGCGACCGGTGTGGCCGTCGCCGACGTGGACGAGGCGGAGGAGCGCGCCGCAGCAGGCGAGGAGGTCGTGCTCGTGCGCGGGATGACCTCGCCCGAGGACGTCCCGGCGATGTTCCAGTCGGTCGCCGTCGTGACGGAGACCGGCGGGCCCACCTCCCACGCCGCGCTGGTGTGCCGCGAGATCGGCCTGCCGTGCGTGGTGGGGTGCGGCGAGGGCACGATCGAGGCGCTCTGGGGGCGCACCGTCACCGTCGACGGCACCACGGGGCGGGTGTACGACAGCGCCGCCGTCGCGCCCGGGCTCGGCGGCGACCGCCCCGTCGCCGCGCGCGACCCGTATCTCGTCGAGCTGCTCTCCTTCGTCGACCGACCGCTCGCCGAGGATCACCCCCTGGCCCCTCTGACGGCGGCCCACGAGACGGTGAGCGCCCCCGCGTGAGGGAACCCATGACCGCCCACGGACGGCACAGGACAGGAGCGAAGCGATGAGCAGCGACCAGACCCTCGAGACGCGCGGCGAGGCGGATGCCGACGCGCCCCCCGCCTACGCGCAGCGCGTGCTGCGCGAGACCGGATTGGTCGATCCGCAGGCGACGGGCGCGAAACGGTCGAACAAGCGCGGCGAGCTGACCCGCGAACGCATCGTGCAGGCGGCGACGGAGTGCTTCACCGAGTACGGCTACACCCGCACCCGGATCTCCGACATCACCCATCGTGCCGGCACGGCGCAGGGCAACTTCTACCGCCACTTCACCTCGCTCGACGACGTGTTCCTCGCCGCCCTCGGACCGGCCCTGGACGAACTGGCGCACTCGTCGGGCCGCCAGAGTCGGCGGCTGGGAGAGCTGGAGCCGCTGATCGCCTCCAGCACGGCCTATCTCGAGGCGTACGCGCGCAACCGCAACATGCTGCGGCTCCTGCGCGAGGCTGCCGCGGTCGGTTCCAACGACGGCTTCCGGTCGCTGTGGCTGAGGGTGCGACAGGACTACATCGACCGGACGGTCCGGTGGCTCGAGCGGCTGCAGCAGCGCGGCATCATGCTGCCCGGCGAAGACGTCGACATGCTCGCCGAGACGCTGGGGTGCATGACCGAGCAGATGGCGTACGTGCACATCGGCATGCCCGCGCAGACTCCGCGACGCGAGCAGATCGAGCGCCTCGGGCGCGCGCTGGGCACCGCCTGGTACCGCGCGGTGCCGCGTACCGGGAACGGCACCGGGAACGGCAGCGAAGCCGCCGAGGGGAGCGAGGGGAGCGAGGGATGAGTCTGACCGACACGGCACCGACGGCATCCGCCGCCGACCGGATCCGCGAGCTGGGCGTCGACCTGCCGGTCTCACGCGTGGTGCGGGAGACCGCGGACGCGGTGTCGATCTCGTTCGCGGTGCCGGACGCGCACGTCGAGGAGTTCTCGTACCGCCCCGGCCAGTTCGTGACCGTGCGGGTGCCGGCGGGCCCCGGCGACGGCGATCGCTATGCCCGGTCGTACTCGCTCTCCAGCGCGCCGGGTCTGGACCGCGAGCTCACCATCACGGTCAAGCGCACGCCCGGGGGCCGCGCCTCCGGGTGGCTGGTCGACAACGCCCGAGAAGGGATGACGCTGCGCGTGCTCGCGCCGGCGGGTCTGTTCACCCCCGCAGACCTCGACCACGACCTGCTGCTGTGGGCGGCGGGAAGCGGCATCACCCCGGTGTTCTCGATCGCCCGCGCCGCGCTCGCGCGAGGCGCCGGCGCGGTGACGCTCGTCGCATGCCACCGCGACGCGGAGCAGGAGATCTTCGGTGATCGCCTCGCGGAGCTCGTCCGACGTCATCCCGACCGCTTCACCGTCATCACCCGGCTCAGCTCCGAGACCGGACGGCTGACGTCGGACGCCGTGCAGGACCTCGCCGCCGGGCGCCCGTGGGACGAGGCGTTCGTCTGCGGCCCCGCGGGCTTCATGGACACCGTCCGCGCCGGCCTGCGCGAACTGCGCGAGAAGGCGGGCGCAGCTGCCGGGACGGATGCCGCGCCCGTGCACGTGGAAGAGTTCACCAGCATCGAGGGCGATCCTTTCGTGCTCGAGGAGCTCGCCACCGGCACCGCCGCGTTCGAGGCGACCGTCGCCCTGGACGGCGCGACGCACGAGGTGGAGTGGCCCGCGCAGGCGACTCTCGTCGACGTGCTGCTGGGTCGCGGCATCCGTGTGCCGTACTCCTGCCGCGAGGGGGACTGCGGATCGTGCATGTCGAAGCTCCGCCGCGGACGCGTCGAGATGGCGTGCACCGACGCGCTGGAGCCCGAGGACATCGAAGACGGCTACATCCTGGCGTGCCAGGCCCGGCCGACCGAGGGGCCGCTCGACGTCGAGTTCTGAGCGGCCCGCCGGCGTCCGGCTCCGTCAGGCGACGGGGCCGAAGAGGTCGATCAGGCGCGACTTGACGAGCTTGCCCGACGAGGTGCGCGGCAGCGCGTCGACGAAGGTCACCCCGCGCGGTGCCTTGTACGCCGCGATGCGCGCCCGCACGCTCGCGATGAGCTCGGCCGCCAGCGCGTCGTCGCCGATCCGGCCGCGCGGCACCACGAAGGCGTGCACCGCCTCGCCGAGATCGGGGTCGGGCACGCCCGCCACCGCCACATCCTCCACGGCGGGGTGGAGCACGAGGACGTTCTCGGCCTCCTGCGGGTAGACGTTCACGCCGCCGGAGATGATCGTGAACGCGGCGCGGTCGGTGAGGTAGAGGTAGCCGTCGTCGTCGAGGTGTCCGATGTCGCCGATCGTCGTCCACAGTGGGTGGAGCGGATGCCGCGTGGCCGCGGTGCGCTCGGGATCGCCGTGGTAGACGAACGGTTCGGTGTCGCGCTCGAAGAACACCGCGCCGGTCTGCCCCGCGGTCAGCTCCCGGCCGTCGTCGTCACAGATGTGCGCGACCCCCACCAGGGGACGGCCCACCGATCCGGGATGCTCCGCGGTCTCGGCGGCGGTGATCATCGTCAGCCCGTTGCCCTCCGTGGAGGAGTAGTACTCGGTGAGGATCGGGCCCCACCACCGGACCATCTGCTCCTTGAGGTCGACGGGACACGGCGCCCCGGCGTGCAGGGCGACGCGGTGATGGGTGCCGCGGTACGTCGCCCGCGTCTCGGGGTCGAGGCGCAGCATCCGCACCAGCATCGTCGGCACCCACTGACTGTGGGTCACGTCGTGTTCGTCGATCGCCCGCAGCGCCTCCGCGGCGTCGAAGCGCGGCATGACCACGACGGTGCCGCCGAGCGCCTGCACGGCCGCCGCGATCCGCAGGGGTGCGGCGTGGTAGATCGGTGCGGGCGAGAGGTACACGGTGTCGGCGCCCACGCCCCACATGCGCGCGGCGACGCCGATGATCGGCTCGGCGTGCTCGTCCACCTGTGCGTCGGGCAGGGTGGGACGGATGCCCTTCGGGCGCCCCGTCGTGCCGCTCGAGTACAGCATGTCGGCGCCGCGCGGTCGGTCGGCGAGCGGCGTCGGGTCGGCGGCGTCGCGCACCCACTCGTACGACTCCCAGCGTCCTCCGGGCGCGGCGTCGAACGCCAGGCGCAGGCGCACGCCCGGCACAAGCGGGAGGAGATCGTCGAGCAGGGCGCCCAGGGCACCGGCGACGACGAGCGTCTGCGCGCCGCAGTCGTTCACGATGTACGCGATCTCCTCGGCGGTGAGGTGGCTGTTGATCGCGGTGACGTAGAGCCCCGAGCGCATCGCGGCCCAGTACACCTCGAACACCCGCAGGTCGTTCGTGGAGACGATCGCGAGGTGGTCGCCCCGCCGCATCCCGGCGTCGTGCAGAACGCGGGCGACGCGGTGGGCGCGCTCCTCGAGCAGCCCGTAGGTGAGCACCTGATCGGTGCCGTGCATGCGCGCCGCGATGCGGTCGGGGTGGGTCGCGGCGGTGGTTCCGGGGTACATCAGGCCTCCCGCAACGTGACGCGGACGGGCAGGGAACGGATGCCGCGCACCCAGCTGGAGCGCACGCGCTCGACCTCGCCGATCACCTCGACGCGTGCGACGCGGCTCGCGAAGGCGCGGAATACGGCGCTCAGCTCGATACGTGCGAGCGACGACCCCATGCACGCGTGCGTGCCGACGCCGAACGACAGGTGCTCGTGGGAGTTGTCGCGGTCGAGCCGGAAGACGTCGCCGTCGGGGAAGAGCTGCTCGTCGCGGTTGGCGGAGCAGTAGAACATCGCCACCCGGTCGCCGGCGGCGATGTGCCGTCCTGCCAGCTCGACGTCTTCGAGCGCGGTGCGGGCCATGAAGGTGAGCGGGCTCGCCCACCGGAGCATCTCGTCGACAGACCCGCGCAGGCGTGCGTCCAGGTCGTCGGCGAGCCAGTCGAGCTGGTCGGGGTGCTGGGCCAGGGCGATAAGAGAGTGCGAGGTGGTGTTGCGTGTGCTCTCGTTGCCGGCGACCAGCAGCAGCATCATGACGCCCACCAGCTCGGAGTCGCTGAGGCGGAGGTCGTCGGGCGCCGTGACGAGCGTGGAGAGGAGGTCGTCACGCGGGTCGGCGGCGCGCTCGGCGGCCAGGCGCAGCACATAGGCGCCGAACTCCTGCACCGCTGCGCCGGCTGCCGCGCGCGATCCGCCGGCCGAGGGGTCGGTGAGGGAGACGACGGCATCCCCCCACGCGCGCACGCGCGGGGCATCCTCCAGCGGGATGCCCAGCAGCTGGCAGATGGCGGTGATCGGCACGTGCACCGACAGCGCCTCGACCGCGTCGAATTCGCGCGCCGCGACGGCGCGCTCGACGATGTCGTCGGCGAGGGCGCGGAAGGCATCTTCGAAGGCGCGCAGTGCCCGCGGGCTGAACCCCGGCTGCACGCGCTTGCGCTTCTCCCGGTGGGCGGGATCGTCGAGCATGATGAAGTTGCCGCCCTCGACCTTGCGTCCCTCCTCCACGCGCGCGGCGTCCAAGCGCACACCGTTGGCCTGGGAAGAGAAGACCTCCGGGCGCCCGGAGATCTCCCGCACCAGCTCCGCCGTGGAAGCCACCCACACCGCGTCGACCATCTCGGGGTCGGATACGCGCTGGAGGTGGAGCGGCGCGTCGCGGCGGAGGCGCGCGAAGGCCTCGAAGGGCACGTCGCTGAGGTAGACCTCGTTGCTGACGACGTCGATGTCGGCGAGGGCATCGGGTGCCCTGTTCCCGCTGGTGCTCGTGCTCATGCTCGCTCCGTTCTCTCGATGATCCGTACCACTCCGGCGTCGCCGTCGACCTCGACGAGGTCGCCGTCTCGGAGGTCGAGGGTGGCGGTCTTGGTGTTGACGACGGCGGGGATACCGAGCTCACGGGCCACGATCGTCGCGTGCGAGAACGACCCGCCCGAGTCGGTGACGATCGCCGAGGCGGCCAGGAACAGCGGGGTCCACGCGGTGTCGGTGACGCGCGCGACGATCACGTCTCCGTCGTCGAAGTCGTCGTCGGCGCTGCGCAGCACGCGCACGCGGGCGGTCGCGCATCCCGGCGAGCCCGCCAGGCCGGCGATCTCCGCGAGACCGGCGTCGTCCGTGGTGGCGGTGTCGTTCCCCGTCTGCGCGGCGAACGACAGCGTGCCGATCGACCACTCCGCCGGTTCCCGATCGCGGACCGCCGCCAGCTCCGCCCGGCGGCGGTCGGCATCCTCGCGGGGCACCGCCCCGCCGGCGGCGACGGCGCGCAGCTGCGGGTAGGTGAGGGCGAGCGCCGTGGCACGGTCGAGCGGCGGCATTCGCTCCAGTGCGGCGCCCAGCAGCACCCGCAGGGCGTGCGAGGTGCGGATGACGTTGTCCTTCGTCGTCTCGGCGCGCACGATGGCGGCCCGTGCGCGCCGGACGAGCATCCCGGCCACGCCCCGCAGCCCGGGGTCTTCTGCCTGTCGCGGGGCATCGGCGTCGGCCAGGCCGTGCCGCAGCAGCTGCCGGACCAGCGACGGGTCTGTGCCCCACACCGGGGCGGTCGGGTCGAACTCGTTCACTCCCCGGTGGCCGAACTCGGCGACGAAGGCATCGATCGCCGCGGCGGTCTCCCTCGCGGTGGGCGAGTCGATCGCGTCGAGCTCGTCGCGCGCTCCGGCCCGGCGGAGCACGTCCGCCACGCGAGGGTCGGCCGCTGCGCGGACGGCGATCGCGCGCAGCCGTGCGCTCGGCTTGGCGCTCTCGAGATCAGGGAGCCGGCTGATGAGGGCGATGGCCTCGTTCTGCCCGACCCCGATGCGACCGAGCGCCCCCGTGGCCATCGTGACCGCCGAGGAGGTGAGAGCCCGGGCGGTGACGTGCGTGCCGAAGGTGTCGCCGTAGAGCGGCAGGATGCGGTCGAACCGGTCGAGGAGCACCACGGGGTCATCGAGGGATGCCGCGGCGCGGCGGGCGTCGTCGAGAGCGGCGATGGCGGCGGCCTTCTCCCGGCGGATGCGTCGATCGACCGTGAGCATGGTGCGCAGCGCCGCGGTCGTCGTCCGGGCCTTATCGCCGACGGTGTCGGTACCGGTCGGGTGGGCGGGCAGGCCGCTGGCGACGGCATCCCCGAAGTACTGCACGTCGAGGTCGCGCGCCGTCGAGCCGGGTGCGCGTTCGGCCACGGTGCGGAAGACCGACAGGTTCAGGTGGAGGCGCCCGGCCATGCGCCCGCAGGCGCGGTAGCCGCCGGGAATGGGGGTGGCGGCGGCGAAGTCGTCGGCCATGCATCGCATGAACCCCCGCTCGATCTGCGGGCCGAGGAACGACCACGTGAGCGGCTCGAGCACGTACGGGAAGACTTCGCCGGCGTTGGCGCGCGTGTAGATCGCGTTCGGCAGGAAAGGGGTGTCGAACTCGACGGTCGTCATACGTCCTCCAGCGTCATCGATGTGGACGGGCATACGCGCAGGTATGCCTCGGGTGAGGCGGAGTGATCCCGCCTCGTCAAGAAGTTATCGATCGCTAGATCAGATCGCAATACCTCAGGGTATGTTTGCTACCTCCGTGAGCCCGTGCCCCGGGGGAGCGGGTGCCATAATCGGCACATGGCGCAGCGCTCGGTCGACGACTTCCTGGAGGCGGGGCTGGCCCTCCTGGGGGAGGCGGGCGTCGGCGCGATGACCATTCAGGCCCTGTGTGAGCGACTCGAGGTCACGAAGGGGTCGTTCTACCATCACTTCCGCGGAGGCCTGCCGACCTACGTCGAGCGCCTGCTGGAGTATTGGGAACGCGTCCACAGTGAGCAGCTGATCCGCACGGTCGGCTCCGTTGTCCCGGGCCAGGCGCGCATCCAGGCCCTCACCGATGTGGCGGTCGCCCTCCCGCACGCGACCGAAGCCGCCATCCGCTCGTGGGGGCGCAGCGAGCCCGCCGTGGCGACGGTGCAGCGCCGCGTCGACGACACGCGCCGCACCGCGATCGAGGCCACTCTGCGTCAGCTCGGCATGGCCGACGACAAGGCCCTCGTCATCGCGGAGATCGCCATCGCCACCCTCGCCGGCGCGCAGCACCTCGACACGGCGCGCTCGCTCGAGCGGCTGCGCGCGATGTTCGAGGAGATCAACCGGCTGATCTACGTCGAGGCCGGGATGCTGTCGCTCGCGGCATCTGCGAAGGACGCATAGATCGTCCGCGTCCGCGTCGTCTCCAGAAGGCCCTCCTCGCCGAGCTCGACACCGATGCCGCTGCGCCGGATGCCGCCGAACGGTGCGTCGGCGTCGATGCGGAAGCCGTTGACGCCGCACGTGCCGCTCTCGACGCGAGAAGCGACCTCCACGGCGCGCGCCTCGTCCTGTGACCACACCGTTCCCGCCAGACCGTAGTCGGAGTCGTTCGCGAGCATCAGCGCCTCCTCGAGACTGTCGTAAGAGGTCAGGGCGAGCACTGGGCCGAACACCTCCTCGCGCGCCAGCTCCGACGCGGGGTCGACGTCGGCGAACACCGTCGGCGACTCGTACCAGCCCTCGTCGGGGACGGGCAGGGCACCTGCCCCGGTGCCCTGCACCACCCGCGCCCCGGCGGTGCGGGCGCGCTCGACGAACCCGCGCACCCGCTCGCGGTGTCCCCGCGAGACGAGCGGCCCCAGCGCGGTCGCCGGATCGAGCGGGTCGCCGATCGGCAACGCGCGCACCAGGGCCGCGATCTGCGCCGTGAACTCTTCGGCACGGGCGCGCGGGAGGAGGATGCGGGTGCTGAGGTAGCAGGTCTGGCCGCTGTTGAGGAGGGTGGCGCCGAAGAATGCCTGCGCGTGCGCGAGCAGGTCGGCGTCGTCGAGCACGATCGCCGCGGACTTCCCGCCGAGCTCTAGGCCGACGGGGCGCAGCATCCGCCCGCACTCCTGAGCGATCGCGGCCCCGGCACCGGACGACCCGGTGAACGCCACGCGGTCGACGCCCGGGTGCGCCACCAGTGCGGCGCCGATCTCCCGGTCGCCCGGCACGACCGACAGCACCCCTGCGGGCAGGCCGGCCTCGGCGGCGATCTCTGCGACCCGCGCGGCATCCAGCACCGTCTCGGGCGCGGGCTTCCACACCACGGTGTTGCCGGCGGCCAGGGCCGGGGCGATCTTGAACAAGGCCAGAGAGAGTGGGAAGTTCCACGGCACGATCACCGCGGTCACCCCGTGAGGCTCTCGCTGGACGAGGGTGCGTCCGCCTCCCGCGCGCGGGCGGGAGCGGGGCGCGAGAGCTTCGACGGCCAGCTGCGCGTACTGCCTCAGCAGCCGCGGGCCCACGACGCCTTCGCTGGACCGCCCCACGCGCACGGGCATCCCGTTCTGTCGCGCGACGAGCTCGACTAACTCGCGGGAGGCGGCGTCCACGGCGTCGGCCACCGCGTGCAGGATCGGGGCGCGACCCTCGGGGCCGAGCGCACGCCATCGCGGGAGTGCTCCGCGAGCGGCGGTCACCGCCTCGTCGAGGTCGGCCTGGCTGCCGGCGCTCGCGCGGGCGAACACCCGGCCGGTCGACGGCGAGACGAGATCGTAGGGGAGGCCGCGCCGCCGCTCTCCGCCGATCACGACGGTGTCGGTGTCGTCCCCGCTGGGAGTGGTGCTGATCATCGTCGATCTCCTCCGCGGCGCCGAGTGTCGAGTCGCGCCGTCGTGGATACCGTACCTAAAGGTATGGTGCCGGTTCAATGGTCATCAGGTGAGAGTTGCTGCGCTCTGTATACGTTGGCGGTTAGAAGTGGCCCACGCATGGCCGACATGCGCTCTTGTGTATACACTGACTTCATTCACCGATGAAGGGAGACGCGATGAGAGCCAGCGATCGCGCCGACCGTCATCTGCTCGACGGCATCCAGAACGGGATGCTGCCGCCCGGCGCGGTGCTCAGCGAGGTCGGCGGCGCTGTCCGCCGCGGAGCGCCCGGAGGAGGCCGCCGGATGACGCCCGGGATCCTCGTACCGGCCATCGAGCTCGCGTGCCTCCGGGCCCGGGATGCCGGTGCCCGCCGCGCCGTTCGCGGTCCGGGGTGGGGGCGGGCCCTGCTCGGTCTCACCCGCGGCGTACCGCATCTTCTCTTCGGGATCCATCTCTCGTCGATAGGCGGCGGACGGTGCGGGCGTCGCCCCCTTGACGCACGTCGCCGCATCCGTGCCCCCCGTAGACTCGCTGAGACGTGAGGAGTCCGTCATGAAGATCGTCGTCCTGGTCAAAGAGGTCCCAGACACGTGGGGAGAGCGCAGACTCCACCTCGAGACGGGAATCGTCGACCGCGCGTCCAGCGAGTCGGTGCTCGACGAGATCGGCGAGCGATCGCTCGAGGTGGCCCTGTCCTACGCTGACCAGCACGCCGACACCGAGGTGGTCGTGGTCTCCATGGCTCCGGAGTCCGCCGCGGCGACCGTGCGGAAGGGTCTCGCGATGGGGGCGGGATCCGCGCTGCAGGTGGTCGATGACGCGCTGCTCGGCGCCGACCTGGGCCTCACCGCCGAAGTGCTCGCCGCCGCGGTGCGGCGTACCGGTTTCGACCTGGTGGTCGCCGGCAACCTCTCCACCGACGGCGTCGGAGGGGTGATGGCGGCGATGGTCGCCGAGCTCCTCGACGTGCCCGCCGCGCTGAACCTGACGGCGGTGTCGATCGACGAGACCGCCGTCTCGGGAACGCGGGCCACCGATGCCGGCACCGTCGAGGTGACCGCCTCGCTCCCCGCGGTGATCTCGATCACCGAGGCTCTGCCCGACGCGCGGTTCCCCAACTTCAAGGGCATCATGGCCGCCAAGAAGAAGCCCTTCGAGACGGTCTCTCTCGCCGACCTCGGTGTCGACCCGGATGCCCCGGATGCCTCGCGGTCGATCATGATCGCCGTGAGCGAGAAGCCGCCGCGCTCGGCCGGCGTCAAGATCGTCGACGAGGGGGATGCGGGCGAGCAGCTCGCCGCGTTCCTCGTCCAGAACCGGCTCGCCTGACGGAGGTGCGGAGATGACATACCCCGACGACGCGATCCTCGTCGCCCTCGACTCGATCCCTTCCGGAGGGTTGGCCAAGTCCGCCCCCGGACTGCTGGGCGCCGCGGCCGCGATCGGCGCGCCGATCGCGCTCGTGGAGAGCGAGGAACTCGCCGCGGAGGCTGCCGCACTCGGCGCCACCCACGTGGTGGTCGCGGCCGGTGACCGCGTCGATGCCCTCCAGGCTGCGGTGGCGGCCGTGCAGCCCGACGCCGTCCTCGTCCCGCACTCCGTCGAGGGGCGCGAGACGGCCGGCCGCTATGCGGCTCGCACGCGCTCCGCGCTGTGCGTCGACGCCGTCGGTGTCTCGCGCGACGACGAGGGCGTGGTCGCTCACCACTCGGTTTTCGGAGGCGCCTACAACGTCGACGCCGCCGCGACGTTCGGGGCGCCCGTGATCACGGTCCGCCAGGGCGCCGTGGACGCCCGGGCCGCGGAGGTCGCGTCACCCGCCGTCGAGACCCTCACGATCAAGCCCTCCGGGCGCAAGAGTGCGACCTTCGGTCAGGTGCAGGAGGCTCCGGTCACCTCGACGCGGCCGGAGCTGCGCGGTGCGGCGAAGGTCGTCTCGGGCGGACGAGGCCTCGGCTCGGCGGAGAAGTTCGCCCTCGTGGATCAGCTCGCCGATGCGCTCGGAGCGGCGGTCGGCGCGTCGCGGGCCGCCGTCGACGCCGGATACGTGCCGCAGTCGTACCAGGTCGGTCAGACCGGCGTCTCCGTGTCGCCGCAGCTGTACGTCGCCCTGGGCATCTCGGGCGCGATCCAGCACAAGGCCGGCATGCAGACGGCCAAGACGATCGTCGCGATCAACAAGGATGCCGACGCCCCCATCTTCGAGATCGCCGACTTCGGCGTGGTCGGTGACCTCTTCACGGTGGTGCCGCAGCTGATCGCCGCTCTCGAGGCGAAGAAGGCGTAGGCGCGGTGGCGACGTTCGGACGTTCCGTGCGCCGGGGCCTTCCCCGGCGGCCCGGCGGCGAGCCCTGGCCCGCGGCCGCAGAGGCCCCCGTCGCGATCGCGCCGACAGACCCGGCTGCCGAGGGCGTGGCCGAGGCGGCCGCGACCGAGTCCTCGACCGCTGCCGCGCCTGCCGCCCCTCCAGCGCCTGCCGCCGCTGCTGTCCCTGGTGCCTCTGTCGCATCGCGGCCCGCGGAGCCTCGCGAGGTTCCGCGCCCGGCCGTCGCGCAGCGTGTTCGACGGGGTCTGCCCCGGGTTCCCGGCGGCGAGCCCTGGCCCGCGGCATCCGTCCTCTCCACGACGCCCGCGCCCGCCGCACACCCGAGTCCTGCCGCACCCTTGGCGGCCTCGCCGATCGCCGAGGTCGCGTCCGGTCCGGAGGCCCCGCGCAGCGAGGCGACGCCCGCAGCGGCCGGTGCCGCTCCGGCGGCGGTCGGTTCGCACAAGCTGCGGCGCGGCCTCCCGCGCACAGCCGGTGGCGAGCCGTGGCCGCCCGAGGGATTCGCCCCCGCGACCCCCGCCGCCGGTCCGACGACCGAGGGCCGGCCGGCTCCGGCGGATGCCGCGGGCGCCGCGGATGCCGTGACCGACGCGCCTCCCGCGGCCGCCGCGCGTGTCGTGTCCGCGTCCGCCGCGCCTCTCGCGCCCGTCGTGTCCGCACCCGGACCGCGCGCACCGCTCCCGTTCCGTCAGACGGCCTTTCCCGGCGTCGCCGCGCGCACCCGTCCCGAGCCGAAGCCCGAACCGCCCCGCTACGGCCCGTTCACGCGTGCCCAGTGGGCGGGTGCCGCGCTTGTCGGCGGGCTCGCGCTGCTGTTCGCGGCAGCGCTGCTGGTGTTGCTCGTGCGATGGGTCCTCTCGCTCCCCGCGCTTCACGACTTCCTCTCGGCCTATCCGGGCGAATACCACCTCCCTGCCGAGGCGCCCGTGGGGCTGCCCGCGTGGCTCGGATGGCAGCACTTCCTCAACACCTTCTTCATGCTTCTGATCATCCGGACCGGTCTGCAGGTGCGCCATCAGAAGCGGCCCAGCATGTTCTGGTCGCCGCGTGGAAACAAGATGCGCAAGATCAGCATCGCGCTGTGGCTCCACCAGTCGCTCGACATCCTGTGGGTCGCCAACGGCGTGATCTTCGTCGTGCTGCTGTTCGCGACCGGACAGTGGATGCGGATCGTCCCCACCTCGTGGGAGGTGTTCCCCAACGCGCTGAGCGCCGCACTGCAGTACGTCTCACTGGACTGGCCCACCGAGAACGGCTGGGTCAACTACAACGCTCTGCAGCAGCTGGCCTACTTCACGACCGTGTTCATCGCCGCGCCGCTGGCGATCGTCACCGGCGTGCGTATGAGCGGCATCTGGCCGAAGAACGCGACCGCGCTCAACAGGGCCTACCCGGTCGAGTGGGCGCGCAAGGTGCACTTCCCGGTGATGCTGTACTTCGTGGTCTTCATCGCGATCCACGTCTTCCTGGTGTTCGCCACCGGGGCGTTGCGCAACCTCAACCACATGTACGCGGCGCAGGGCAGCGTCGACCCGAACGCGTACGCCGACAACTGGACGGGCTTCTGGCTCTTCGTGGCATCGCTCGTGGTGATCGCCGTCGCCTGGGTGGCCGCCCGTCCGTTGGTGCTCGCGCCGATCGCCCGGCTGTTCGGCAACGTCAGCGGTCGTTGACTCCGGCCCAGTACCCCTGCGCCCACGCTTCGTCAACGCCGAGTCGGAACATGTCCCGCTCGGCGGGCCGCACGATCGAGCGCGTGTCCGGCAGATCGAGGGATCCCACGAGATCGGCTCGGCCTCGCACCGCGGCGACCGGCAGGCGGGCGGCCTTCCCCTCGACCAGGTCGGTCGGGGCGGCCAGCTCGTCGGCGACGCAGGGCATGGTCACCTGGAGCGGGCGACCCTCGGCATCGGTCCTGCCGCGCAGGTCCTCGAAGACGTGCACGCCCGCGGTGCCGATCGCTGCGTCCGCCTGTCCCTGATGCCACGCGCGGCTCAGGGGACAACGCGGCGATGGAGAGTTCCTTCGCCCTGCTCCAGAAGAACGTTCTCAACCGCCGCGCCTGGACCACCCGCGAGCAGCTGCGCGTCGCGATGGTGACCTGGATCGCGCGGACCTACCACCGGCGTCGGCGTCAGGCCCGTTTGGGACGTTTGGCGCCCATCGAGTTCGAGACCATCATGAACACGGCCGTCGCACCGGCGGCGTGACGACAACCTGCCAGCTATCCGCGCAGCAGTCCCCTTGCGGCGGTCGTGTCGGAGCGCATCGCGATCCCGCGCGACTGCGCGAGCTCATTGCAGCAGCGCCCCGACTCCCGCGGAATCACGCGGAAGGTGGTGCCTTCGTCATGAGGGCGCGGGCGCCTCGCGGTCCGGCGAGTCGCGCGGCCGGTCAGGGGATGGGCGTCGCCGAGGGCGGCTGATCTGTCGCGAGTCGTCGGAGCCACGTGGTGAGCAGGAGCGTTTCGGCGCTCCCCAGGATCTCGGGGTGAGCGTTGGCGTACTCGAGCACGGGGGCGATGTGCGGGTGCGGTGACGAGATCGTCGCCGTGGTCCCCGTGATCGCGGCGATGACCCCCTCACGCACGGCGACGGAAAGAGCGCGATCCTCTTGGGCGAGCACGATCTGCCGGAGAGTGACGCCGATGTTCGTCACGAGGACGTGGGCGGCGGCTTGGTGCGGGTCGACGGCGAGGCGGCCCTGCTCTGCGGCGAGAGTGGTGAGCCGGCGCAGGATCCGACTCGGGCGCGCTTGCGGGGCGGGCGAGTGCCCGGGGCGCACGCTGCCGTACATGAGTGTGTAGAACCCGGGGTTCGCGAGGCCGAACGCGACATGGGCGTCCCAGCCGGCGCGAAGGTCTTGGATGGGGTCTCCGGTGCTCTCCATCGACGATTTCTCGGCGAGGTAGAGGTCGAATCCCCGTTCGACGACAGCATCTAGGAGACCCTGCTTGTTGCCGAAGAAGTGGTAAAGCGTCGGCATCTTCACGCCGACGGCGGCGCAGATCGCCCGGAGCGAGATCTCCTCGCCCGGCGAGGAGGCGATCATGTCGGCGGCCGCGGCCAGGAGACGGGATCGTGTGTCGCTTCGCACGTCGTCTGTCACTTGGATATATTAATGTATATCGGCGATATAGAGTCGGTGCCATCGGCGACAGCCCGGGGACTCCTGCGCCGACCGCCGGTTTCCGACGAGAGGGGAAGTGGGATAAGCGAGGACGACGACCCGTGCGGTGAGCGACGGGCCGTCAGAGTCCGTCGACGAATTCGCGCACCGCTGCGGCCGCCTCGGCGGAGGCGGGGTACGTGTGCTCCGCTGCCGGGAAGACGCCCTCGCGCACCTCGCGCGCGTACGCCTCGACACCCTCCACCATCGCGTCGCCGAGTGCGGCGTAGCGCTTGACGAAGACGGGGGTACGCCCCTCGGTGATGCCGAGCAGGTCGTGCTGGACGAGCACCTGTCCGTCGGCGTCGCCCGCGCCGATGCCGATGATCGGGATGCGCAGTGCGCGGCGGATCTCGGCGACCACATCGGCGGGGACCGCCTCGATCACGAGCGCGAAGGCTCCGGCATCCTGGACGGCGAGTGCGTCGCGCGCGACCCGGACCGCCTCATCGCGGGTACGCCCCTGCGCGCGGAGGCCGCCGAGCGCGGTCGCGGTCTGCGGGGTCAGGCCCACGTGCCCGACGACCGGGATGCCGGCCTCGACGATCGCCCGCAGCCGTGACAGCCGGGCCGGATTCGCGCCCTCGATCTTGACCGCGTCGGCGCCGGCCTCGTGGACGAAACGGACGGACGTCGCGACCGCCTGCTCGTCGCTCAGCTCGGTGGAGCCGAACGGCAGATCGCACAGCACGAGCGGCGTCTGCACCGCTCGGCGCACGGCCTTCGACAGCATGAGCATCTCGTCGAGCGTCACCGACGTGGTGTCGGAATGCCCGAGCACCACCTGTGCCCCGGAGTCGCCGACGAGAACGATGTCGACGCCGGCGCGTTCGGCCACCCGGCCCGACGCGAAGTCGTACGCCGTCACCATCACGATCGGAGTTCCTGCTTCGGCGAGCTCGCGGAGGCGGCGGAGCGTCACCCGGGGGCGGGTCACGACAGGCTCCCCGTCGTCGGGAGGGGATCGTCCACGCCGAGGACCACGTTGTCGATGAGCCGCACCTCTCCCACCCGGACGGCGAGTGCGAGCAACGTCGGGGTCTCGGCCGTCGCGATCGGCTCGAGACCGTCCGCGTCGACCGTCTCGACGTACTCGGGTTCGAGTCCCGCCCCGCCCAGTTCGTCGCGCACGAGGGTCGTGAGGCGGTGGGGATCGCGGATGCCGGAGGCGAAGGCATCCTGTGCCGCTCGGAGCGCCCGCGGGATGACGGCCGCGACCTCGCGCTCTTCGGCCGACAGGCGGGTGTTGCGGCTGGAGCGCGCGAGCCCGTCGTCGTCGCGCGAGGTCGGGCGGGTCACGATGTCGACGGGGATGCCGAGATCGCTCACCATGCGACGCACCACGACGACCTGTTGCGCATCCTTCGCGCCGAAATACGCGCGGTCGGGCTGGACCGCGAGGAGCAGCTTCGCGACGACCGTGGCGACCCCGTCGAAATGGGAGCGGCCGCGGAGGGCACCCTCGAGCGTTCCGGTGATCGCTCCACCGACGGAGACGGTCGTCGCGAAACCCGCGGGGTACATCTCGGCGGGCGAGGGGGCGAACACGAGGTCGGTGCCCGCTTCGGCGGCCAGCGCGACGTCGGCTTCTTCGGTGCGCGGGTAGGCGGCGAGGTCGGCGGCCTCGCCGAACTGCGTCGGGTTCACGAAGATCGACAGGACCACGGTGGCGTTCTCGGACCGGGCGGCACGAAGGAGCGACTGGTGGCCCTCGTGCAGGGCACCCATCGTCGGGACGAAACCGATGGTGTCACCGCGGACGGGGGCGAGGGCCGCGCGCAGCTCGGCGACGGTGCGGACGATGCGGATGCTCACGGGGCGGTCTCGATTCCGGCTCGTTGGGTGGCGGCGAGGTCACGGGTGGCGTCGACGAGGGCGTCGAAGAGGGCCAGGCGGTCGGGCAGGCGTTCGGACACCGCGTCGCGCTGGCGCGCGATCGTGGCCGCGTCCCCACGGGAGACCGGCCCGGTGAGGGCGGCGGCCGCTCCCCGTTCGGCCCAGTTGTCGACGGCGGCGCGGACGAGCGGGACGAGAGCCTCCCTCTCGACCCCCGCGGTCGCGGCGAGCTGCTCCGCCATCCCCTCGAGAGTCACGAGGAAGTTCGCCGCGATCGAGGCGGCCGCGTGATACGCCGCGCGGTCGTCGTCGTGGACGTCGACGCCCGTCATGCCCAGGACGTCCGCGAGGGCCGAGGCGATCGCGGAGGCCCCCGGCGAGGTCGCCGAGAGGGCGGCCGTGACGCCCGCGAACGATGTCCCCGCGCCGGTGACCGTCATCAGGGGATGGATGCTGAACGCCTCGTGCGGGTGGAGGACCGACAGGTCGAGCGAGCCGGAGAGGTGGCCGACGATCCGACCGGGCGCGATCGCGCGCGCGGCCGACGCGATCTCGGCATCCGGGACGGCGAGGAGGACGATCCCCGCGTCCGCGCCGGACTCGCCCCGCCCCGCAGGGCCCGCGACGGGGACCCCCGCCTCCTCGAGGGCGGCGACCAGCGCACGACCCATCCGGCCGTCGCCGACGACGAGGAGGGGCCCGGAGAGCGTGAGGGCGGAGGGGAGGGGCTGCGGTGTCATGTGCGTGGGGTGACAGCCGCGGAGGCGGCTTCGCCGCTGTCAACCGTACTCGCTTACCAGGATGGCCGGTGAGGTGGAGAGGTCGGCTACCGCTCGGCAGCTGCCACGCAGTGGGTGAATCAGCGATGCAGACAGCGCCTCCTCCATCTACCCTGTTTGTATGCAAACGTCGATCTCGGATCGGGCGTACACGACGCCGATCTACACCCTCTCCGAGGCCGCCCACATCATCCGAGCACCCGCCTCGTCGTTCGGGCGCTGGGCGCATGGGCATGCATTCCGCCAGCGGAACAGCCGGGATGAGGGGTGGAGTAATCCCATCCTCACCGGAGTACGAAGCGGCCGAGGGTACACGGTGTCGTTCAACGCGCTCGCAGAGGGGTACATCGTCGAGTCGTTTCGCCGCGCAGGGCTACCGATGGCGCGCATCCGTCCCGCGGTCGAGATCCTTCGGACGGAGCTAGGGCTCGAGAACGCTCTTCTCAGCGAGAAGTTGAAGACCGACGGCGCGGAGATCTTGATTGAGAACGGAGATCGCGACCTCGTCGAGGTCCGTAACCATCAGGGCGTTTTCCGTGATGTGGTCGACCAGTATCTGCGCACGATCAGCTATCGCGATGGTTTCATCGAGTTCCTCCGTCTTCCGACATACGAACGAGCCGATGTCATCGTCGACCCGTTACGAAACTCGGGCCAACCGACGATCGCGCGTCTCGGGGTTCGAGTGGACGACGTCCTCAGCCGACTACGCGCCGGCGACCCCATGACGGACGTCGCCGACGACTTCGGTCTGGATGAGGGTGAACTGACCTCGTTGTTGGTGCAGGCAGCCTGATCGTGCGACGGGCGCGGTTTCTCCTCGATCGTTCCGTGGGAGGTCGTCCGCTGGTTTCGCGCCTGCGTGAGGCGGGATGGGATGCGCGCACGCTCGCCGAGGAGTACGGAGACGCGGTGGCGCAAGCGATGCGTGACGAAGAATGGATCGCGGCGGGTACACGCTCCGGATACATCCTGCTCGCCAAGGACCACCGTGTCGCTGTACGCCCCCTCGAAGCGCAGGCGATCTACATGAACGATGCCCGCGTCATAGCCTTCGTCCACGGCGACATCACCGCGCAAGAGATGGGCGACCTGTGCCTGCAGCACGAGGCCGCGGTTCACCGCCTGGCGGATGTTCAGGCGCCCTTCGTCTTCTCCCTGGGGCGCGGTGGCCTGCGGCGGAGGAAGCTTTATGCGCCGTGAAGATATCTCGCACCTGCGATGACATGCCGATCCAGGGGATGCTGAGCAGATCTGTCGGACGCGGGCGGCCGGATCAGCGCGCCGTCGACAGGCCGGCGACCAGCAGTGCCGGCTCGACGTGCCGCCCGGGTGCGTACTCGGTGCCGCCGATCACGTCGGCGAGATAGTTGGCCGCGCGATCGCCGAGGGCGCTCAGGCGCAGATCGATCGTGGTGAGACTGTTGTCATCCTGGCCGGTGAGGCCGGCGAGATTGTCCATGCCGGTGATCGCGACGTCGGTGGGGACGCGGATGCCGGCCTCGGCGAGGACCCCGGCGACGGCCGTGGCCATCGTGTCGTTGCCGCAGCACACGGCGTCGAACTCCCGACCCGAGGCGACGAGACGCTGGGCGGCCTCGCGGCCCCAGGCCTGCGACCAGTCGCCGCGGTGGACGAGTTCCGGATCCAGCACGAGACCGGCGTCGGAGAGGGCGTCGGCCAGCCCGGCGAAGCGGTCGCGCGCGGAACGGTCCTCGTCGGAGGCCGTGACGTGGGCGATGCGGCGGCTCCCGATGGAGACGAGATGTTCGCCAACGAGGCGCCCCGCGCCGTAACCGTCGTGGAGGAAGGACGCGTCCTCGGCGTCGTCGGAATGACCGTACGCGTAGACCACCGGCACCGTGAACCCGGCACTGACGGAGTGGATGTCGGAGCTGGATCCGTCGCCGATGACGAGGAGGCCGTCGATGTTGCGAGCGCGGAACTTGCGCGCGGTCGCGGCGAACAGGGCGCGGTCGAGGTGCGCATCCGAAACGAGCACCGAGAGGTCGCGAGCGCCGAGGGCGGTGGTCGCCCCGGTGAGCACCGGCATCGTGAAAGCGCCCGGCGCGTTGACCGTGAGCACCCCGACGGTGGCGCTGCGTCCCTGGGCGAGGAACTGGCCCAGGGCGTTCGGCTGGTAGTCGAGGCGCTTGGCGACGGACAGGATGCGCTCGCGTGTGGCATCCGAGACCTTGCCCTGCCCGCGCAGCACTTTCGACGCCGTGGGGACGGAAACTCCAGCCAGCGCCGCCACGTCGCGGAGAGAGATCGCGTCTTTCGCCATTGCGGATCGAGTTTAGGGGGTCGGAGCGTCGATGCCACGGACCCGCAGGACCACGCGCGAGCGCACCGTTTCGCCGGGTGCGATCTCGATCGAGCCGAGTGCGTCTAGAGGATGGGCGTAGGGGTCGGACGAAGGCTCGAGGCCGACGGCATCCACCGCTCCCCACCACGGGAAACCGGTCGATCCGCGCCGCTCACGCCAGACGAAGAGGCGGGGGAACAGGTGCGGGTCCCAGGTGAGATCCAGTCGTAGCTCCCCGCTGATCCGGAGGGAACCCGCGGCACCGGAGACGTCGTCGAAACCGGCGGAGGGCGCCGCGGCCACGGGGATCTCGCGCTCGCCGGTGCCTACCGTGCTCGGGCCGTCGAACAGGTCGCCGGCGAACGCCGGGTGCTCGGCCCAGCCGATGCGCACGGGTGTCGCGGACGCGTTGCGCACGGTGGTGTCGAGGCGGAGCTCGTCGTCGATCAGCGCGGCCGTCCGGTCGATCTCGAGGGGAACCGTGCGCAGGGTCACGCGCGCGCGGCACGACGACCGATCGCCGGCGAGTGTCCAGGTGCGCCAGGCGGCCTCACCGTGGAACGGCTGCGGCGGCTCGACCTCCGCGGGCGGGTCGCCGGCGCGGGGGAGCAGGACGTGCCAGCCGCCCGGGTAGCGCCGGTGCCACTGGCCGCTGGAGTCGGGCAGAGCGAACGAATCGCGCGGCTCGTCGGCCCAGGGGGTGGTGGTGAGGATCTGACGCCCCGTCGGCAGGTGCGTGAGCGAGGCGATGCGCGCACCCTCGGGGTCGATCTCGGCGCGCAGGATGCCGCTGGCGATGACGACGCGATCAGCGCTCATGCCGCGACCTCGTCGAGTCGTTCGCGCGTCGGGAAGCCCGTGTGGTCGCCGGGATCCGCGACCACACGCGCGGCACACCACGCTCCGCGACGGAGGGCGCCGTCGATCGGCAGCCCCTCGAGGACCGCCGTGATCCACCCGGCGGCGAAGGCGTCGCCCGCGCCGACGGGGTGATGGGGCGGCGGGATCTCGATGGCCTCGGTGCGGTGGACGCCGGTGTCATCGGCCGCCAATGCGCCGCGGCGTCCGAGCTTCACGACCACGGTGCGTGGACCGCGCGCGAGCAGCGCCTCGAGAGCGCTCTCGGGGTCGTCGAGGCCCGTGAGCACGCGTGCCTCCTCCTCGTTGCACAGCAGCGCGTCGACGTGTTCGATGACGTCGTCGACGGCGTCGCGAAGCCCCGCATCGTCGATCAGCTGGGGGCGGTGATTGGTGTCGAGCGAGACCGGGATGCCACGGTCCGCGGCCCCGCGGAGAGCTCGTTCGAAGAGCTCGCGCGGTCCCTCGCCCAGGGAGGGCGTGATGCAGGACGCGTGCAGCCAGTCGACGTCGTCGAGCCGGACGCCGTCGAAGTCGGCCGCGGTGAGCCCGGCGGCGGCGGAACCCGCGCGGTAGTGCTCGCTGCGCACCAGATCGTCGCTCAGACGGTGCTTCACGATCAGCCCCGTCTTGCCGCCCGGCACCTCGCGGATCGCGGCGGAGGAGATGCCCTCGGATGCCAGGGTCCGACGCACGAGGGAGGCGATGGCGTCGTCGCCGAGGCGTGACATCCACGTCGCCCGGTGGCCGAGCCGGGCGACTCCGACGGCGGTGTTCAGCTCGGCCCCCGCCACCGCGATGTCGGAGGGGCGGCCGTCGTCGACGAAAAACGTCGCGAGGGCCTCCCCGAAGGTGAAGACGTGGCCCATCAGCCCGCGTCCGGGGAGTCCGCGTCCGGCGCGAGACCCCGTACGACGTACAGGGCGTCCCCGGGGAACTCGGGCTGCTCCAGCCGCACGCCGTCGGCCGTCGAGGTCCAGCGAGCGGCGTCCCGTCGACGCGCCGCGAGGTCGTACACGCGGACATCGAGGTCGGGCGTCGCGCGACCCCGCAGCGTCAGCGCGAAGGCCGAGGGGGCGTAGACGGCGACCACGCCCTCGGGCGTTCGGCCCGCGATCGCCCCCGAGGGTTCGGCGTGGAGGAGGTCGGCATCCCCGTCCAGGCCCCACAGCCCCTCGTCCTCGACGACGCGGCGCAGGAACGACACGTCGTCGGCTCCGGGGAAGGCCGCGGCGACCGAGAAGGGAAAGGGGTGGCCGTGCACGTCGCCCGCGGCGAAACCCTCCCCGCGGCGGTGCCACGACCACACGCCGTGCGCGCCGTAGCCGAGGCCGGCGGCGGCTCCCGCGACGACGCCGGTCCAACTCGCGCGCCGCACGTCGGCCGCCGAGTGCCGCTCCCGGCCGGCGAAGCGGCCGAGCCCCTCGTAGCAGGGCTCGAGGTTGACGATGGGACGTGCGACGTCCATCGCGCGGTAGTACCGCGTCAGCTCGGCGGGGAGGGTGTCCCACGCCTCGTTGTGTCCGGACTGCAGCCCGTGGAAGTCGATCAGCTCGCCGTCGGCGATCGCGGCGGGCATGCGCGCGGTCGGGGTGTCGTGCCAGGTGAGGAGCTGGCCCGGGGCGAGTTCGCGCACCTGTGCGGCGACGGCGCTGTAGCGTGCGAGGGCCGTGTCGTCGTTGAGGTCGTCGTCGCCCGAGACGATCCAGATCGGGTCGAATCGCGCGAAGCGGGCGACGGCCTCGGCCACGTACGACGTCGTCTGCGCGGCATCCATCACGTGATCCGGGGTGAGGCCCGCCCCCCACGTCCCGGGCACGAAGTTGTTCCACAGCAGCACGAGCATCGGGGTGAAGCCGTGCGCGCGGGCGGCGGTCAGCACGCGCTCGGCATCGTCCCAGTACGCGGGGTCGCCGGCGGCGAAGTCGATGCGGCCGTCGCGGATCGCGTACGGCGAGCGGGTGCCGGTCGAGCGGTCGTGCTCGATGGGCAGGATGCTGAACAGCAGGGCGTTGAAACCCTGACGACGGCGGCGCTCGAGGTGATCGAGCCACTCGTCGGGGCTCGCGCCCCCGAACGCGGCCCACACGGTGTCGGCGAGCAGGAACGTCGGCTGCCCGTCGCGCAGCAGCCAGCGCCGCGACGGCGCGAGGGTCCAGGACATGCGGGTTCTCTCCTCGAGAGGGACGGGGACTGTCACGGGGCGATCAGCGCTCCGTCGGGCGCGCGTACTTTCGCGGCCCACGCGTCGTGGCCGGAGAGCCCCGCGGGGAAGCGGGCGGCGGCCTTCTCGTCGACCTCGATGCCCCACCCGGGGGCGTCGTTCGGGGTCAGCCAGCCGTCGACGATGTCGATCATCCCGGGGAAGACCTCGTGCGTCTGCTCGTTGTAGACGTGCCCTTCCTGGATGCCGAACGCCGGCGAGGTGACGTCGAGCGCCACCGCGGCCGCCACCGCGAAGGGCGAGGCGTCGCCGGGGGAGTGCCAGGCGGTGCGCACACCCTCGATGTCGGCCAGCACGGCGAGGCGCCGCGCGGCGCTCACCCCGCCGACGTCGGAGAGATGCGCGCGCAGGTAGTCGACCTGGTGCTCCCGGACCAGCCGCGCGGCATCGGTGAACGAGGTGGCCAGCTCGCCGACGGCGATCGGGACGGGGGAGGCCCGGCGGACTTCGCCGAGGCGGTGCCAGTGCTCGGGGGCGAGGACGTCCTCGACGAAGAAGGGGCGGTAGGGCTCGAGACTCCGCGTCAGGGTGACGGCCTGGCTCGGGCTCAAGCGCGAGTGCACGTCGTGCAGCAGCTCGACGCCGTCGCCGAGCTCCTCGCGGACGTGCGCGAACAGGCGGGGCGTGGCGACCAGGTAGTCCTCGACGCGCCATCCGGCGGGGTGCTTCCCCCACGCGAACGTGCCCGGAAGGGGCGGGGCGCCATAGTGGCCCGCGCCTTGTTGTCCGACCTGGATCCGCACGTGACGCTGCCCGGCGGCGATGAGCTCGCGCGCGTGCGCGGTGGTCGCCTCCGCGTCGGCGCCCTCGGCGTGCAGATACGTGTCCGCGGCGGCGCGGACCCGTCCGCCGAACATCTCGTACACCGGCATCCCGGCCCTCTTGCCGGCGATGTCCCAGAGGGCCATGTCGAGGCCGGAGAGCGCGTTGTTGCCGACCGGCCCCTCGCGCCAGTACCCGGTGAAGCGCACGAGGCGCGTGAGGTCGTCGATGTCGCCCGGGTACCGGCCGACCACGAGCGGCCGCACGTGCTCGAGGAAGGCGACGACGGCCTTCCAGCGCTGCGTGAAGGTCGCGCACCCGTAGCCGTACAGGCCCGGCTGGTCGGTGTCGACGCGGACCACCACGAGAGGAATCCCCTCCGGGGCGGTCACGATCGCGCGGATGTCGGTGATGCGGACGTCCTCGCGCGGCAGCCACGGCTGCGCGAAGGCGGTGTCGGTCTCGGAGAGGGTCATCGTTCGCTCCTGATCAGGGACGCTCGTTCGGTGGCGGTGCCGTCGTGGATGGACTCGCTCGGCTCGAAACCGAGCAGGTCGCGGGCCGCGCTCGTGTCGACGAGGGCGTCGCGACCGGTGATCGGACGCGAGAGCACGGTGCCCGGGGCGTATCGCGCGACGAGCTCCGCTGAGTCGACGGGCAGCAGGGTGTCGGCGGCGCTGAGGGGGATCACGGGCGCGCCGACGACCTCGGCATCGAGCGCGCGCGCCACCGCGCGGGTGGCATCGTGCATCGTGAGGTACGCCCACCCCTCGCGGGCCAGCCGCGCCGGGTCGTTCTCGGCGTCGTGTGCCGCATCGCGCAGCACGTCCGGCCACTTCACCAGGGGAAAGCGCAGGGCGACGACATCGAGACCGTACCGGCGATGGACGTAGGCCGCGGTGCGCTCGTCGACGAGCTTGGAGAGAGAGTAGGCGTCGGCGATGTCGGGCGGGGTGAGCACGTCCAGAGGGAACGCCGGGGGCAACGCGCGGTGGGGGTTGTTCGGGTACCCGATCGCATTGATGCTGCTGGCGATCACGGCCCGACGTATCCCCCGCTCGCCCGCGCGGGTGAGAACCGTGAACGTGGCGGCGGTGTTGACGCGGAACACGTCGATGGGCGTGCCGAGGCTGGGATGCGGGATCGCGGCGAAGTGGGCGACGGCGTCGACGTCGTCCATCGCGCGATCGACCACCTCGGGGACGGTGGCGTCCCCCTCGATGAGGCGGTCGGCCGGGTGGTGCGACGAGAACGACAGGGACAGGGCGGTGACGGCGTGCCCCGCGGCGACGAGGCTCTCGCTGACCGCGCGACCGATCTCTCCGTCGGCACCCGTGACGAGGACGCGGCTCATCCCTTCACCCCGCCCGCCATGCTCGCGCCCCGCAGGAACTGGCGCTGGAAGATGAGGAACAGCGCCACCGGGATGATGAGGGAGAGGAACAGGGCGGCCATCTGCACGCTGAGCTCGGTCTGCTCGGCCAGACGCGGCAGCGCCACCGAGACCGGCTGGTTGTCGGGGGTCGGAAGAACGAGCAGGGGCCAGAGATAGTCCTTCCAGGACGCCACCACGGTCAGCAGCCCGACCACGCCCAGGATCGGTCGCGCCAGGGGCAGGACGATGCTCCACAGGATGCGGAGCGGCCCCGCGCCGTCGATACGCGCCGCCTCGTAGAGGTCGGCCGGGATGGCCTCGAGGAAGCGCGAGATGATCAGCACGTTGAAAGCCGTCGCGCCCGCCGGCAGCCAGACCGCCCACCACGTGTCGATGAGGGAGAAGCCGAGGATCGGCAGCTCCCGGACCGTGAGGTACAGCGGCACGAGCGAGACGATGCCGGGGATGAAGAGGGTGGCGAGGATCGCCCCCGAGAGCAGCTTGCCCCAGCGCGGGCGCAGCACCGTGATGACGAAGGCCGCGGTGGTCGAGACGAGCAGCGTGGTCACGACCGAGCCGGCCGCGAGGATCGCGGTGTTGGTGAGGTAGTGACCGATCCGGCCGCGTTCCCACGCGATCCCGAGGTTCTCCCACTGCACGACGCCGCTGGAGAAGAATGAGAACGGGCCGCGGATGAGGTCCTGGGTCGGCGAGATCGCCGCGAGGGCGAGCCAGACGATCGGGCCGAGGCCGGCGACGATCAGCGCCACGAGCACGAGGACGTGTCCGATCGTCAGGCTGATCCGCACCGAGGGGCG
>NZ_LDRT01000051.1 GCF_001476655.1 Microbacterium testaceum | reverse complement strand
GGGGTGACGTTCATGTCGAGGACGCTACGGAGCCGCGCGGCCGTCGTCTCGCCCCCGGCGTCACGGTGGTGAGCGACCGTGGTCACGGTTTTCGCCGCCGAAGTCGTGACCGCGGTCACGTGTGACGGGCGAGCGCGCGTGCTTAGCTGAACCGTATGTCCGCGATGCCGAACCGCCGTGCGCTGCTGCTGGATCTCGCGGCCGCGATCGGATGGGCGGGACCGGCGCTGATGGTGCTGTACTCGCTCGAGACGCGAGCCGTATGGACGTCGATCGCCGTCGTGTCGCTGCTCGTCGCGTCGATGGTCGTGTGGGTGCTGTGGCGACGCTCCGGGCAACGCTCCCGCCTCGCCGCGATCGCATTCGCCGTGATCGCCGTCGTCACGATGTCGCTCGGAAACGGTGCGCTGTACTACGTCATCGTGTCGGCGGCGTGCCTGGTGCTGGGGGTGACGTTCGCTTCCGCAGCCGTCGTGTGGGGCTACGCGGCATCCCTCGTCGGGATCGTCATCGCCCTGCACCTGTCGACCGGAAGTGCGCCGGACATGCTTCTCGACGAAGCGGCGGTGGCGGCGATCTTCGCGGGCATCGCCGCGGCCGTGGCGGCGATCCTGCGCGACAGCTTTCGCGTGGGCGAGGAACTGCGCGCGGCGCTCGCACGGCTGGACGCCGCCAATGCCGAGTTGCGCGGACGTCTCGACACCGACCGCGATCTCGTTCTGGCGCGGGAGCGCGAACGCACCGCGCGGGAGCTGCACGATGGTCTCGGGCATCGCCTGACGGCCATCGGCCTGTCTCTCGACTACGCGATGAGGGTGGGTGACATACCCGAGGCGCGGGAGGAGACGCGCCGCGCGCGGGACCTGGTGGGAGAGTCGCTCGACGCGATGCGCCGGCTCGTCCGCGCGATGCATCCCGTCGAACTCAGTACTCTTCGCAACGCCGACGCATTTCGCGCGGTGGCCGAGGCCTTCCGCGGCACGGGTATCGACATCCGCGTGTCCATCGAGGGCGACGACTCCGCGCTGAGCCACGAACGGGCGCTCCTGCTGTTGAGCTTCGTGCAGGAAGGGCTGACGAACGTCGTGCGGCATTCCGATGCGGCATCCGTCGATCTCCGGATGGTCGTCGGCGACGCCGACCTGAGCGCGGTGATCGAGGACCGCGGAACCGGAGCGTCGACCGGCTCGTTCGTCGAGGGCTTCGGCCTGCGCTCGCTCCGCGCTCGCGCCGAACGGGTCGGAGGAACGGTTGACGCGGCACCGACGTCCGGGGGTTTCCGGGTCGCTCTCGCCGTGCCGGCCGCGGCTGATGGTGCGATGGTCCGGGAGCTCGCGTGAGCCCTGTACGCGTGCTCGTCGTCGACGATCAGGAACTGCTCCGGCGGGGGCTCCGCATGATCCTGGAGACCGACCCCGACATCTCGGTGGTCGGCGAAGCCGAGAACGGAGAACGGGCCCTCGCCCTCCTCCCCGAGCTGGCCCCCGACCTCGTCCTCGCGGATGCCCGGATGCCGATCCTCGACGGTCTCGGCCTGGTGGAGCGCCTCGCGGTGTCCCACCCGTCGCTGCCGGTGCTGGTTCTCACGACCTTCGACGACGCCCGCCTCGTGCGTCAGCTCCTGAATGCGGGCGCCGCCGGGTTCCTCCTGAAGGACATTTCGGCGGAGGCTTTGACGGATGCCATCCGCCACGTTCTCGCCGGGGGCCTCGTGCTCGACCCGCGCGTCGCGCGTGCCGCTCTGTCGCCGCCACCGCCGCCGGCTGCCGGACCCGCCCTCACCGAGGGGGAACGTGCGGTCGCGGCGCTCGTCGCCCGCGGCCTCCCCAACGCGGAGATCGCCGCGCGGCTGCATCTCGCGCACGGCACGGTGAAGAACACCGTCTCCGCGCTGCTGCGCAAGCTCGGCGAGCCCGACCGGACCGCTCTCGCGCTGAGATGGGCGCGCGAGTCGGCGGCGCGGGCGGAAGCGGCGTCTTCGTAGACGCGGTCGCGCCCGGCGCCTTGCGCGGAGAGGCCGCGATGCCGCCGATCGGAGCGACCGCGCGCGTCACTGGAAGATGTCGTGGGGACGAAGTGTCGCGTCCGCACCGCCATCGACGAAGATCACCTGACCCGTGACGTGTGTGTTCGTCGGTCCGGTGAGCCACGCGAGCAGTTCCCCGGGTGCCGTGGCATCCGACGGGCCGTGCAGAGGCATGGGGACCATTCTCAGGAGACCTGCTCGCTGTTCGGGATCGTCGAGCATCGGCTGCGTCATCGGACTGATCACGATGCCGGGCCCCACGGCATTGACGGGGATGCCGGCACCCGCCCACTCCGGCCGAATCGCGGCGCGGCGGACCCAGCGCGAGATGGCGCGCTTCGAAGACGCGTACAACGTCATTCCGCCATCTCTTGCCACGGCCGCCTCGGCTGCCTCGACGGCCGAGGATTCGTCGCCTGCCAGGCACGCGTCGACAACGGCGTCGTCGACGTCCTGCAACGTCGAGAAAGACGAAACGATCGCTGCGCGCGGAGCGTCCGAGCGCAGCAACAGAGGGCGAAGAGTCTCCAGCGTGGCAACGGCACCGAAGTAGTTCACCCGGATCGTGATGGGCGCCGGTGCGGCGACTCCGGCAACCGCGATGATCGCGTCGACATGCCCTTCGCTTGCTTCGTTCACCGCGGAGAAGAGGCCGCTGCGGCCCTCGGCGGTGCTCAGGTCAGCGATGACATCCGCATCGCGGACGTCGACTCCGACGATGCGATGACCCGCAGCGGAGAGGATCGCGGCGGTGGTCTTGCCGATTCCGGATGCGACCCCGGTGATGACGTAGGTGCGAGGGGTCCCCTCCGCGGGGTGAGTGTTATCCGACATGACCGTCCTTACGGGTCGTGCGCGAGAGGCGCGGATTGACTGTTCGGTGTCCTCGGGGCGACAGACGCCCGCGCGGACTCAGCTCTTCTGGGTGAATCCGCCATCGGTGTTGTGCGTGATGCCCGTGACGAAGGACGCATCGTCGGACAGCAGCCACGCGACCGTCGTGGCGATCTCGCGCGGTTGCCCCATCCGTCCGATCGGCATCTGCGCGGCATACATCGCGCGGGTCTGCTCATCGAGTGCGGCGACAGCGGGCGTCTCGATCAGTCCGGGGGCGACCGCGTTGACACGGATGTTGTCGCGGGCATACTCCAACGCCGCCTGACCGGTGAGGGAGATGACCCCTGCCTTGGCGGCAGCGTACGCGGGCTGACCGAGCGTGGCGCGCTGGCCCGCTCCGGAGGCCATGTTCACGATCGCGCCCCCGCCATGCGCGAGGAAGTAGGCGATCTCGGCTCTCATCGACAACCACATGCCCTTGAGGTCGATGTCATGGATGCGGTCCCACCAGGCTTCGTCGAGCTCGTGCATGCGTGCGGGCGGATGGCCGATACCGGCGATGTTCGCGGCGAGGTGCAGACCGCCGTAGGTCGCCACGGCGTGGTCGACGAGGGCCACGGTGTCGGCAGCCTGCGCGACATCCGTCCGGAGGAACGAGGCCGTACCGCCCGCTGCAGAGATCTCGGCGACGACTCGTTCTCCTGCGGCCTCGACGACATCGCCGATGACGACCTTCGCACCCCGTTCCGCAAGCAGCTTCGCGGTTGCCTCGCCGATCCCCGACGCGCCTCCGGTGACCACGACGACCTTGTCTGCGAACGACATTGTTCTCCTCTCCGACCTGCCACGCTGACAAGTCCTTTCCCTGGGAAACAATACTCGTGGCAGAGCTCCCGTATCGTGATTCTGTGCAGGAAGAAGCCGAGGGCTTGTCGTACCGCACGGCCTTGGCCGAGGCGCTCAGTGAGCTGGTCTCGTTGTGGTGGTCTCCGAGTGTCCGTCGAGTCCTCGTTGATGCTGCCGGCGAGGAACTGGGTGTCACCGAGGCGAGGATCGTGTGGGAACTCGGGCGACGGAGGCACCTGCGCCCCGGAGAACTCGCCACTCTGCTCGATATCGGCGCGCCGTCGGTGTCGAAAGCGACGGTGAAGCTTCGACAGCGGGGCCTGGTGATCGCGGGGACGGATGCCGCTGACTCCCGGATGCGTCCGATCCGGCTCTCTCCCGCAGGCATCGCTGCGGCGCGACGTCTGTATGACATCGGAGACACTCTTGTCTCCCGGGTCGTTTCGGGCTGGGACGAGCGCGAGGTTGCGACCTTCGCCGCGCACGTGATGCGTTTTCTTCGTGAAGCAACACCCCTGACGAAGCAAGAAGCGTGGGACATCGACGGGCAAGACGAATCCGCCGGCGTGCCACCCGCCGATCCAGCGACGGACGACGGATCGAACAAGCCCGAGTTCCGCGGCTGATCGGCGGCAGCGCGACGGAGACGAGTTGCTCCGTGAACTCCCGGAATGGGCCCGGTGCCCGCGGATACGAGGGAGCCGACGATCGCTCGCGGCGGTCGCGCGAGGTGCGATGATCACCACGTGACGAGAGATGCGGACATCGAGATGGATGCCGATACCGGCCAGGTGATCGTCAGCCTCAGCGTCTCGACGGCGGTGCGCGTCGATGAGCTCGAGCGGTATCTCCGGGATCCGCCAGTGTCGCCGTTCATCTACGACCTCGGCACGGTGAAGTTCGATGAGCCGGCCTGGGAGGCGCGGGCCGGCAAGCTGAACACGACGATCCACGAGCTCGTGGACCGGCTCGAAAGCGTCCCCCGCGCCGTACTCCACGCTCCGGAGTCGTTCGTGCGGCTCTTCATGACGCTTCCCTCGGGAGCCGAGACGCTGCATGCCGGCACGGTGAAGCGGCTGGCCGAGGTGAACGCCACGGTCTGGATCGATGCGTGAGCGATCGGCCGCGCAGCCGTTGACATACTCCCGTAAGTGGAATATGACTGAAGGCAATATGACGAACCTCAGCCCCGCAGCGTTCTGGATCCTGACCGCACTGGCCGGTCAGCGCCGACATGGGTACGAGATCCTGAAGGAAACGACGGAAGCGTCTGACGGTCGGGTCGCACTGAAAGTGACGACTCTGTACGCAGCTCTCGACAGGCTGGAGCGCGAGGGCCTCATCCGCGCCGATGGTCAAGAGATCGTCGGAGGTCGCGCCCGACGCTACTTCGTCCTCAGTGATAGCGGTCGTGTCGCGCTCGCGGCGGAAGTCGCTGCTCTCGAGCAGCAGGCAGCGGCCGCCCGCCAGCGACTCGCGGATGGTGGGTCTGGCTTCGTTGCGGGGGCGGTGCCGGTATGAACACTGTCGACGAACGGGGTTTTCGCCGCCTCCTGCGCTGGTACCCGCGCTCATGGCGCCAGCTGAACGGCGAGGTGTTCATCGCCACTCTCCTGGAGGCGGCGGACGCGGACGGGCGGAGCGAGCCGACTCGGGCCGAGCGCCGAAGCGCCCTGCTTCATGGGGTCGGGGCGCACGTCGATCGACGCCTGGCCGTCTCGCTGTCGTTGGCTGCGCTGCTGCTGGCCGCGGCCCTCAGCGCGACAACGATGTTCGGCACCGTCGGTGACGCGACCTTCGCCACTGTCGGCTACCCGGTGCTAGCCACCTTCGCCATCCCGGTCCTCACCGCGACCGCACTCACCTCTGCGATCCGAGCGCGGGGGTGGATCTCCGACACACGAGCACTATCGATGATCGGGGTCTCAGCCGTCGCGCTGGCCCTCGCCGGCCTCGCGTCTATCTCGTGGGGGCTCGGATTCGACGCCGCCGATAGCGGCGCTCTTCCGCCTCCACTCGCGCAGGGGTGGGGCGCTCTCGTTATCACGAGCATCGTCGCCGGGGCGATAGTGCTCGCACTCCTCACTGACAGCCTGCTCCAGCGAACAACCTGCCCGCCGATTCTGCGAATCGTCGCCTCGCTGTGCATCGCGGTCGTCACCGCTCCCGTCCTCGGGCTGGCGCTCCTCACCCCTACCCTCAGCGCCCTCGTCGCGATGACGACCCTCGTCATGTCCCTCATGCCCGGGCGCCGCGAGCGGCCCCCCGTCGACGAACGCAAGCGTGTCCCGCAGCCGGCGCGGGCGCTCGCCCCAGAAGCGGCCGGCTCGCGCCGGGTGCCGATTATCCAGGGGTGCGCACTCGTAGCTGTGCTCGGCGGCACCACAGGAGTCGCGTTCGCCCTCACCGGTTCCCTGTGGGCGCCGGGAGCTATCGACGCGACCCAAGCGATGCAGCTGGGAATCGTCATGCTCCTCGTCTCCGCCCTCCCGCTCCTCGTAGGGTTCGGGACCCAGATTCATGAGAACCGTCGAGTTCGACACCGCCACACGTGGGGACCGATTCTGGTCTCGGGCATTTCGCTGGTCCTCTTGGCGATCGGCTACCTCCGGGGACCCGAATGGGAACCGATAGCGCCCTGGTTCTTCAGCGGGTCGCTTAGCGCGGGAGTCGCCGTCACCTGGTGGATCACGCCCCGAGTCCGCCTCCCGCGCCCCGCGGCGCTCGTCATCGGAAGCAGCGCGGGATTGCTCTACGCAGCGATCGGCGGCTTCATGGCCACACCCCTGCTCGCATTCACCGTGCCCGTCTGGGCACTCATCCTCTTGACCCGGAAGGGGAATCCGCGTCGAAGCGGACGTGTGGTGGGAAAGCCTCAGTTCTCCGCACTCACGGAGAAGCCCTCCGCGCTCTGAAGGTGACGAGCCACGCGTGGGACCTGCTGTTCGCTTAAGACGAGTGCGGTGGGGCTCGTTCGTACGACGGTGCCGCCATCTCACTCTGTCACAAGGTGGTCGAAGATAGACCTGACGGGATGACCTCAGATGCGCGGGTTGAGTAAGTGCGGAACCACAAGGCGGGGGTGACATGGGAGTGAATGCACGAAGTGTTCCGCGGTCGACGGGGCGCGCCGCAGTGGTCCTCTTCTGCTGCTCGGTGATCGCTGGGTGTGCGTCGGAGACGAGCGCTCTCACTGACAAGGTCAATCTGCCTGGTTTATGGCTGCAAGCGGACCCCGACGTCCTGCGGTCGTCTCGTACATTAGCGCCGGGGGACGTTGGCATGGAGCTACATGAAGACGGAACCGCCCAGGCGTTCAATCTTCCCGCGGGCAAGGGGCGGAAGATGGACTCCTACTGGTGCTTCGATCGCTCGGGAGAGACGTACTCCGGTGACGCCACCTGGTCGGCATCGGAGGGCGGGCTATTGAAGATCGAGTACGGCGAGGAGACGTTCTTCTGGGCAGACAATGGCTTCATGCGCTCGCTGGATTGGATCAATCTCACGCTGGCAGACTGCGACACGTCGGGACAGATTTCCTTCTCTGGACCGTAGGGGGAGCTGAACCCGATCTTGTGGACACCTCATCTGAGCGGCGAGAGTCGTTCGCAAAGGAGTCATCATGTCTGCAGCTCACCCCGGCGGAGTTTCGTCGGAGGGCGGTTGCGCTCGCGCGGTAGAAGGAGAAGCCTGTCGCGCAGCTCGCGGCCGATCTGGGGATCAGTGAGTCGTGTCTGCGCCGGTGGGTGAAGATCGCAGACGTTGACGAGGGCATTCGGGAAGGCATGACCTCGGACCAACGTGCCGAGCTGGTCCGGCTGCTACGCGAGAATGGGGTTTAGGTCGCGGAGATCGAGATCCTCCGGCAGGCGTCGGCGTATTTCGCGCGGGATGCGGTCGGCCCAAAAGGGTCCTCCCGGCGACTGCTACGTCGCACTCCGCATGGTGATGAAGCTCTCGTTGTGGGATCGGCAGATCACGTTCAACCCTTGCGGCGGGATTGACCTACCCAAAGCTCTCGACCTGGACGAGGGCGAGCTTGCCGTGCTGACATACGTGCAGGCGGAAGTCGCCGCGTCCGAGCTCGCGAACTGCAGGCCATACGACGTGCTGGTACGGTTCGTGGCATACACGGGTCTCCGCGCCGGGGAGGTCGCGGGGCCGAGGGTCCGCGCGATCCACCTGCGTGCAGGCCATGCGTCAGTCCGACAGACGGGACAGTGGATCAAGCGCACCGATCAAGAAGTGGGGGGAGTGGATCTCCGAAACGCCCAAGTCGCGCCGCATCCCGCGACGTGCCGCTCCTGGACCGACAGCTGCTGGCGGATCTGAGAACCTTGAAGATGCGGCATTCGCGTTCAGGCGACGGCGACGCGCTCTTATGGCCGGGACGCACGCCTTGGCCACAGCGCGCGGACTATGACCGCTTCTGGGACAACGCCACGTTCTGACCCAACTATTTCAAGCCGGTGCTGGTAAGAGGCGAGCTCCCCGTCATCGGCGTCCACGACCTGCGTCACACCGCCGCGAGCTTGTGGCTGGCGGTTCGGTCGTTGAGCTGGGCGATGATGTCCAGCTGGGTGCGGGTGGACTCGTTGAGTCTGACCGCGAGGGGGTTGATCGGGCCATAGCCGAGTCCGTTCGCGGACGCTGCCGAGGCGGGCGGGGTGGTGGTGTTGGGCTCGCTCATGGGCGGGTCACCTTCCTTGACGGGTGCGGCCCGAGAACTCGGATGGTTCTCTCCAAGACCGCATACCGGCAACGAAGCTGTGGAGCGGGTGCCAGGACTGAACTGCAGCACCCGCTATCCCAGTGAACGACAGATCCCGCGCCGGGCCAACCGTCCGATCGAACCGGACAATATCAACGGTCTAGGGATTTACTAAATCCCATTTTGCGACGACCTTCATTCGCAGGCGCCGATCCACATCTACGACGAGTGTCGCCTTGGACGACTTTGTACGGTGTGCCCGGGTCCACTACGGTGACAACACGTCGTCACTTTCGTGATGCGGTTACCTTTGGGGGAAGGGATTTGGGGTGCGCCTGCAGATCGTGCAAGTAATCGGTATTTTTCGCATACTTTATTCCTGGATCACGGCACTTAGCGTTCGCGTCGATCCGCACGCTCGATCCTGGCACACCTTCTCACGCAGAGATGGTCGGACGCAGATTTCTGCAGTTAAACCATCTTGAGTGTCGACCACTTTCGATGCCACTCATTTCCTCGCATGTTGGCTGACGCGAATAGTCCCCTTGTGGCAGTTGGGTGGGCCTCGTCTCAAGTCGACGGTAATGACCGTCTAGTGCGCAGCCACGGGTGTGCGGTTTCGGCTCAGCGCACCACATGAGCGGGTTGTCGACATCAAGACCCTCCCTTCCAACGGGGGATCCGCCGGAACGAAGTACTGAGCCTCGTTTCAAGCTGGCCGCCCCGCACAGACGTCTCCGTCTTCGCTACAAACATGCCGACTGCCCGCCGGGCAGTGGCGCAGACTGCAGCGTAGGACCGGGGCACATCAGGCGCGGAAGCCGCCGCGCCATCTGAGATATCTAGGAGCTGCTCTCGTGCAGATAAAAAGCCATTGATCGCCGCCGCTCTCGCCCTGGCCCTCACGTTCACGGGGTCTGCCGCGGCATCGGCGGCCCCGTCTACTCAGACTGGGGCAACGGGGCGCGTCGTGGCCCTCGTCACCGATTCAAATGGAAAGCTGATCCCCGTCGACCAAGCCCTAGGATCGACGGGGCTTGGTCTCAAGACTCCTCCGCCGAGCTCATCCGGCGGAGCGCATCCCGCGCTCATAAACTTCGATCAGTGGTTCAGGTTTTTCTCGCTGAACGTTGAAGAAGACGTGTTCAGCGAGTACGCGTTCTATATGAATGGAAATTTCCAAAATGTCCGATTGAAGTGCGGCGAGCAAAAAGCCAGCGGTTCCGGGTGGGGATACAAGCACATTCGGGCCGGCAAAAAGGGCTTGTGGGAAAAGCAACTCGATGCCGCGAAGAGCAAGGGCTGGCAACCCTCCACGCAGGGAGTGGAGGGCTGGGATGACCTCATGAACATTGCCGTAGGTACTGCAGTTACATACTGGGGCTACGCCAGCCCGGTCAAGGGGAATAACACACGGTGCACTATTAGCACCGTAACCTTTGGGGAAGTTAGCTCAAACGGTAGCTGGAAGATTGTCTACAGCTTTAAAGCGGCCGCGGTCTTCTCGGTGGTTAGTGATCGACTGATTACGGCCTATCCAATCGACAAATCTACTTGCTGAAAAATCGGGAGGGCGACATTCGAGCCGCCCTCCCGTCCAGCCAGTCACACCGGGGCGCCTTCGACTTCAAGTCGTCGTAAATTTTCTAAATTCAGGTTTAACGTCAGCCAGTTCCCAAACCTCACGGCAGAGTCTTCCGTACAGATCTTCACCGCGCTCGCTCCACTCCTTGCGACTGACGGCACTTGCCCACCCGTGCTCATAATGGAAATTGTCCTCCCAAAAAGAAAGCCAAGCGCTCAAGTCGTCTCGGAGCTTGCGGGAAACTCCGTAAGACTCTAGATCTACAGGGCCACTCCTATCCCAGAGAGGGGCACCGCAGCCGTATTCCGGCTCGAGAATGAGCGAAGAGATCCTTCCTTCGCGACGGCGATGTTCCTTTTCGATCGCTGCCGTATCGGTTGCGTAGATTGGCACCTCGACCTCAAGCCATGTGACCGGATCGATGATGATTCGAGCATCGTCCACAACCGCGATTCTACGCCTCGTCAGCCGCCGCACTCTCGCGAGGAGAACGGCGACCAACAATCTCGCTCCCATCCGATCTTTGTAAGACAGCACGCACGATGAAGGTCTCTTCGTTCGAAGCTGCCTACTTCGCCGCTTCTAGAACGGCCGAGATGGCTGCGTGAAGTCGCTGCGCACTGTCGAAGGTGATGGCGAAGAAGCGGCGTCCATCCTCGAGTGGTCCGATGTAGAGGTAGCAGGTCGCTACCGACTACGACCCGGAGGGGATTTCGCTCCCAGCCCAGCGCCAAGCGTGTGAGCGCAAGGTTGAGCAGATGGGACTGGAGGTCGTAGAAGAGTACGTCGAGCCCGGTCGCTCGGGAACGAACGCATCCGGGCGTCCAAAGTTTCAGGAGATGCTCGAACGCATCAAGAGGCAACGCGACGTCGACTACGTCATCGTCTACAAACTCTCGCGGCTCCACCGCAACCGTTACGACGAAGCCTTCACTATGGCTGAGCTGCAGCGCCGCGGCGTCACTCTGGTTTCGGCGACGGAGAGCATCGATGGCACCCCCGTGGGCCAGCTGATGCAGGGCATCCTGTCGGCCTTCAATCAGTACCGGTCCGCCGAGGACGGTGCAGACATCGCGTACAAGTTGGGGGAGAAGGCCAAGAAGGGCGGCACCGTTTTCATGGCGCCGCTCGGCTACATCAACGTCGGCGTACGCATCGAGGATCGGGAGGTCCGCGCCGTCGACTTCGATCCGGACCGTGCTCACCTCGTCAAGCTCGCGTTCGAACTCTATGCAACCGGCAAGTACAGCATCCCGGAACTTGGGGATGAGCTGTTCCTGCGTGGTCTGAAGACGCGGGCTTCGGGGCGCTGGCCATCCCAGCAGCTCTCGGACAACCAGTTGCTTCGCCTTCTTCAAGATCCGTACTACCTCGGGCTCACTCGATTCAAAGACCAGATCTACCCGGGACGACACGAAGCGCTGGTGGACGGCGAGCTCTTTGCTCGAGTCCAAGAGGTCGTGGCGATGCGGTCGACGGGGGAGCGGCAGCGCGTGCACCACCACTACCTAAAGAGCACCCTGTACTGCGGACGCTGCTACGACCGGGACGGTACGCACGGTCGGATCATCATCAACAGCGCGAGTGGGCGGGGCGGGCGGTACGACTACTTTTTCTGCCGACTCCGTCAGGAGCACCTCTGCGACTCGTCCTACATGCAGATCGAACGGGTGGAAGAGGCGATCGAGCGGTACTGGTACCGGCTCACCCTGAACGACGAATTCCTTGAAGGGGCTCGTCGGGGGCTTCGCCGCACGATCGAAGGTGACCAAGCCGCCGCACGTTCGCTGCACACGCAGCTGACTGCGAACCTTCAGAAGCTCGACCACCAGCAAGAGAACCTGGTCGATATGGCCGCAGACGGAACGCTTCCCCGAGACGTCGTGCAGCGGCGGATGAATGGCATCGCGAAGAGCCGAGCAGCTATGACGGCTCGGCTCGAAAACACGGAGAAAAGGCTGACTGCGGTCCTGGAGTACATCGACGCCGCGCTCTCAATACTGGAGCGCCCCGGCGACCTGTACGCCGGTGCCACGGACGAACAGCGCCGGATGCTGAATCAGGCGGTGTTCTCCCGCATCTACGTCGAAGCAGACGAGGTGACGGGCGTGGAGTTCAACGAGCCATTCGACGTGCTCATTGCCGCCGACGAGCAGTACGCGAACGTGACCGAGAGTGGACAAACCAAAACCGCCCCTGCGAACAGCGGCGGTGGGAAATCGTCGGAAGTCGCGACTCTCGTAAACATCGCCAAGGACGATATTTCGAGTAACGCTGACGTGGTGGGCCCGGAGGGGCTCGAACCCTCGACCCGCGGATTAAAAGTCCGATGCTCTGCCAACTGAGCTACAGGCCCTCAACCCCCAGCCTAGCGGGCGCGAGGAGGGTCCCCGTCCTCATCGGCGGGAGCGGGCCACGATCCAGAACAGGTAGGCGCCACCGACGACGGCGGTGAGGAGCCCGACCGGGATCTGCAGGGGTGCGAGCGCGCGCTGGGCGATGACATCCGCCACGAGGAGCACGGTGGCGCCGGTGACGGCCGAGCCGACGACGGGGATGCCGCTCGTGCCCATCGCGCGACGTGCGAGCTGGGGAGCGGCGAGAGCGATGAACCCGATCGGTCCCGCCACGGACGTAGCCGTGCCGGTCAGGAGGGCGGCGACGATGACCAGAATGAGACGGACGCGACCGGTGCGCACGCCGAGCGAGCGCGCGGTGTCGTCGTCGAACTCGAGGGCCCGGTAGTCGCGATGCACCGCGATGAGCACGGCACCGAGTACGCCGAGGGATGCCAGGAGCAGCACGACGTCGTTCGCGGAGGTCGCGGCGAGACTCCCGTGCAGCCACTGCGTCGCGTTGCGGGCGATGTCGATCGGCGCGCGTGTGAGCAGGTAGTCGTTGACGGCGGCCAGCAGGGTCGACAGGGCGATGCCCGCGAGGATCGTCCGCTCGCGCGAGATGCCCACGCTTCGGGCGATGGCCATGACCACGACGACGGTGAGCAGGCCTCCGGTCCACGCCCCCACGGCGGGCGAGGCCGGGGGAGCGATCAGCGTCAGGCCGATGAGCGCGCCGGTGGCCGAGCCGGCGGTGAAGCCCACGATGTCGGGACTCGCGAGCGGGTTGCGGGCGAGCGTCTGGAAGACGGCGCCGGCCAGCCCCAGAGCCGCGCCGATCAGGAGAGCCGCGATGACCCGTGGCATCCGCATGCCCACGACGACGACGGTGGTGCGACCGTCGGCTCCGCCGGTGAGAGCGGATGCCACGTCGCCGAGCGACGCGTGGAACGAGCCGGTCGTCAGACCGATCACCGCGGCGATCGCGGCGATTCCCAGCGTGAGAGCGGTGACGAGGAGAATGCGCCGGCGTCGAGCGGACCGGAGACGCGTCCGGATCTCGGCGGAGGTGTTCACGCGGACCTCCGCAGGATCAGCCACAGCAAGAGGGGTGCACCGAGGAAGGCCGCGACGATTCCCGCCTCCACCTCGCTCGGGATCGCGATGACGCGCCCGATGACGTCGCTCGCGAGGGTCAGCGCGGCACCGACCACCGCGGCGAGCGGAAGGGAGACGGGGACGGAACCGCCGACGGCCCCGCGCACGGCGTGAGCGACGATGAGTCCGATGAACGCCAGAGGACCCGCGGCCGAGGTCGCCGTGGCGCAGAGGAGCGTGATGGCGGCGCCCGCGCTGATGGTCACGAGCGCGGGGGAGACCCCCAGCGACCGCGCCACATCGGTGCCGAGCTGAAGCTGATCGAGGCCCCGCGCGACCACGGCGGCGAGCAGCAGCCCCACCAGGGCGAAGGGGAGCAGCTGCAGGGCGACGTCGGGATCGCGGCGTTCGAACGACCCGACGGCCCAGAATCGGAACGACTCGAACGTGTCGTCGTCGGCGAGCGTGATGATGCCCACGATGGCACTCAGACACGCGCTGAGCGCGACCCCGGCGAGGATCAGGCCGACGGTGTCGTCGCGGCGATCGGGTCGAGCCGCGCTGTTCACGAGCAGCGCGGCACCCGCCGCCCCCGCGAAGGCGAACCACACGTAGCCGCTCGCCGTCCCCACCCCGAAGAACGAGATCGCGACGACCACACCCACCGCCGCGCCCGCGTTGACACCGAGCAGCCCCGGGTCGGCGAGGGGGTTGCGGGTCAGGGCCTGCATCAGCACACCGGCGACGCCCAGACAGGCTCCCGCGAGGAGAGCAGTGAGGGTTCGGGGGACGCGAAGCTCGTGGACGATCACGCCGACGGCGTCCCGTCGGTCGGAGAACAGAGCGGAGACGACGTCGCCGGGCGCGAGGGCGCGCGATCCGACCGCGAGGCTCAGGATGATGAGGCCGCAGAGCAGGGCGGACACGACGACGGTGAGGGCGACGGCGCGGGTGAGTGCTGTTCGGCGTCGTGCACCCAGGTGTGCGGCGACTCCCGGCGCAGCTGTGGGGGACGAGTCGAGCACAGAGGTAAGGTTATCCTAACCGGGTGAATGACTTTCGGTTCCCGTCCTTTCCTTCCCGTTCCCGTCCGCGGCGAGCGGCCGTCGCCCTGGGCGCAGCCCTGCTTCTCGTGCTCACCGGCTGCTCCGGTGCCGCGGCTCCCGCCTCGACGGTCGACGCCGAAGCCGCCGCCACCGGCGACTGGGTGGTGGCGCGCGATCTCGAGCCGGGAATGGGTTCGGTGGAGGCCGACGGCGTCTTCCCCCGCTCCGTGACGCACTTCGGCGGGGTGACGGAGATCCCCGCGGCGCCGACGCGCATCGCGGTCGTCTCGACGGGTCAGCTCGACGCGCTCCTCGCGCTGGGGACGGTACCCGTCGCGGCGACGCGGGCCGAGAACAGCGGGCTCGTTCCGCAGTACCTGACCGACGCGTTCCCCGACGACGCCTCGGCGCTCGGAACCATGTCCGACATCGGCAAGCGGACCGAGCCCGACCTCGAGGCGATCGCTCAGGCCGATCCCGACCTGATCCTCATCAACTCCACGCGCGGCACCGAACTGTACGACGCGCTGTCGGCGATCGCCCCGACGGTACTCACCAAGGGCAACGGCGTCAATTGGAAGAGCGATTTCCTGCTCATCGCGGACGCCCTCGGGAAAGAGGGTGAGGCCCGCGGCATCCTTGATTCCTTGCAGTCCGACAGTGCGGCTTTTGCAGCCACGCACCCCGCGGGGGAGCCCACGGTGTCGTTCCTGCAGTCCACCGGGGATCGCACGCGCATCATGGGGGTACCGTCGTTCGCGGGCGGCATCGCGCAGGACCTCGGCCTCGGGCGCCCCGCCTCGCAGCAGTTCGACGACACGTCCCAGGACATCAGTGCGGAGCAGATCGACCTCGCGGACGCCGACCGCGTGTTCTATGCCGGCATCGGTCAGGGGCAGACCTTCATCGAGGGCGCCCCGCTCTGGTCGACGCTCGGTGCCGTCGCGGAGGGGCGTACCGTCGCGGTCGACTACGACCCGTGGTTCACCAACGCGGGTCCGGTGGCCGCTCGACTCGTCCAAGACCAGATCGTCCGGGCGGTGAAGGCGGACTGAGGCCTTAACGAGAGCGAGCGCCGGACCCCCTCGCCTGGGGTCCGGCGCTCGCCGTCAAGTCCGATCGAAAGATCGGCCGGGTGCGTGAATTACGCAGCCGGGGGCGTGAGAACCGTGTCGATCAGGTACACGGTCGCGTTGGCGGTCTTCACGCCACCGCAGATGACCTTGGCGTCGTTGACCATGATGCTGTCACCCGAGCCCGAGACGGTGACGTTCTGGCCCTCGACCGTGGCGTGCGTGCCATCGATCTCGGAGGGGCTGAGCTGGCCGGCGACCACGTGGTACGTGAGGATCTTGCTCAGCGTGGCGCTGTCGGTCTTGAGGCCTTCGACGGTCTCAGCCGGGAGCTTGGCGAAGGCCGAGTCGACCGGCGCGAAGACGGTGAACTCGCCACCGTTGAGCGTGTCGACGAGGTTCACGTCGGGGTTCAGCTTGCCGCTGACGGCAGCGGTCAGCGTGGTGAGCAGCGGGTTGTTCGAGGCGGCGGTGGCGACCGGGTCGACGGCCATGCCCGCGACCGAGCCGGAACCCGAGGGAACCTGCGAGGCGTAGTCGGCGCAGCCGGGGCCGACGAGGTCGGCGGCCGGGTCCATCATCGACGAGGACGCAGACGGCGATGCCGACATCGCGGGAGCGCTGGAGCTCTCCTCGCTCATCGAGCCACCCGAGGTGGTGCCGCCCGAACAAGCGGTGAGAGCGAAGGCCGAACCCAGAACGAGGGCGAGACCAGCAACGACAGGCTTCTTGTTGGTGAGCATGACATTCCTCCGAAATCGTTCGGACCGCGGATGCGATCCGTCAGGGACACCCCGGTGCGGGTGGTTCGCCGTGGAGCGGCTTACACGGGGTCTTCGGGTCCCCCGGGGAATCGGATTGGCGAAACCTCGGAATTCGTGCGCCGAAAGACCGCTCCAGCGCAGAAAACACCTGATGAGGGAGTGGTAAATATTCGCAAGAATATTTTTCAGACGGGTGGTCCAGAGGGGAAGTGACGTTCGTAACGGTTCCCTAACCGATGTCTCGACGCGCGTGAAGATCACCGGGCAGGGGATTCGGCGTAGGGAATGATGGATGCCATGGTGATCGACGGTTTCGACCTACCCGAGGAGGGATCGGACCGCGTCGACCACATAGGCGACCTGATCCAGCGCGTGGCGACGGGAGACCGTGACGCCTTTGCGGAGGTGTACGACGCTCTGTCCGCGCGAGCCTTCGGCCTCATCCGCCGCGTGCTCGTCGATCGCGCGCAGAGCGAAGAAGTCCTTCAGGAGGTTTTCCTGGAGGTCTGGCAATCCGCTGCGCGCTTCACTCCGAAGAGAGGTCAAGGAAGATCGTGGGTCCTCACGATCGCACACCGGCGAGCGGTGGACCGCGTGCGGTCCTCGCAGTCCAGTGTCGATCGCGATGTGCGCGCGGGCTTCCGCGATATGGACGTTGCGTACGACAACGTCTCGGAAAAAGTGGAGATGAAGATCGAAGGGCGGCGCGTCGTCGATGCATTGGCGACGCTTCCCGACGCCCAGAAAGAAGCCCTCACCCTGGCCTACTTCGGTGGATACAGCCAGAGTGAGATCGCTACTCTCGTCGGGTCGCCCCTCGGAACCATCAAAACCAGGATGCGCGACGGATTGTCACGCTTGAGGATGGAATTGGGGGTGGACAAGTGAACGAGAGGGATTTCGCCGACCTCGCAGCCGGTCACGCGTTGAATGCGCTATCGGATGCTGACGAACGCGCGTACCAGGAGGCGCTTGCGAGCAATCCCCACTGGGATTCGCACGTGCGAGACGCCGCCGCGGCCATCGCCGCCCTGAGCGACATCGTCGAGCCGGTCGATCCGCCGCCGTCGGTGCGTGCGTCCGTGATGGCGCGTATCGCCGACCTTCCGCAGCAGACCGATGTCTCTCCCGCCCCGGACGACGACGAGGATTTCGCCGCCGCGGGTCCCGCTCCGATCGACCTGGAGACCACGTCCTCGCGCCCGACGAGCTGGGGGCGTCGTCGCTGGTTCACGCTCGCGGCATCCATCGTCGCCGTTCTGGTTCTCGGATTCGGCGCCGCCTCGATCGGCCAGTACGTGACCCGGCCGGCCTCGGTCGTGGCGCTCGAGCAGATCGAGAAGGCCCCCGACGCGCAGTCGGCTTCGGTGACGATGGCCGACGGGGGCTCGGCCACCGCGCACTGGTCCGCATCGACGGGGCGAAGCGTCCTCGTGACCGACGGCATGCCGGCTCTCAGCGACGATCAGACGTACGAACTGTGGTTCGTGCGGGGTGAGACGCCGATCGCCGCCGGAATCTTCGAGACGGATGCCGCGGGTCGCGCGACGGCGATCCTGGACGGCGAGTTCCACTCCGGCGACACCATCGCGGTGACGATCGAACCCGCGGGGGGCTCGCCGGACGGTACGCCCAGCTCGGCTCCCGTGGTCGCTGTCGCGACCGCCTGAGCAACTCGCGCCTTTGCGCGGGTGAGAGGTCCCCGAGCTCATGAAGGTCCCTGAACCTTTCGAAGGTCCCTGAACCTGTCGACGGGACCCACCCCGCCCCCGAGCGGACCGCCTAGCCTGGAACGATGAGCGATTCGCCGCGCGAGTTCCACAAGCCGATCCGACGTCCCGCCGAACTGTTCGACCGCCTCTTCGCCGCCGATGACCCTGCGGAGGTGTCCCGCGTCGCGCACAGCACCGCGCACGCCCTTCTGGCGCGGGTCCGCGCCGATCCGAGCGTCGATGTCGTCGAGCGTCTCGTCGCGTTCACCGACGACCACGGCATCGACGACATCGCGGAACTCTGGTCGCGCTCGCCCGCGCGGTCTCTCCCGGGTGCGCTCTGGCGGCTGTACCTGCTGCAGCTCATGATCCACGATGACGCCGCGACCGCCGCGCTCCTCTACGAGCGGGGGCGCGTCGAGATGGCGACCGTGGACCCCGTGGTGGTGGGAGCCCCGGCTCCCGCGGGTCCCGAGGAGCTCGTGCAGCTGATCGACACGATCCTGCGCGGCCTCTTCGAGGGCGACTTCGCGGTGGCGCTCGACCGCGCAGCCGCGTTCTGCCGCGTGCAGGCCTCGGGCTCGACGCACCTGGCGGACGACTACGAGAACACCGAATCGGAGCGGGCGTCGGCGTTGACGACGCGGGCGCTGCGCTTGTCGACGTACGCCGAGGACCTGTCCGCAGCGGCGGCCCTCTGGCGTCGCGACGGCCTGAGCTGAGCGCCGATCCGGTCCCGGTCCCTTCGACAAGCTCAGGGACCTCGAGCGGACCGGTGGCTGAGAGTGTCGAAGCCCCGGCGCGATCCGACGGGGCGGAGCGGATGGCTGAGTCTGTCGAAGCCCCGGCGTGACCACACACCGCCGAAAAGATAAGTGCCGGACCGCAGAACGCCTCTCGGCGCATGGCCGCTCATAGCGGCAGAAGATGGAGCCCGGGGTTACTGCGGCCCGGCGATAAAAGTGTAACAAGCGTCGGCCCCGCACATTCCCTCCGACTGCCCCGTTGACAAGGCCCGGGCGTGTCGGACCGCGGGCGTAGGCTCGCTGCATGGCTCTGCTCTTCGCTCTCGTGCTCGACCCCCTGGCATCCGAGAATCGAGGTCAGAGCTTCTCCGACACCTTCACGGTGGTGGATCCCGACGGTCCCGTGCTGCCCCTGGGCGAGCTCAGCGCGCAGCGCGGCGATGGCGTGTTCGAGTCGATCGGCGTGGTCGACGGGCACGCGCAAGAAGTGGGTCCGCACCTGGACCGGTTGGCGCGCTCGGCGCAGCTCGCCGACCTGCCCGTCCCGCACGCGCAGCAGTGGCGGGAGGCGATCGCCCGCGTCGCCGCAGAGGCCGGGGCGGGGGAGAGCGTGATCAAGCTCATCCTCAGCCGAGGGGTGGAGCACGGATCTTCGCCGACCGCGTGGATCACCCTTGCCGCCGCCCCCGACAACGCCCGCGCCCGCACCGAGGGGGTCCGCGTCGTGACGCTCGACCGGGGCTACCAACTCGACGTGCCCGGCCGCGCCCCGTGGCTGCTGCTGGGGGCGAAGACTCTGTCCTACGCGGTCAACATGGCCGCCGTGCGCGAGGCGAAGCGCCGGGGCGCCGACGACGCCGTGTTCGTCACGAGTGACGGGTACGTGCTCGAGGCGCCCACGGCATCCGTGATCCTGCGTTCCGGCGACAAGTTCGTCACCCCCGAGCCCCACGCCGGAATCCTGCACGGCACGACCCAGCGCAGTCTGTTCACCCACCTCGGCGGGCGCGGGTTCGAGACCGCCTACGAAGAGGTTCTGCTGAGCGATCTGCGAAACGCGGATGCCGCGTGGTTGCTCTCCAGCGTGCGCCTGGCCGCGCCGATCTCCGCCGTCGACGGCGTGGAGAAGCCCGTTGACCGCGTGTTCACCGACGAGCTGAACGCGTACCTGCTCTCGCCCCGCGACTGATCCGGAAACGACGAAAGCCCCGCCGAAGCGGGGCTTTCGCGCGAGAGGTGCTTACCCGAAGCGGCCCGAGACGTAGTCTTCGGTCGCCTGGACGGTGGGTGCCGTGAAGATCGCCGCCGTGTCGTTGTACTCGATGAGCTTGCCGGGCTTGCCGGTGCCGGCGATGTTGAAGAACGCCGTCTTGTCGCTCACGCGCGAGGCCTGCTGCATGTTGTGCGTGACGATGACGATGGTGTACTCGCTCTTCAGTTCACCGATCAGCTCCTCGATCGCGAAGGTCGAGATCGGGTCGAGGGCGGAGCAGGGTTCGTCCATCAGCAGCACGTCGGGCGAGACCGCGATGGCCCGCGCGATGCACAGACGCTGCTGCTGACCGCCCGACAGGCCGCCGCCGGGCTTGTCGAGGCGATCCTTGACCTCGTTCCAGAGGTTCGCTCCCTGCAGCGACTTCTCGACGAGGGCGTCCGCGTCGCTCTTCGACATGCGCTTGTCGTTGAGCTTCGCCCCGGCCAGCACGTTCTCGCGGATCGACATGGTGGGGAAGGGGTTCGGGCGCTGGAAGACCATGCCGACGTGGCGGCGCACGAGCACGGGGTCGACCCCGGGACCGTACAGGTCATCGCCGTCGATGAGCACGCGGCCCTTGACGTGACCGCCGGGGATGACCTCGTGCATGCGGTTCAGCGTGCGCAGGAACGTGGACTTCCCGCATCCCGAGGGACCGATGAAGGCGGTGACCGAACGCGGCTCGATGTCGATCGAGACGCCCTCGACCGCGAGGAAGTCGCTGTAGTAGACGTTGAGGTCCTGGACCTCGATGCTCTTGGACATGGGGGTGTGCCTTTCCGCGCTCAGCGGGTCTTCGGCGCGAACAGTGCCGCGACGATCCGGGCGATCAGGTTGAAGATGACGACGAGGACGACGAGGAGGAAAGCCGCGCCCCAGGCGTTGGCCTGGGAGGCGTCGATGTCCTGGCCGGGGAAGCTGTACGCGGTGTACGCCATGACCGGAAGGGTCTGCATCGGGCCCTCGAACGGGTTCGCGTTGAAGTTGTCGGTGAAGCTCGCGGCGATGAAGATCGGCGCGGTCTCACCCACGACGCGGGCCACGGCGAGCACGACACCGGTGATGATGCCGGAGGCCGCGGTGCGCAGCACGACCTTGATGATCGTGGCCGAGCGCGGCACGCCGAGTGCGAGGGAGGCCTCACGCAGGTCGGCCGGCACCAGGCGCAGCATCTCTTCGGTGGAGCGGATCACGATCGGGATCATCAGCACGCACAGGGCGATGGATGCCGAGAACCCGCTGAACGCCTTCGGCCCCACGACGAGGCTGAACAGCGAGAAGGCGAACAGACCCGCGACGATCGAGGGGATGCCGGTCATCACGTCGACGAGGAAGGTGATCGTGCGACGGAGCGGATTGGTCGGCAGCGCGTACTCGACGAGGTAGACGGCCGCGAGGACGCCGACGGGGACCGAGATGAGCGCGGCGATGCCGGTGATGATCAGGGTTCCGGTGATCGCCTGCCACGCCCCGGCCGTCGCCACGACCGCGAGGGTGTCCGGGTCGAAGGTCGTGCCCCCCACCTGGGTGATGAACTGCAGGTTCACCACGGCCAGGCCCTTGGACACCACGGTCCACAGCGTCGAGATGAGCGGAGCGAGAGCCAGCAGGAAGGCCGCCGTCACCAGGCCCCGGACGACGCGGTCGACGGCCTTGCGACGGTTCTCGACGATCGAGGAGCCGACACCGATCGCGATGAGGTAGATCACGGCGGTGAGGATGAGCCAGACGGCGAGGTTGAAGCCGCCGACGAGGACCTGCACACCGACAACGACGACGGCGATGCCGAGGAGGAGGGCGGGCTCGATGTAGCGGGGCAGCTGACCGCTCGTGAGGGCCAGGGGCTTCGAGGCCGGGACGGCGGTGGCGGTCACGAGCGCTTTCCTCTCTTGCGGCCCTTCGCGCCCGGTCCCGTCGCCGAGATGATGTAGCGCGCGAGCATGTTGACCGCGAGCGACACCACGAACAGCATCAGACCGGTTCCGATGAGCGCCGAGCGCTGCAGGTCGGTCGCGATCGGGAAGTTCAGGGCGATGTTGGCGGCGATGGTCTGGGAGTTGTAACCGTCGGTGAGAAGCAGCACCGAGTAGATGAGGCTCGGGGAGATGATCAGCGCGATGGCCATCGTCTCGCCGAGGGCGCGACCGAGGCCGAGCAGCGTCGCCGACACCATGCCGCTGCGGGCGTAGGGGAAGACGGCGAGGCGGATCATCTCCCAGCGCGTCGCACCGAGGGCGAGGGCGGCTTCTTCGTGCAGGCGCGGAGTCTGCAGGAAGATCTCGCGGGTGATCGAGGTGACGATCGGCAGGATCATGACCGCGAGCACGACGCCACCGGTGAACATCGTCGAACCGGTGGAGGACACCGGGCCCTGGAAGAGCGGGATCCAGCCCAGGTACTCGTTGAGGAACTGACTGACCGGCAGCAGCAGCGGACGCATCACGATGATGCCCCACAGGCCGAAGACGATCGACGGCACCGCGGCGAGGAGGTCGACGACGTACCCGAGGGCACCCGCGACCTTGCGCGGCGCGTAGTGCGAGATGAACAGCGCGATGCCGATGGCGACGGGGGTTCCGATCACCATGGCGATCAGCGCCGCCCAGATGCTGCCGAAGAGCAGGGGGCCGACGTACTCCCAGAAGCTCGACCAGTTGCGGTTCTGGTAGCCGGCGAGGTCGCCTTCGCTCCAGTTGGCCGTGATGGCGGGGAGACCCCGGATGATGAGGAAGATCGCCACACCGGCGAGGATGACCATGATCGACACGGCGGCCGTGGTCGACAGGCCGAGGAAGACGGTGTCGCCGACGCGACGCTTACCGACGATGCTGGCTTTCGGGGTGTTCGGTGTCGCGGCTTCGGTCGTGGCGTCACTCACAGTGTCAGTCACGGGGGACCTCGTGCTCGGCGCGGATCAAGGGATTCTCCTCGGTCGGGTTCTCTCTGAGGATGTTCGGCTCAGCGGAACGGTCGATGCTGAATCGACCCCTCCGATCAGCCCGGCCCGGTCCGCACGAGGGGTGCGGACCGGGCCGAGTCCGAGAGGTGTTACTTGATCGCCTCGAGGGTCTTCGCGGCAGCCGCGAGAACCGAGTCGGGCAGCGGAGCGGAGCCGGCGTTCTTCGCGGCGACCTGCTGGCCCGTGGTGCTGGTGACGAAGCCGAGGTACGACTTCACGAGAGCGGCCTGCTTGGTGTCCTTGAAGGTGGAGCACGCGATCGCGTACGACACCAGCGGGATCGGGTAGGTCTCGGCGGTCAGCTTCGAGTAGTCGAACTTCTTCGACAGGTCGCCCGTGACGCCGTTGCTGGCGTCGACCGCGGCAGCGGCGAACGTCGCGGTGACGGCCTCGGCGCTGTAGGGGATCGCGGTGCCGTCCTGGATGATCGCGGCAGCGTTCAGGTCACCGATCGCGGAGTGGTCGGCGTAACCGATCGTGCCCGAGCCGGCCTTGACCGCCTCGACGACGCCGGAGCCGCCCTTCTGCTTCGACACGTTGCCCTCGATGGGCCAGTCCTTGCCCGCGGGCGAGGTCCAGACCGACGACTGCGTCGCGGCGAGGTAGTTGGTGAAGTTCTGCGTGGTGCCCGAGCCGTCCGAGCGAGCGACGGTCGTGATCGCGCCGGCGGGGAGCGCCGTGCCGTTGTCCTTGGTGATGGCCGGGTCGGACCAGTCGGTGATCTGCAGCGCGAAGATCTTGGCGATCGTCTCGCCCGAGAGCTTCAGGTTGGTGACGCCGGGAAGGTTGAAGATGATCGCGACACCGTCGAGGTAGACGGGGATGTTGACGCCGCCCGCGGTGCACAGCGCCTTGGACTGCGCGGTCTGGTCGGCGTTGAGGGGCGAGTCGGAGCCGGCGAAGTCGTACGCGCCGCTCAGGAAGTTCGTGACGCCACCGCCGGAGCCCTGCGACTTGTCGTAGTTGATGGTGACACCCTTGGCCTGCGCGTTGTACGCGGCGGTCCACGCGGCCTGCGCGTTGGACTGGGCGCTCGATCCGCCGGCGGTGATCGTGCCGCTCAGGCTGGGGTCGACCGTGAAGGCCACGGACGACGACGAGGCCGACGGCGACGAAGCAGCGGCGTCGCCGGAGCCGGAGGGGGAGGAGCAACCGGCGAGGGCCACGGAGGCAACGGCCGCCACGGCGCCCAGCTGAACGAATCGGGAGAGCTTCACTGTGTGAATCCTTCGTATGTCGGGGACACGAACCCGGTGCAGGGTTCTCCCGCACGGTAAACACCGACTCTTACGAGAGTGCGTTGCACGGGTGAACGGACGGTGAACCGCTCTGGCCTGACCGGGACGTTTTCTCGGGCGGTATACGCTTCACCTCCGTGACGACCCCCGCTCCCGCCGCGCAAGCGCCGCTCGATCGTGTCAGCGCCGCTCCGCCTGCCCGCACGCTCATCGACCTCCTCGCCGAGGTCGCTGCGCGGCATCCGGAGGCCTCCGCGATCGACGACGGTTCGGGTGCCCTCAGCTACCGCGAACTCCTCGCGCGCGTCTGGAGGACGGCCGGCGCGTTGCACGCGGCGGGCGTGCGGCGGGGTGACCGCGTCGGCGTTCGCATGCCCTCGGGGTCGAAGGAGCTGTACGTGTCGATCCTCGCGGTGATGGCCGCGGGGGCCGCTTACGTGCCCGTGGATGCCGATGACCCCGACGAGCGTGCCCGCCTGGTGTTCGGCGAAGCCGCGGTGAAGGGGATCATCGCGGGGGACGGCGAGTTCGTGGTCGGCCAGGACGATCTCGTGCGCCTCTACGACGGAGACGCCCCGCACCCGAGCACCCACGCGCTGCCGGTGGTCGCCCCACCCACGGTGGACGATGACGCGTGGATCATCTTCACCTCCGGCTCGACGGGGGTGCCCAAGGGAGTGGCCGTCTCGCACCGGTCCGCAGCGGCCTTCGTCGAGGCCGAGGCGCGCATCTTCCTGCAGCAGGACCCGCTCGGACCCGGCGACCGCGTCCTGGCCGGTCTGTCGGTGGCGTTCGACGCCTCGTGCGAAGAGATGTGGCTCGCCTGGGGACATGGGGCGTGCCTCGTCCCCGCGCCCCGCTCCCTCGTCCGCTCGGGGGAGGATCTGGCTCCGTGGCTGCTTCGCCAGGGCATCACGGTCGTCTCGACCGTGCCCACGCTCGCGGCGATGTGGCCCGCGGACTCGATCGAGAACGTCCGCCTCCTCATCTTCGGGGGAGAGGCGTGTCCCCCCGAACTCGCGGCCCGGCTGGTCGCCGAGGGCCGCGAGGTGTGGAACACCTACGGCCCCACCGAAGCCACGGTCGTCGCGTGCGCCGCCCCGCTCGACGGGACCCTGCCCGTGCGGATCGGTCTGCCGCTGGACGGCTGGGCACTGGCCGTGGTGGACGCCGAGGGTCTCCCCGTGGCGGAGGGGCAGGTCGGTGAGCTCATCATCGGCGGCGTGGGCCTCGCGCGGTACCTGGATCCCGCGAAGGATGCCGAGAAGTACGCGCCCATGCCGACCCTCGGGTGGGAACGGGCCTACCGCTCCGGCGACCTGGTGCGGTTCGACCCGGAGGGGCTGGTCTTCCAGGGTCGCGCGGACGATCAGGTCAAGGTCGGCGGTCGTCGCATCGAACTCGGCGAGGTGGAATCCGCTCTGCAGGACCTCGCCGGGGTCAGCGCGGCCACCGTCGCGGTGCGGACCACCGCGGCCGGCGTCCCCGTGCTCGTGGGCTATCTGGTCATGGACGCCGGGGTCGATCTCGACCGTGGAGCGGCTCGGGCAGCGCTCTCCGAGCGACTCCCCGCGGCGACCATCCCCCTCCTCGGCGTCGTGGACGAGCTCCCCGTCCGCACCTCGGGCAAGGTCGACCGTGCCGCGCTGCCGTGGCCCCTTCCCGGAGCCGACGCCCCCGCCGCCACCGACTTCTCGACCGATGAGCTCTGGCTGGCCGAGCAGTGGCAGGCCGTCCTCGGACTACCGGTGACCGAACGCAAAGCCGACTTCTTCGACCTCGGCGGAGGGTCCCTCGCCGCCGCGCAGCTGGTCTCGCGGATCCGTGCGCGGGTACCCGAATTCTCGGTCGCCGACATCTACGACGTTCCACGCCTCGGCGCGATGGCGAAGGCCCTCGGCCCGCAGCTCACCGACGACACTCCCGCGCAGTTCCACCGCGCGACACCGACGCCCCGCACCACGCAGTGGGCGCAGACGCTGCTGGGCGCGCCGCTGTTCATCCTCGCGGGCGTGCGGTGGCTGCTGTACCTGCTGACCGCGTCGGCGATCCTGCAGCTCCTACCCGGATTCGAGGTGCTCCCCGCGGTGCCGTGGCCCGTGCTGCTGGTCGGACTGCTCGTCTTCGCGACCCCGTTCGGGCGCATGGCGATCGCCGTGGCATCCGCTCGTCTTCTGCTGTCGGGCGTGCGTCCGGGCGACTATCCGCGCGGAGGCTGGGTGCACATCCGCCTGTGGCTGGCGGAGCAGATCGCGGATCAGGTGGATGCCGTGGGCCTCGCCGGAGCCCCGTGGGTGTCGTACTACGCGCGGGCGCTGGGTGCACGCATCGGCCGCAACGTCGACCTGCACGCTCTGCCCCCGGTCACCGGGATGCTCGTCGTCGGCGACGGAGCCTCGATCGAACCCGAGGTGGACCTTACCGGCTACTGGATCGACGGCGACCTCGTGCGCATCGGCGAGGTGCGCATCGGTGCGGAGGCCACGGTGGGAGCGCGCTCGACGCTCGCCCCGGGTACGCGTATCGGCCGGCGAGCCGAGATCGCCCCGGGTTCGGCGGTCTTCGGCCGGGTCAAGGCGGACCAGTCGTGGGCCGGCTCTCCGGCCGTCCGCGTCGGCGGAACCGCGAAGGGCTGGCCGGGGGAGCGTCCGCCGGCCCCGACGCGCTGGCTGTGGGCCTACGCCACCTCCGCCGTCGTGCTCGCTCTGCTGCCGCTCGCGGCGTTCACCCTCGGCGGTCTCGTCGTCGCCCAGGGCATCGCGGGGGCCGACTCGCTCGGCGAGGCCACCCTGCGCGCGTTCGCCTGGCTCGTGCCGGCGGTGGCGGTCACGGGCGTCGTTTTCGCGGCATCCGTGGTCCTTCTCGTGCGGCTGCTGTCGCTCGGTCTCATCGAGGGCACGTTCCCCGTGCGCAGCCGGGTCGCCTGGCAGGCGTGGAGCATCGAGAGACTCCTGGATGCCGCCCGCACGATCCTCTTCCCCCTCTACTCGTCGCTCTTCACGCCGGTGTGGCTGCGGTTGCTGGGCGCGCGCGTCGGCCGGGACGTCGAGGCATCCACCGTTCTGCTGATCCCGTCGATGACGCGGATCGAAGACGGGGCGTTCCTGGCAGATGACACGATGGTCGCGTCGTACGAGCTGCGCGCCGGGTGGCTCCGCCTCGGGCCGGTCCGCATCGGCAAGCGCGCGTTCCTCGGCAACTCGGGCATGGCAGCCCCCGGGCACCGCGTGCCGCGCGACGGTCTCGTCGCGGTGCTCTCGGCCGCGCCGCTGAAGGCGAAGCCGGGATCGTCGTGGCTGGGATCTCCGGCGGTACGCCTGCGGCGCCTCTCCGCCGAGGGAGACGAGTCGCGCACGTATCAGCCGACACCGGCCCTGCGCCTTGCGCGCACGCTGTGGGAACTCTGTCGATTCGTGCCCGTGGTGGTCACGTGCGGGATCGGCCTCGGGGTGCTGTTCACGCTCGCCGCCCTGTGGGACGTGGCCGGACCGGTGTGGACCCTGCTGCTCTCGGGTGTCGTCATGCTCGCCGCCGGCGCGGTCGCGGCGGCGGTGTCCACCGCCGCGAAGTGGGCGATCGTCGGGGTCATCCGTGCGGGCGAGCAGCCGCTGTGGTCGAGCTTCGTCTGGCGGACCGAGGTGTCGGACACCTTCACTGAGATGGTCGCGGCACCCTGGTTCGCCCGCGCGGCCTCGGGCACCCCGGCACTCGCCGTCTGGCTTCGCAGCCTCGGCGCGAGAATCGGCGCGGGCGTCTGGTGCGAGAGCTACTGGCTGCCCGAGCCCGACCTGGTGACTCTGGGTGACGCGTCAACCGTCAACCGCGGATGCGTGGTTCAGACCCATCTGTTCCATGATCGAATCATGAGTATGGACACCGTCGAGCTGGAACCCGGGGCGACCCTCGGTCCGCACAGCGTGGTGCTCCCGGCATCCACGCTCGGAGCCCACGCCACCGTGGGACCGGCGTCTCTCGTGATGCGCGGCGAGACCGTTCCGGTCGGCTCGCGCTGGAGCGGGAACCCCATCGGACCATGGCGTGCCGTGAAGGTGCGCGCGTACCAGTCGACGACGTGAGCGCCGATCCGTACGCGCCGCAGAGCGGCGACCCGTCCTACGACGTACAGGAGTACGACCTCGCGCTCGGCTACCGTGTGCGCACCAACCGGCTCGAGGGCGTGGCGACGATCACCGCTGTCGCGCGCCAGCCGATCACCGCGTTCACCCTCGATCTCGTCGGGCTCCGCGCGACGCGCGTGAAGGTCGATGGGGCGACGGCGCGGTACACGAGCGGTCCCCGTGCGCTGCGTGTCACGTCACCGGTCGCGCTCGCCGCGGGGACGCCGTTCACGGTCGAGGTCGCGTATGCGGGTTCACCGGCTCCGCGGCGCTCGCGCTGGGGAACCGTCGGGTGGGAGGAACTCACCGATGGCGCCCTCGTCGCGGGTCAGCCGACCGGCGCGCCGACCTGGTTCCCCTGCAACGACCGGCCCGACGATCGCGCGCGCATGCGCATGCAGGTCACCGTCGACGACGGGTACACGGTCGCAGCCACCGGTGTGCCGGGAGCTGTGACGCGGCGCGGCGGACGCACCACCACGACTTTCACGTCGGATGTCCCCACCGCGACGTACCTCGCAGCCGTCCACGTGGGCCGTTACCGCACCCAGCATCTGGCGGGGAGCGGCGTCGACGTCGTCCCCGCGGCCAGCGTGACCGCTCCGCCGGCGCTCACGGCGGCCGCCGATCGCGCCTTCGCGCGCGTCCCCGAGATGCTCCGGGTGTTCGATCGGCTGTTCGGACCGTATCCACAGGAGACCTGCACGCTCGTGGTGACCGCCGATGAGCTCGAGATCCCGCTCGAAGCCCAGGGTCTCGCGGTCTTCGGGATGAACCACCTCGTTCCCGCCGCGCAGCGTCTCGTCGCCCACGAACTCGCCCATCAATGGTTCGGCAACAGCGTCGGCATCGCCGCCTGGAGCGACATCTGGCTGAACGAGGGCTTCGCCTGCTACGCGGAGTGGCTGTGGTCGGACGAGTCAGGCGGCCGGTCCGTCGACGCCTGCGTCGAGGAGAATTACACCCGCCTCGCCGCGAAGCCCCGCGACCTCCTCCTCGTGGATCCAGGGCCCGACGACATGTTCGACGATCGCGTCTACAAGCGCGGCGCTCTCGCCCTGCACGCGGTGCGCCGTGCCCTGGGCGATGAGGCGTTCTTCGCTCTGCTGCGCGCGTGGACCGCCGACCACCGCCATGCTCTCGTCACGACCGACGACTTCCGCGCCGCGGTGGAGCAGGCCGGGGGAGCGGATGCCGCTGCCTTGCTCTCGACCTGGATCGATCGCCGCGAGCTGCCCGCATTGCGGTGAGAGCCCGAGCCGCTCCCGCGCGGCCCGCGCATCACTCGGCAGCGACCGCCAGAGCCGCGACCAGTCCCGGAGGACTCGCGAGGTCATGGCCCGTGACCCACGCCCCGTCGTCAATGCGCGCCGTCCAGGCGTCGTCCGCACCGGATGCCACCTCGACGCGGGCCGGATCCACGTCGAGGCCCCGTCCGTCGGCTTTCAGAACGGCCTCGACGCGCGTCCAGCTTCGGGCATCGGCTCCCGGCAGAACGAGGTCGAGCCCTCCGGCGTCGGTGGGCGAGACATCGATTCCCACGCGCGTCCACCCCTCCGCGACAGCTCCCACCGCCCAGCCCTGCGCGTACGAGACGGAGACCACGGCATCCGCCCCGGACACGCGGATGCGACCGTGATCACCCCCGCAGCGCGGACAGCGCGAGACGAACGTCGCCTCGGGGAGGAGCGCCGACAGCAGGGCCCTCGACACGGCGCGACGCGACGCCGCGTCGGCGACCTCGCCCCACGCGACCCGCACCCCTGGGGGGAGGGTCACACCGGCGGCTCGTGCGTCTCGATGGCGACGATGCCCGCCCCCGGGTGGTGGAGGGGGACGTGGACCACCGAGAACGCCCCGGTCTCGAGTGCCGAGGAGCTGCCGAGGTACGCCCCCCGCATCGTCCCGGTCGCCAGGGCGAGCTCATGGAGGATGGAGGGCAGCACCGGGCCGTGACTCGAGAGCACCACGGGCTTGCGGGCGCGCACGCGTTCGCCCATGACGCGTCGGACGTCGGCTCGCCCCTCCTCCCAGGCGTCCTGGCTGATGTCCGGGGACGTCTGGATCTTCAGCGCCAACGCCTGGGACAACGGCGTCACCGTGCGGACGCAGCGTTCCGCCGGGCTCGACACGATGCGACGGACTCCGAACGCGAGCAGCGGACCGACGATGGCGTTCGCCTGACGGCGTCCACGCGGGGCGAGGGGGCGCTCGGCATCCGGACCCTCCCACTCCTCCCGCGGGCGGGCCTTGCCGTGGCGGAGGGCGATGATCGGGAAGGTCGGCAGCGCCTTCTCGTCGACCAGCCGGATGAACTCGTCGAGGATCTCGAGGTCGACGGGGTAGCTCAACTGCTTCCGCGCCTTCTTCAGACTCATCCACTCGATCGCGGCGACCTCTTTGTTCGGCACGAAGCTCGACGTGCGCACGGCGGCGTCGGAGGCCTCGGCCGCCCAATAGTGCACGATCTTCGTGCGCGAGCTCGGCATCCGGTACCGAGAGACACCGACGGGCACGCCCAAGGCGACCCGGATGCCGGTCTCTTCGCGGATCTCACGCACCGCGGTCTCGGCCAGCGTCTCGCCCGGGTCGACCTTGCCCTTGGGCAGCGTGATGTCGCGGTACTTGGTGCGGTGGATCAGCAGGACACGGAGCTTGCCCTCGATCTCGCGCCAGACCACCCCGCCCGCCGCGTAGACGGCGGTCTCCGTCACCGCGCCGCCCGAGCGCGCCGCTTGCGCTGCACGCGTGCCATCGTGTGCTCCTGCAGATCGACGAGGGGTGCCCCCTCGGCGTCGACGCTGTGCCGGACCCACTCGCCCTCGGACCCCAGGTGCCAAGACATCGTGCCGTCGTCCATCGCGAGGTCGAACAGCGTGGACAGCTCCTGCAGCTGGCTCGGGTCGACGACCCGCACGAGCGCCTCGACACGGCGGTCGAGGTTGCGGTGCATCATGTCGGCACTGCCGATGTAGATCTGCTCGTCGCCGTCGTTCGCGAACGAGAAGATGCGCGAGTGCTCGAGATAGCGGCCGAGGATCGAGCGCACGGTGATGTTCTCGCTCATCCCCGGCACGCCGGGCTTGATCGAGCAGATGCCGCGCACCCACACCTCGACGGGAACGCCCGCCTGGCTGGCCCGGTAGAGCGCGTCGATGATCTCTTCGTCGACCATCGAGTTGACTTTGATGCGCACGCGCGCGGGCTTGCCCTCGAGCGCGTTGCGGCGCTCTTTGTCGATGTGCCGCAGCAGTCCCTTGCGCAGGTGCAGCGGGGCGACGAGAAGGCGCTTGAACTTCTTCTCGATCGCGTAGCCGCTCAGCTCGTTGAAGAGACGCGTGAGGTCGCGACCGACCTGGTCGTCGATGGTGAAGAGACCGAAGTCCTCATAGATGCGGCTGGTCTTCGGGTTGTAGTTGCCCGTCCCGACGTGGCTGTAGTGGCGGAGCCGCCCCTCTTCCTCTCGGATGACGAGCGCGAGCTTGCAGTGCGTCTTGAGCCCGACGAGACCGTAGACCACGTGGACGCCGGCCTTCTCGAGCTTCCGGGCCCACACGATGTTGTTGGCCTCGTCGAATCGGGCCTTGACCTCGACCAGAGCGAGCACCTGCTTGCCGGCCTCGGCCGCGTCGATGAGGGCCTGCACGATGGGACTGTCGCCCGAGGTGCGGTAGAGGGTCTGCTTGATGGCGAGCACGTGCGGGTCACGCGCCGCCTGCTCGAGGAACGCCTGCACGCTCGTCGCGAAGGACTCGTAGGGGTGGTGCACGAGCACGTCCGCCTTGCGGATCGCCCCGAACAGGTCGGCGCGGCCGTTCTGCTCCGGCGGCTGGAAGGCGAGGGCCGTCTTCGGCACGTGCGGCGGGTAGTGGAGGTCGGGACGGTCGATGCGCGAGAGGTCGAACAGCCCGCGCAGGTCGAGCGCGCCGGGGAGTCGGTAGACCTCCTGCTCGGTGATGTCGAGCTCGCTCAACAGGAGCGAGCGGGTCACGTCGTCCATGTCCTCGGTGATCTCGAGGCGGATCGGGGGACCGAAGCGGCGGCGGAGAAGCTCGGCTTCGAGCGCCTGGATGAGGTTCTCCGTCTCGTCTTCCTCGATCGTCATGTCTTCGTTGCGCGTCAGGCGGAACGCGTGATGGTCGAGGACCTCCATGCCCGGGAACAGATCGCCCAGGTGGTTGGAGATGAGCTCTTCGAGGGGGAGATAGCGCACACCCGGGCCGTCGCCCGGGACCTCGACGAAGCGGGGAAGCATCGGCGGGACCTTCAGACGCGCGAACTCCTGGCGCCCGGTCCGCGCATTGCGGATGCGGATCGCGAGGTTCAGCGACAAGCCCGAGATGTAGGGGAACGGGTGGGCCGGGTCGACCGCGAGGGGCATGAGGACCGGGAAGACGTTGCGCTGGAAGTACTCGGTCAGTCGCTCGGCCGTGGGTTCGTCGAGCGAGTCCCACGACACGACCTCGATCCCTGCCTCGGCGAGGGCAGGACGCACCTTCTCGGTCCATGCCGCGGCATGCCGCAGCTGGAGACGATGGGCTTCGGCCGAGATGTCGGCGAGGACATCCAGCGGGGCGCGGCCGACGTTCGTCGGCACGGCGAGCCCGGTGATGATGCGACGCTTCAACCCGGCGACGCGCACCATGAAGAACTCGTCGAGGTTGCTGGCGAAGATCGCGAGGAAGTTCGCGCGCTCCAGCACGGGAACCGTGGGGTCTTCGGCGAGCTCGAGCACTCGCTGGTTGAAGGCGAGCCAGCTGATCTCGCGATCGAGGTAGCGGTGGTCGGGCAGCTGGTCGTCCTCTACCTCGATCGCCTCGTCGAAGTCGTCGTCGTCCGCGTCGCCGAGGCCCGCGTCGAGCGCGTCGTGTTCCATCATCCCCACATCATTGCAGGGGTCGGTGACACGGGAGTGAACACGCGGTACCCGCGTGCGGTGGCGGGGGTCGTCAGGCGGGAGCGGACGCCACGGGCGGCTGCTCGTCTTCGTAGACGTTGAAGCGGTAGCCGACGTTGCGCACCGTGCCGATGAGCTGCTCGAGGTCGCCGAGCTTCGCCCGCAGGCGTCGCACGTGCACGTCGACGGTGCGCGTCCCGCCGAAGTAGTCGTAGCCCCAGACCTCGCTGAGCAGCTGCTCGCGCGTGAACACCCGAGAGGGGTGCGTCGCGAAGAAGTGAAGGAGCTGGAACTCTTTGTACGTGAGGTCGAGCGGCTTGCCGTGGACCTTCGCCGAGTACGAGGACTCGTCGATCGTGATCCCGGAGGTCTGGATACGCGTGGAGACCTGGTCGGCGCTGCGCCGGCCCATCGCCAGGCGGATGCGAGCGTCGATCTCGGCGGGACCGGCCCCGACCAGCACGACGTCGTCGATGCCCCAGTCGGTCGAGACGGCGGTGAGCCCGCCCTCGGTGATGACGAGGATCAGGGGAGCCTCGATGCCCGTGGTCGTGAGGATCTTGCACAGCGACTTCGCCCCGACCAGGTCGAAGCGGGCGTCGACGAAGACGATGTCGGCGCTGGGTGCGTTGACCAATTGCGCAGGTTCGGCCGGAATCTGCCGTACCCGGTGGCTCAGAAGTTCGAGCGCAGGCAGCACGGCACCGCCGCCGGGGGCGGAGCTGAGAACGAGAAGTTGAGCCACACGGTCCTCCCAGTGCGGGCTGCCGCACACCCGCCCATCTTAGGGTGAGCCGCGACACGACACCGCACGAGCCCTTCTCACGTGCACCGCGCCTCCACGTGGGTGATGATGGAGGCATGTCGACGCCCGACCTCGTACCGCGCCGCACCTACGGCGGGGTGATCGCCGTGTGGGTCCTGGCCGCCATCGCCGGTGTCGCCATCGGCATCCTGGTTCCGGCGAACGTGCGTGCGCAATGGGTCACGGTCGCGCTGGGGGCGTGCGTCGTCGCGGCCTTCGCCATTCAGCTCTGGTACGGGCGGTCCCAGGCCTTCATCCAGCGCATGGCCGCGAGCGTGCTCGGCGCCCTCGTCGTTCTCGGACTCATCACGGCCGGCTTCGGGCTCGCGGCTATCGTTCCCCGCTAGAGTTGAGCCATGAACCTCCTCGCGCTCGAACTGTTCTTCGTGGGACTTCTCGGTCTGGCGTCTCTGGCGATCGCCTTCGTGTCGGGAACGGTCGTCTGGAACCTCTACCGCGGCCAGCGCTGATCGCCATCTCGTGATCGAGATTCCGACGGATCTTCCCGCCGACCTCGTCCCGCTCTCGTGGCTCCTCGGCGTCTGGGAAGGCACCGGAGTCATCGACTACGAAGCGGACGGTCGATCCTTCTCGGGCGAGTTCGCACACCGCGTGAGCTTCAGCCACGACGGCGGCGACTTCCTCAACTACTCCGCGGATGCGTGGCTTCTCGACGGAGAAGAGCGGCGCCCGCTGGTCTCCGAGATCGGGTATTGGCGCCTCGCGCGGCCGTCGACCGGCGCGGACGCCGGTCCGGCTCTGCTGCCCCCGACCGACCCCGCGGTCATCCGCTCGGCGGATGACGTCGAAACCCTGCGCAACGCCGACGGCGGCTTCGACCTCGAGGTGAGCCTCGTGCACTCCGACGGCGTCCTCGAGCTGTACGTCGGCCAGGTCAAGGGCCCGCGAATCGACCTCGTCACCGATGCGGTCGTGCGCACCGCCGGCGCCAAGCCGTACACCGCCGCGACGCGCCTGTACGGTCTCGTCGACAACCACCTCCTCTGGGCCTGGGACATCGCGGCGCTCGGTCGCGAGCTGGGCTCGCACGCGTCGGCACGTCTCGCGCGGGCGGAATGACGGTGGCCACGCTCACAGACGTACCCGGTGCCGTCGTCGACGACCGGGGTCTTCGCCATGTCGGTTCCCCGGTCGCGGAGCAACGACGTCTGGCATCCGGTGCCGCTCTCGCCCCCCTCGGTGATCGCCGCGTCATCTCGGTCGGTGGCGAGGACCGGCGCAGCTGGCTCGATTCGCTGTCGTCGCAAGCGTTGACACACCTCGCACCGGGCGTCTCGACGGAGATGCTCATCCTCGATCCACAAGGCCGCGTCGAACACGCCGCGTCCGTCGTCGACGACGGAGAGACCGCGTGGCTCATCGTCGATGCGACCGACGTCGAGGCGCTCGCCGGATGGCTGACGCGGATGCGGTTCCGCCTGCGGGTCGAGGTGAAGGACCGCTCCGACGAGCTGTTCGTCGTCGGAGGCACACACGACGCGGTCTCGGCGCTGTCGGCCGTCGCGCCCGTATGGGTCGACCCGTGGCCGGATGTCTCGCCCGGAGGCTGGGCGTACGCACGCGTCGAACCGCACCCCGGTGCCGACCGCGACTGGGCCGAGGCGATCGTGGATGCCGACGAGTTCGGCCGCGTGATCGATGCCGCCGCGCGCGGTGAGGTCGCGCTCGCGGGTCTCGACGCCGTGGAGGCGCTGCGCGTGGCCGCATGGCGTCCGCGTGTCGGCGTCGACGCCGACGAGCGGTTGCTCCCGCACGAGGTGGACTGGCTCCGCACGGCGGTCCACCTGTCGAAGGGGTGCTACCGCGGTCAGGAGACGGTGGCGAAGGTCCATAACCTCGGCCACCCGCCGCGGCGCGTCGTCGCGCTGCAGCTCGACGGCAGTGACAACGTCCTCCCGCAGCGCGGCGACGAGGTGCGCGCCGGAGACGCGGTGATCGGAGCCATCACCTCGGTCGCCGTGCACCACGAAGAGGGCCCGATCGCTCTGGCTCTCATCAAGCGCAACGCCCCCGAGGGTGTCCCGCTCGTCGTCGACACCGCCGACGGTCCGCTGGCCGCCGCGCAAGAGACCGTCGTCCCCGCCGATGCGGGCGCCACGGCCTCCATTCCGCGGCTCCCGCGCCTCGGACGCCGTCGCGCCGCGGAATGACCGCGGACGACTCCTCGACCACCACCGTCGGGGTGGTGGTGTCTCGGCCGGGGTGGCGCGTCTCGCTCGCTCGGCGCGGAACCCGGGTGCGGGAGTCTCTGCCGGCGATCGCCCAGATCGTCGTCGCGGCCACCGCGGCGTACTGTTTCGCGCACTTCGTGCTCGGGCACAGCGTCCCGCTGCTCGCGGCCACCGTCACCGTCTCGAGTCTCGGGCTCGTCCGCGACGCGCGACCGTGGCGCGTCGCCGAAACCGTCACGGGAATGCTCGTCGGCATCCTCATCGCCGAGGTCGTGCTGCTGATCGCGGGTGCGGGCTGGTGGCAGATCGCGCTCGCGATGACGATCACCCTGCTCGCCGCGCGCTTCCTCTCGCCGCAGCCCGGCTTCGCGCTCGCTGCGGTCGTGCAGTCGCTCATCGCCCTCGTGCTCGTCTCGGGGGTGCCCTTCCTGCGGTTGGTGGACGGCGCGGTCGGGGGAGTGGCGGCTCTCATCGTGACCGCCCTCATCCCGCGCACCCTGCGCCGCACCGAGCTGCGCGACGCCGACGAACTCTTCGACGCGCTCGAGGTGGCCATGACGACGATCGTGCGGGCGCTTCGCAAGGGCGACAGGGCGCGCGCCGAGCGCGGCCTCGAGCGCGCGCGGTCGCTGCAGACCTACGTCGACGCGTGGAGCGGATCCCTCGAATCCGGGCGCGAGGTCGCTCGCATCTCGCCGTTCCTCCGCCGCCAGCGCACCGAGCTGCAAAGGCATGCCCGTGTGCGCGAGGCTCTCGACCTGGCGACCCGCAACCTGCGCGTGGTCGCGCGTCGCGCCGCCTACCTGTGCGCAGACGGCCAGGCGCGCCCGGTCCCCGCCGACCTCCTCGCGGAGCTGGCGCGGGGCGCGTCTCTCGTGCGCGACAGCCTCGATGACATCTCCCTCGAACCGGCGGCGCGCGCCGGCCTCGTCGCCGTCGTCCGGCGCCTCGACCCGGCTGCGCTTCTTCCGGGCGGCGGGGTCGGCGAGCAGGGCCTCGTCACCGCGATGCGGCCGCTGGCCGTCGACCTGCTGGTCGCTGCCGGGATGCCGTCCGCCGAGGCCCGCGCTCTTCTCCCGCGGATCTGAGCCGGACCGCGTCGCCCGGGCAGAGACGCGTGCGCGCAGCTCCCGGAGGGGGCCCACCTCAGCGCGGCGCGACCGCGTCCCAGGCCACCCCGACCTCGCCCAGTCTCCAACGGTCCCGCCGCACCAGCGGCCAGCCGGCGTCGGCGAGGGTGTGCATCGCGGTGCGCCAGCGGTGCACGGGTCCGAAGGGCGCGACCGCGGACGCGCGCGTCCATTCCCGATCGAGGGATGCCACGAACTCGTGCACCCGCTCTCCGGCGACGTTGCGGTGGATCAGCGCCTTCGGCAGACGCTCGGCGGCGATCGCGGGGGAGTCGAGCTCCGCGAGACGCAGCGAGATCGTGAGGCTGCGGGGTACGGCATCCGCCCCCACCTCGATCCAGGTCGCGACCCGCCCGATCTCGTCGCACGTCCCCTCGACGAGGATGCCGTCGGGCTGCAGGCGCGCGCACATGAGCGCCCAGGCTTCGGCGACATCGGACTCGTCGTATTGGCGGAGCACGTTGAGCGCCCGGATCACTGCCGGTCGACGCGTCCCCGGGACCGGGACCTCGAAGCCGCCACGGGCGAACGACACCCCTGCGATCCCGGCGGATTGCTCCCGCGCGCGGGTGACCCGCTCGGGATCGATCTCGAGACCGAGCACCTCGGCGTCGGGCCTCTGGCTGCGCAGACGCGCGAGGAGCTCGAGGGGCGTCACCGCGCTCGCCCCGAAGCCGAGGTCGACCACGAGCGGATCCTCGGTACGGCGGAGCACCGGATGCCGAGAGATCCAGCGATCGATCCGGCGCAGGCGATTGGTGCCGGTCGTGCCGCGGGTCGGGCGGCCGACGGGCGAGGAAGTCACGTCCGCCATGATGCCAGCCCTGGCCGAGGCTTCGGCCCTGGTCCTCGATAGCATGGACCCATGCCTCACACGCTGATCCTCCTCCGCCACGGGCAGAGCGAGTGGAACAAGACCAACCAGTTCACCGGCTGGGTCGACGTGCGACTCACCGACCAGGGCAAGGCCGAGGCGAAGCGCGGCGGTGAGCTGCTCGCGGAATCCGGCGTGCTCCCCGACGTGCTGCACACCTCGGTGCTCAGTCGCGCGATCCAGACGGCCAACATCGCGCTCGACGCGGCCGACCGCCTGTGGATCCCGGTGAAGCGCTCGTGGCGCCTCAACGAGCGCCACTACGGTGCCCTGCAGGGCAAGGACAAGGCGCAGACCCTCGAGGAGTTCGGCAACGAGCAGTTCATGCTCTGGCGTCGTTCGTTCGACGTGCCGCCGCCGCCGCTGCCCGCGGACGACCCGTACAGCCAGGTCGGTGACCCGCGCTACGTCGGCATCGACGGCGAGGTTCCCGACACCGAGTCGCTCGCGATCGTCATCGACCGCATGCTTCCGTACTGGCACAGCGACATCGTTCCCGACCTTCAGGCGGGAAAGACGGTGCTCGTCACGGCCCACGGCAACTCGCTGCGCGGTCTCGTGAAGCACCTCGAAGGCATCAGCGACGCCGACATCGCGGAGCTGAACATCCCCACCGGCATCCCCCTCGTCTATCGTCTCGACGACGATCTCAAGCCCCTCGGCCCGGGCGAGTACCTCGACCCCGAGGCCGCCGCCGCGGGGGCTGCGGCCGTGGCTGCACAGGGCAACAAGCACTGACACCGCAACGAGGAAGGGGGTGGATGCCGTTCGGCATCCACCCCCTTCCTCGTTCTGCGGTCAGATGACGGGGCTGGTCTCGGCCTCCTCGTCGGCACCGGCCCAATCGCCCGTCGCGAGGTACACGACCTTCTTGGCCACCGACACCGCGTGGTCGGCGAAGCGCTCGTGGTAACGGCTCGCGAGGGTCGCGTCGACGGTTGCGGTGGCCTCACCCTTCCACGAGTCGCCGAGCACCTTCTCGAACACGCTGACGTGAAGTTCGTCGATGTCGTCGTCGGCGTCGCGGATGGACTCGGCGATCCGCAGGTCCTGCGTGCGCAGGAGCTCGGCGAGCTTTCGCGAGACCTCGACGTCGAGCTCGCCCATGCGGGTGAACGTCGTCTTGAGTCCCTTGGGGATCGCGCGCTCGGGGAACCGTGAGCGTGCGAGCTGGGCGATGTGCTCGGCCATGTCGCCCATGCGCTCGAGCGAAGCGCTCACCCGGAGCGCCGTGACGACGATGCGGAGGTCGCGCGCGACCGGCTGCTGGCGAGCGAGGATCTCGATGGCCAGCTCGTCGAGCTCGAGGGCCTTCTCATCGATGACCGCGTCGGCCTCGATGACCTCCTCGGCCAGTGCGACGTCGCTCGTGCCGAACGCGCGCGTGGCGCGGTCGATCGCGACCGTCACGAGGTCGGCGATCTCGACCAGGCGGCCCTGAACGTCCTCGAGGGACTGGTGGAATACTTCGCGCATCGCGGTACCTTCCGTCGGCGGCACGGCACAGGGACGTCCCGCTACCTCCCGGGATTGTTTCCAGCGAAGATGAACGAACGGTGCCGTGACAGTGAATAGTAACGTCCGGCTTCGGCATCCCGTGCCTGAACGGCCGGTGACGCCGTGACCTCGCCTTTACGCTGGTGACATGGAACCACCGCAGCTCTCGCTGCTCGCGCTCCTCGTCGGGCTCCTGCTCGGGGGCGGCATCGTCGGCCTCGTGGTCGGCGCCCTGCGCGCGCGGGATCGATCGCTCGCACACGCGACCGTGGACCTTCCCGAAGGGGTCGAGGCCATGCTCGGAGCGATGGACGACCCCGCTTTCGTGTGCGACATGTCGTCGACGGTGCTGGCGCTGTCATCGTCCGCGGGGGTGTTCGGCCTGATCGCCGGAGAGGTGATCGCGAGCGACGAGCTCCGCCGGGTCGCCCGGGCGGCGCGCGATTCCGGCGCGTCGGTGAGCGAGAACCTGCGTCTGCGTCGAGGTGCCGCCCCCGCGGAGCCTCGGTTGGTCGCCGTGCGGGCCACGCCCATCTCGGCCCGGCTCACCCTCCTCGTCCTGCGCGACATCACGGAGCGCGAGCGCGTCGAAGAGATGCGACGCGACTTCGTGGCGAACACCAGCCACGAACTCAAGACGCCGGTGGGGGCGGTGAGCCTGCTGGCCGAGGCGATCGAGTCCGCCGCCGAGGACCCCGAGCAGGTCCGATACTTCTCGTCGCGGCTGCAGGCGGAGGTCACGAGGCTCGGCGGTCTGGTCAATCGCATCCTGAGCCTGTCCCGTCTGCAGGCCTCCGACGAGCTGCGCGACGTGCGCGACGTGTCGATCGACGAAGTCGTCACCTCCGCGGTCGAGGCCTACGCCGTGGCGGCGGACTCGGCGCAGGTGACGGTCGTGCGTGGCGGCACCAAAGGACTGTGGGTGCGCGGGGAGCCGCAGATCCTCACCGAGGCCCTCGGCAACCTCGTCGCCAACGCGATCGCGTACTCGCCGAGCGGCTCGAAGGTCGGTGTGGGCGTGAAGCTCGACGGCACGGTCGTCGAGATCGCCGTCACCGACCGCGGAATCGGTATCCCCGAGGCCGATCAGCACCGGGTGTTCGAGCGCTTCTACCGCGCCGATCAGGCGCGGTCGCGCCGCACCGGGGGGACCGGCCTCGGCCTGTCGATCGTCAAGCACGCCGTGCAACGTCACGGCGGCGAGGTGCGCTTGTGGTCGCGCCCCGACCGTGGTTCGACCTTCACCATTCGACTGCCCATGTCCGAGGCGCCCGACCTCGAACCCGCCCGTCCGAAGTCGGGACGCAAGGGCCGTAAGGCCGCTTCCGTCCCGCGACCGGCTTCCCTGAACGGAGACCCTGTATGACCCGTGTTCTGATCGTCGAGGACGAGCCGGACCTCGCCGACCCGCTCGCCTACTTGTTGCGGCGCGAGGGCTATGAGGTCGAGATCGCCGAGGACGGCGCGCTCGCGCTGTCGGCCTTCCACGACCGCGGCGCTGACATCGTTCTCCTCGATCTCATGCTCCCGGGCATGCCCGGCACCGAGGTCTGTCGACAGCTCCGCCTGTCGTCGCATGTGCCGATCATCATGCTGACGGCCAAGGACTCCGAGGTCGACATCGTCGTGGGCCTCGAGCTCGGTGCCGACGATTACGTCACGAAGCCGTACTCGACGCGCGAGCTGCTCGCCCGCATGCGAGCTGTTCTGCGACGCCGTACTCCGGATGACGCCGACCTCGACGATCGCGTGCTCAGCGGGGGGCGTGTCACGCTCGACATCGATCGGCACACGGTGGCGGTGGACGGCAGCGAGATCAACATGCCGTTGAAGGAGTTCGAGCTGCTCGAGGTCCTCATGCGCAATGCCGGCAGAGTGCTCACCCGCGGCCAGCTCATCGATCGGGTGTGGGGGACCGACTACTTCGGCGACACCAAGACCCTCGACGTGCACATCAAGCGCATCCGCTCGCGCATCGAGCGCAGTCCGAGCGAGCCGACGATGCTCGTCACCGTTCGCGGGCTCGGCTACCGCTTCGAATCCTGAGAGCGGAACGAGGAAGGCGCCGACGGGAAACCGTCGGCGCCTTCCTCTTCGGTCGAGAGGTCGACCGCTTACGGCGTGGGAGTCGGCGTCGGGACGCTGGGCGTCGACGTCGAGCTCGGCAGCGGCATCGGGGTGGCCGTGACCGTCGGGAACGGAGTCGGCGCGAGGGTGCTGAGGTACTGGACGGCACTGTCGAGGACGGGCACCTGCATGAGCGCGCCCTCGCCGTCGCCGGACTGGAAGTACACGGGGACCGTCGAGCCGGGCACGGCGTCGATGCCCTCGAGACGCAGGGGCTCCACGCCGTTGGCGAGGTCTCCGAGGCTCAGGGTGCTGCTCGCGGGGACGTTGACCGAGGCGCGCACCGCCGACGAGCCCTCGCCGACCTCGACGCGCAGCGTGAGCGGCTGGTTCGAGGAGTTGACGACCGCGGCGACGAAGTTACCGAGCTCGCCATCTTGGTCGGCGACGATCAACGCGTTGCGCACGTCGAGAGGGCCGGAGGCGGCGGGGACGTTGACGCCGTCGGAGGCGGAGTAGTCGATCGTCGTCGCCTGCGGCGCGAGGATGTTGCAACCCGTCGTGCCGAGCACGACAGCGGCACCTACGGCGATGGACGCGATCAGGCGCGATTTCACGGATCCTCCCAGGACGACAGACGGCACGTCCCCATCCTACGGGGTCGGCGCGTGGGGATCGGCTCGGGCGCGCACGCGGGGGCGCTTCTGCGCGCGCGCGAAGGCGCGGGTGTGAGGGAGGGGTCGGCAGAGAGGGCGGAACCTTAGCGTATGACTGCCTGTGGTATCCTGGATGTTGCCGAAAGGACATAACTCCATGCTTTTTGAGGTTGGCGAGACCGTCGTTTACCCGCACCATGGCGCGGCCACGATCATCGAGGTCAAAGAACGCGTTATCAAGGGCGAGACGAAGAAGTACCTGAAGCTCAACGTCACCCAGGGAGACCTCGTCATCGAGGTCCCTGCCGACAACGTCGACCTCGTCGGCGTCCGTGACGTCATCGGCAAGGAAGGCCTCGACCGCGTCTTCGACGTGCTGCGCGCGCCTTTCACCGAGGAGCCGACCAACTGGTCGCGTCGGTACAAGGCGAACCTCGAGAAGCTCGCGTCCGGCGATGTGATCAAGGTCAGCGAGGTCGTCCGTGACCTGTGGCGACGTGACCAGGACCGCGGCCTGTCCGCCGGCGAGAAGCGCATGCTGGCCAAGGCCCGCCAGATCCTCGTGTCCGAGCTCGCTCTGGCCGAGAAGACCGACGAAGACCGCGCGAGCGTCGTGCTCGACGAGGTCCTCGCGTCCTGAGACGCCTCATCGCCCGTCGTTCGTTCCGAACGGCGGGCGATGCCCGCGCTAGCGTAGGGGAGTGACCCCCTCGCCTTCTCCGCGCCTCGCAGTCATCGTCGTCGCCGCCGGCTCCGGAACCCGTCTGAACGGGGGAGGACCCAAGGCCTTCGTCGCTCTCGATGACCGCTCGATCCTGGAGCATGCTCTTGACGGGGTGTTCGCGGCCCCGTCCGCGCACGTCGTGGTCGTCGTCCCCGACGGATACGAGGACTCCGCTCGCACCGCCGCCGATCGCGTTCGGCGCGTGGACGTCGTCGTCGGTGGTCGCACCCGTCAGGAGTCGGTCGCTGCGGGCCTGGCGGTGCTCGAGCCGAGCGTGGAGTTCGTCCTGGTGCACGATGCGGCCCGCGCCCTGACTCCTGTCGCGGTGTTCGAGAGGGTCGTTCATGCCCTCGAACGGGGCGCGTCGGCCGTCATCCCCGCCGTCCCCGTCGTCGACACGATCAAGCGCGTCGACCACGACGGCGTCATTCTGGCCGCTGTCGACCGATCCGAGCTCGCCGCGGCTCAGACGCCCCAGGGCTTCCGTCGTGACGTCCTCGAAGCCGCGGTCGCCGCCGCCGATGCCGACCACACCGACGATGCCGCCCTCGTCGCCGCCGCCGGCCACACGGTCGTGACGGTCGCCGGCGATGCGAGTTCGTTCAAGATCACCACCGCCCCCGACCTCGAACGTGCGCGGAGCCTCGTCGCGCCGCGCCCCGCGCTGATCCCCCGCGTCGGCCTCGGAACCGACGTCCACGGCTTCGGAGGGGAGGGCGCGCTCTGGCTCGCGGGTCTGGAGTGGCCGGGGGAACCCGCGCTGTCCGGGCACTCCGACGGCGACGCCGTCGCGCACGCGATCGTCGATGCGCTCCTCGCCGCCGCGGGGTTGGGCGACATCGGCACCCACTTCGGCACCGACCGGCCCGAGTTCGCCGGTGCTCACGCCGAGGCTTTTCTCTCGCACACGGTCGGCCTCCTGGCGGCCGCCGGGTGGCGGGTGGGCAACGTCTCGGTGCAGGTGCAGGCGAACCGCCCGCGCTTCGCCGCTCGCCGGATCGAGGCCGAGCGGGCTCTGTCGGCCGCTCTCGGCGGGGCACCGGTGTCGGTCAGCGCCACGACGACGGACGGCCTGGGCTTCACCGGGCGCACCGAGGGCGTCGCCGCGTTCGCGACCGCCCTGGTCGTCCCTCTCTAGAGTGCCCGGGTCATGAAGGTCGACAGTGGATCGGCCGTGTACGTGCCGAAGGGCGCGCATTCGGCGAAGCCTTCGCTGGCGTAGAGTCCGCGGGCTGCGGCGAAGTCGTCACCGCTCCCGGTCTCGAGCCAGAGACTCCGGATGCCGCGCGCCCGCGCCTCTCCCATGATGTGCCGGAGGATCGCACGGCCCACCCCGCGGCCGAGGAAGGCCTCGGTCACCCGCATGGACTTCAGCTCTCCTGCATCGTCGCCCCAGGGCGAGAGCGCACCGATCCCCGCGAGTTCGCCGTCGGCCCACGCCGACCACAGCAGAGCGCCCTTGCCCACGAGCGAGTCGGCGTCGAGGGCATGACAGCTCTCCGCCGGTGTGGTGGCGAGCATCCCCGCGACGTGGGCCGTCACGAGGTCGCGGGTGGCGGATCCGGAGAGGTCGTCGAGGCGGATGTCGAGTTGCACGGTTCGAGCGTACGCGCGCCGTGTTTCGGGCACGGGTCCTCGTCAGGGGCGGCCGGTAGGCTGGGACGGTGACTGTTCGGCTGTACGACACGAAAGCGCAGGCCCTGCGCGACTTCGTCCCTCTCGACCCCGCGAACGTCACGATCTACGTGTGCGGTCCCACCGTGCAGTCGGGTCCGCACATCGGGCATGTGCGCGCCGCACTCGCCTTCGATCTGCTGCGCCGCTGGCTTGCGCACCGCTTCGGTCGTGTCACGTTCGTGCGCAACGTCACCGACATCGATGACAAGGTCCTCGCCAACGCGACCGACACCGAGCCGTGGTGGGCCCTCGCCTACCGCATGGAGCTCGAGTTCACCCGCGCCTATACGGCCATCGGCATCCTTCCGCCCACGTACGAACCGCGAGCCACGGCCTCCGTCACTCAGATGCAGGAGCTGATCGCCGAGCTCATCGAACGGGGTCACGCCTACGCCGCCGCAGGCGACGTCTACTTCGACGTGCGGTCCTGGCCCGCCTACGGCGAGCTCACCCGCCAGAGCCTGGATGCCATGGAGCCCGCGGCCGACGCCGACCCCCGGGGCAAGCGCGACCCGCGGGACTTCGCCCTCTGGAAGGGCGCGAAGGACGACGAGCCGGCATCGGCCACGTGGGCCTCGCCGTGGGGCGCGGGCCGGCCGGGGTGGCACATCGAGTGCTCCGCGATGTCGCGTCGTTACCTGGGTCCCGAGTTCGACATCCACGGCGGCGGCCTCGACCTGCGCTTCCCCCACCACGAGAACGAGATCGCCCAGTCGACGGCGGCGGGAGACCCCTTCGCGCGGTACTGGGTGCACAACGGCCTCGTGACCGTCGACGGCCAGAAGATGTCGAAGTCGCTCGGCAACTTCACGCTCGCGGTCGACGTCCTCTCCGACCATGACCCGCGCGTGGTGCGCTACGCGCTGGCGGCCGCGCACTACCGCTCGAACCTCGACGTCTCCGATCGCGCGTTTGCGGAGGCGGCCAGTGCGCTGGAGCGCATCGATACGTTCCGCCAGCGCGTTCTGCGCGCCGCCGACGCCGATCCCCTCGTGATCGTGCCAGGGACGATCCCGGCGGGCTTCGCCGCGGCGATGGATGACGACCTCGGCGTGCCCCAGGCGCTCGCGTCCCTGCATGAGACGGTACGCGCGGGAAACGTCGCGATCGACGCGGGAGACCTCGAGACCGCGATCGCGGCCCACCGCAGCGTCGCCGCGATGCTCGGCATCCTGGGTCTGGATGCCGCCCAGCCCGCCGTCGCGACCGGGGCGAGCGAGGCTGTGCTCGACGCCCTGCTGAGCAAGATGATCGACCAGCGCGCGCGGGCACGCGCCGACAAGGACTGGGCGGCGGCCGATCGTATCCGCGACGCCGTCGCCGCCGCAGGAATCACGCTGGAGGACACTCCGGCCGGAACCAATTGGAGTATCGATGGCTAAGCCTGGACGCCCGGGAGCACGCAACCCCGGCAAGAAGAAGGGCCCGCTGAAGGGCACCGGCGGGCACTCCCGCAAAGCGCTCGAGGGGCGCGGGCCCACCCCGAAGGCGGAGGACCGCGCCTGGCACCCCGCCGGCAAGCGCAAGGCCGCAGAAGAACGCTACGCCGCCGCGGGCGGTAAGGGCCGCCCCGGCGTCCGCGCGGTGGGCAGCAACAGCAACCGCAAGAGCCCCAAGGCGGCGGACGACACCGAGACGGTCACGGGCCGTAACTCGGTGCTCGAGGCTCTGCGCGCGAAGATCCCGGCCACGGCGTTCTACATCGCCCAGCGCGTCGAGATGGACGACCGTGTCAAAGAGATGCTGTCGATCGCGACGAACCGGGGTATCCCGGTCCTCGAGGTCACGCGTCCCGAACTGGACCGTATGGCCGGGTTCGACGGTGTCCACCAGGGCGTCGCGCTGAAGGTGCCGCCGTACACGTACGCGCACCCGCAGGATCTGCTCGAGCAGATCATCGACCGGGGCGAGGTTCCGCTTCTCGTGGCTCTCGACGGCGTCACCGACCCCCGCAACCTCGGCGCGATCATCCGCTCGACCGGCGCTTTCGGCGGGCAGGGGCTCATCCTGCCGCAGCGCCGTTCGGCGAGCGTGAACTCCGCGGCGTGGAAGACCAGCGCCGGAGCCGCGGCGCGGATCCCGGTGGCTCTCGCGGCGAACCTGACGGCGACGCTGAAAGAGTTCAAGAAGCAGGGCGTGTTCGTGCTCGGCCTCGCCGGCGACGGCGATGTCTCGCTGCCGGCCCTCGAGCTCGCCGACCGTCCGGTCGTGATCGTCGTGGGCTCCGAGGGCAAGGGTCTCTCCCGTCTGGTCACCGAGACGTGCGACCAGGTCGTGTCGATCCCGATCTCGACGGCGACCGAGTCGCTGAACGCCGGGATCGCGGCATCCGTGGCCCTGTACCAGGTGTCGACGCTCCGCGCCGCGCACTGACTCACCGAGAAAGGAACGCTCATGACCCGTATCGCCGTCATCGGTGGCACCGGCTACGCCGGCAGCCACATCATCGCCGAGGCCGTCCGCCGCGGACACACCGCCGTCTCGGTCGCCCGGTCGGTTCCGACCGAGCGCGTCGAGGGGGCGACCTATCTCGAGGGCACCGTCCTGGACGTCCCCGGTCTCGTGGCGCAGCTCGAGGGGGTCGATGTTGTCGTCTCGGCCGCGGCTCCCCGCGGTGACATGGAGGGCAAGCTCCGCCCCGCGATCGCCGAGCTCGTCGCGGCACTGCCCGAGAACGTCCGTGTGGGTGTCGTCGGCGGTGCGGGCGGCTCGCTCGTCGCCGAGGGCGGCCCGCGGCTGATCGACACCGAGGGCTTCGCCGAGGAGTACAAGCCGGAAGCACGCGAGGCCATCGGCATCCTGGAGGACCTGCAGGCAGACGACACCGGCCGCGACTGGTTCTACGTGCACCCCGCCGGCGGCTTCGGCTCGTGGGCCCCGGGGGAGCGTACCGGCAGCTACCGCGACGGCGGCGACGTCCTCGTCGTCGACGGCGACGGAAACTCCTTCATCGGCGGTGCCGACTTCGCGATCGCGGTCCTCGACGAGATCGAGAACCCGAAGCACACGCGGGGGCGCTTCACCGTCGGCTACTGACTCGCCCTCCCACGGTGAGGCCGTGGCATCCCGGATCTGTCCCGGATGCCACGGCCTTCCTCCTGTGCGGGGCGATGTCAGACGAGATCGCGCCAGTCGACGACGTCGGTGTCGGTGGTGGGGACCTCGCCGGTAGCGGGCGCGTCGGCGTCGGAGACGGTCGGCAACGACATCGTGTCCGTGGGCGGACCCATGACGGTGGCCTCGTCGCGGCGGTGACGCAGCACGTCTTCGATGTAGGAGGTCACGACCTCGGCGAGGGGGACCGAGCGCCCGCGCGCCTGTGACATGTACCAGCGGTGCTCGAGCACCTGGTGGAAGACCTCCGCGGGTTCGAGCTTCGCGCGGAGGTCGAAGGGGATCGACATGACGATCGGCTCGAACACGCGGGTGAGCCACTCGTGCGCGACCATCTCTTCGTCGGCCCCGAGGCGTGACACGCGCGCCCGGAACTCGTCGAGGTCGTTCAGCAGGCGTCGCGCCTGGTTCTCTTCGACGTCCAGACCGGTCAAGCGCAGGAGTCGGCGCTGGTGGTGTCCGGCATCCACGACCTTGGGCTGGATCGACACGCGCGTGCCGTCGCTCGTGGTGCTCATCGACATCTCGCCGATGTCGAAACCGAGGGCGTTCAAGCGGTGGACGCGTTCGGTGATGCGCCACGACTCGTCGACGGCGAACGACTCCTTGTCGGTCAGCGCGCCCCACAGCGAGTGGTAGGACGAGACGAGACCATCGGCGATGGCGACGGCATCCAGTCCGCCTTCCAGGCGTCCGCCGGCCTCGAGGTCCATGATCTCTCCCGCGATGTTCGTGCGGGCGATGTCGAGGTCGTGCGCGCGCTGCCCGGGGCTCAGGCGATTGCCGTGCAGTTCACCGGTCTCGGCGTCGACGAGGTACGCGGCGAACTCGCCCGCGTCGCGACGGAACAGCGTGTTCGACAGCGACACGTCGCCCCAGTAGAACCCGACGTTGTGCAGGCGCACGAGGAGGACGGCCAGGGCATCGACCAGACGGGTCGCGGTGTGAGGACGCAGCACCTGCGTGAACAGCGCGCGGTAGGGGAGCGAGAAGCGCAGGTGCGCGGTCACGAGCGCCGCGGGGAGGGGACGCCCGGAGGCGTCGGTGCGACCGGCGATGACGGCGATGCGGTCGACGCAGGGAGCGTCGAGCCGGTCGAGGTTGCCGAGCATGTCGTACTCGCGGCGCGCCATCTCCTCGGTGGTCTCTTTGATCGCCACGACACGCCCCGACAGGTTCGCGAACCGCACGAGGTGGCGGGAGATGCCCTTCGGCAGCGCGACGATGTGGTTGCTCGGCCAGTCGGCGAGTCCCGTGGACCAGGGGAGCTGAAGCAGTCCCGGGTCGACGGCGCTGGCGGTGATGCGGAGGGATTCGGACACGGTTTCTCCGGGAAAACAGGTGCGGCGCGCCTTCGTCCCGTGACAGGTCAGGAACGAAGACGCGCCGCAGCGGTGCGTCGATCAGGCCGAAGCGATGGCCTTGTCGGTCAGGCGGTCGCCCGAGGTCGCGTCGAAGACGTGGACGTGACCGGGGACGGGGGCCAGCACGACGGTCTCGCCGGCGTTCGGGTGACGACGTCCGTCGACACGAGCGACCAGATCGGTGCGCTTGCCGTTGATGTCGGTGTGACCGTAGAGGTAACCGTCGGCACCGAGCTCCTCGACCAGGTCGACGACGACCGAGAGGCCGCGGCCGTCGGCCGGGGCGACCTGGATGTCTTCGGGGCGGACACCGATGGTGACCTCGGAGCCGTTGGCCTTGCCGATGACGTCGGCCTCGACGGGGACGACGAGGTCACCGAAGCGGACGCCGCCCTCGGCGAGATCGACCGAGAACAGGTTCATCGCGGGCGAGCCGATGAAGCCGGCGACGAAGACGTTCTTCGGCTTCTCGTAGAGGTCGCGCGGGGTGCCGACCTGCTGGAGGAGGCCGTCCTTGAGCACGGCGATGCGGTCGCCCATGGTGAGCGCCTCGGTCTGGTCGTGGGTGACGTAGACCGTGGTGACGCCCAGGCGACGCTGCAGCGACGCGATCTGGGTGCGCGTCTGGACGCGGAGCTTGGCGTCGAGGTTCGACAGCGGCTCGTCCATGAGGAACACCTGGGGCTGACGCACGATCGCGCGGCCCATGGCGACGCGCTGACGCTGACCACCCGAGAGGGCCTTCGGCTTGCGGGTCAGGTACTCCTCGAGGTCGAGGAGCTTGGCGGCCTCGAGGACGCGGGCGGCGCGCTCTTCCTTGCCGACGCCGGCGATCTTGAGCGCGAAGCCCATGTTCTCGGCGACCGTCATGTGCGGGTACAGCGCGTAGTTCTGGAAGACCATGGCGATGTCACGGTCTTTCGGGGGCACGTCGGTGACATCGCGGTCACCGATGAGGATGCGGCCCGAGTTGACCTCTTCGAGGCCGGCCAGCATGCGCAGCGACGTGGACTTACCGCAGCCGGAGGGCCCGACCAGGACCAGGAACTCGCCGTCGGCGACCTCGAGGTTCAGCTTGTCGACCGCGGCACGGGTGCCACCGGGGTACAGACGGGTTGCGTTGTCAAATGTGACGGACGCCATTTTCTCTTCTCCTTCACCGGCAGGTACGTGCCGGACGATCCGTAGTGAATGGAATGAGCGGGGGCGACCCCGCGCGCCCGACGTTGGACGCAAGGGCAAGTATGGCATGCGTCTGGGCTTTTCTCAGCCAGCCTGGCTAGCATCGATGCTCGTTCGCCCCAACCCGAGCGATCCCAGATTTTGTTTGCGGCCACGTCCGTGCCCGAGAGGTTCCATGTCCAACGACCAGACGCCGAATGTGCCCGCCGAACGCGATCGCCGGGAGGCGGTGCGTGAGAAGGCGCAGCAGGTGAAGGCGCGACAGACTCGCTGGCGTATCGTGCGCCGCTCGCTGGTCGGCGTCGGCGCCGCGGCGGTCGTCGCGGTC
>NZ_LDRT01000050.1 GCF_001476655.1 Microbacterium testaceum | reverse complement strand
GCACACTGCGTGACGCACACGCGGAAGTTCGTCGGCAGCGTCAGATGGTTATAAGAGACAGCACCGACACCGTGTCGGCGATCTGCCGCACGAGCGCGAGGTCGTGCGAGACGAAGAGGTACGTCAGCCCCCGCTCGCGCTGCAGGCGCAGCAGAACCTCGAACACTCCCGCCTGCACGGTCACATCCAGCGCCGAGGTCGGCTCGTCGAGCACGATGACGTCGGGTTCGAGCACCAGGGCCCGGGCGATCGCGACGCGCTGACGCTGGCCGCCCGACAGCGCGTCGGGGCGACGGCGAGCGAGCTGCGGCGGCAGGCCCACGGCATCCAGGGCTTCGGCGACCTTTGCGGACCGCTCGGCGCGCGTGCCGACGCGGTACCGGTCGAGCGGTTCGCGGATGATCCGCCCGACGCTCCACGTGGGATCGAGGGAGGTGAAGGGGTTCTGGTAGACGAGCTGGAGGTGACGACGGATGCCGCGGAGCTCCGCCTCGGTCCGCCCGGTCACCGCCGCGCCGTCGACGAGGATCTCGCCGGCGTCGGGGGTCTCGAGCCCCAGCAGCAGGCGCACCGTGGTGGTCTTCCCCGAACCCGACTCGCCCACGAGCGCGTGGGTCGTGCCCGGCGGGACGCGGAAGGAGACCCCGGCCACGGCGGCTCGAGCGGTGCCGTCGACGACGAAGCTCTTCGAGATCTCGCGCACCTCGATGCGGGCGGCGGTGGTGTCGGTGGTCCATGCGTCGACCCCGCGCCCGTCGGCGTGACGGTAGCGGTCGGGGTTGAGAGCGGGGGCGTCGGCCTGCAGCTGCCGGGTGTAATCCGACGTCGGCGCGGCGAAGACGTCTCCGGTGGCGCCCGCCTCCTGGACCCGCCCGTTCTTGAGCACCACGATCTCGTCGGTGCGCTCGGCGGCGATCGCGAGGTCGTGCGTGATGAGCAGCAGACCGATGCCGAGCTCGTCGCGGAGCTCGCCGAGCAGGTCGAGGATGCGTTTCTGGATCGTGACGTCGAGGGCGCTCGTCGGCTCATCCGCCACGAGCAGCTCGGGCCGCGGCAGCACCGCGAGGCCGATCAGCACCCGCTGCAGCATGCCCCCGGAGAGCTGGTGGGGGTACGAGTCGTACACGCGGGCCGGATCGGGCAGGCCCACGCGGGCGAAGACGTCGAGGACGGCCGTGCGACGGTCGGGGGCATCGGTCAGCGCCGCCGCCTCGAGCGCCTGCGCCCCGACGGTGCGCACGGGGTTGAGGGCGTGCGAGGGATCCTGCGGGACGAAGCCGAGGCGGCGGCCGCGGAACGGCCGGAACCGCGCCTCGGAGAGCCCCAGCAGCTCGTCGCCGGCGAACTCCACGCGTCCGCTCGCCCGACCGGTTCCGCGCGGCAGCAGCCGCAGCACCGACCGCGCGATCGTCGACTTCCCCGACCCCGATTCGCCGATGAGCGCGAGGCTGCCGCCGCGGGGGATCGCGAACGACACGTCGTGCACCACGGGGGTGCGCCCGTACGCGACCGAGAGGTTCCGGACGCTCAGCAGGGGCGCGGGCGCGGCGGGCGCCTCTTCGCGGAGAGGGAGGGTGATGGTCATGACGTCCTCCTCAGCCACCGGCTGATGCGGTTGATCGAGAGCACGGTCGCCACGGTCACCAGGGCCGGCCACACGACCAGCCACGGCGCACGCGGGTAGTCCTTGCCCGCCGAGATGAGCAGGCCCCAGTCGGATGCCGGGGGCGGATCGCCGTAGCCGAGGAAGGCGAGCCCCGCGATGACGAGGATCGACAACCCGAACTGCAGCACGGCGAGTGGGATGAGCGAGCGCGAAGCGTTGGGGAGCACGTGCCGGAACAGCACGTGCAGGGTCGACCCGCCCTGCACTCGCGCCGCCTCGACGAAAACCGACGAGCGCACGCGCAGCACCTCGGAGCGCATGACCCGCGCGAACACCGCCACGGCCGAGACACCCGTCGCGATCGCGGCGTTGATGGTCTGGAAGCCGAGCGAGCTGACGATGACGACCGCGAGCAGGAACGCGGGGATCGCCAGCAGCACGTCGACGAAGCGAGCCAGCACCGTGTCGGTCCAGGAGCCGAGGAACCCGGCGAGCAGGCCGATGAGCCCTCCCACGACGACCCCGATCGCCACGGCGACCAGGGCGCTCGTCACCGACGACTGCGCGCCGAACACGATGCGGGCGAACAGGTCGCGACCGAGGTGGTCGGTGCCCAGCAGATGCGCCGCGCTGGGCGCCTGCAACTTGTCGGCGGGCACGCCCTGCGCGGGATTCTGCGCGGTGAAGAGCCACGGTGCGAGCGAGAACGCCACGACCACGGCGACGACCGCGAACGAGACGACCACGTCGATCGGAACGGAGAGACGGATGCCACGGATGCGGGCGAGCGGCCCGCCCGCCGCCGATCCCGGCGACGGGTCGGCCGTGGGAGGCGCCGGAGGTGCGACCGGGGACAGGGATGCGGCGGTCATACGATGCTCACCTCCTCGCGAAGAAGCGGTGCGGGTTCCTCGGCTGCGGAGGCGGCGACCGCGCGCCCGCGCGAGCCGATCGACACCCTCGGGTCGAGGAGCGGATAGGCCAGATCGGCGATGAGGTTGACCACGACGAATACGATCGCCGCGAGGGAGACCACCGCCTGCAGCACCGGGAGGTCCTGGCTGGACACGGCCTGCTCGACGAGGGTGCCGATGCCGACGCGACCGAAGATCGCCTCGGTGATGAGCGCCCCACCCAGCAGCTCGCCGACGATCAGCGCGAGAACGGTCACCGTCGGCAGCGCCGAGGGCTTCACGAGGTGGCGCAGGAACAGTGCGCCCTGCCCGAGGCCGCGCGAGCGGGCCACCGCGACGTACTCCTGCCGGGACTCGTGGTCGAGCGAGGCGATGAGCACTTCGGCGAGCTGCGCCGAGACCGGGATGCCGAGAGCCACCGCGGCGAAGAACGTCCCCCAGGGCGTCTCGGTGTCGATCATGCTGAACAGCCCCAGCCCGAAGGCGAACACGTGGATGAGCAGCAGGCCGATGACGAAGTTCGGCACCGACAGGAAGAGAGAGGGCAGGGAGCGCAGCAGGCCCTGACCGAAGCGGGGCGGAAGGAACTGCGTGCCGTAGGCGATCGCGACGGCCAGCACCACGGCGACCAGGAGGGCGGCCCCCGCGAGGCTGAGCGTCGAGCCGAGCGCATCGACCACGAGCGTTCCGACGGGCAGGTTCGATCGCAGGGAGACGCCGAGGTCGCCGACCACGAAGCGCCCGAGCGACGACCCCAGCTGCACCCACCACGGCTGGTCGAGGCCGTAGTACGACACGATGCGGGCGATGTCGTCTTCGGTGAAGCCGTTGTCGGGGTTGCGCAGGGTGCTCGTGATCGGGTCGCCGGGCAGGATGCTGATCACGAAGAACGTGAACAGGTACGCCAACAGCACGACGACGAGCGCCTGGCCCGTGCGCCGCAGCGCGAAGCGGCCGTAGGTGCCGAGCATGCTCTCTCCTTTCTGTCGCGAAGGACGGGAGGTCAGCGGTTGAGCCAGGCGTCCAGGTAGTACGCGTAGGCGAGGCCGTTGTAGCTGACGCCGCTGACCTCGGGTGCCTGCACGTACACGCGCTGCACGATCTGGGTGAGCGGGACGAAGTAGCCCTGCTGGAGCACGTACCCCTGCAGCTCGTCGGCGACCTTCGCGCGGGCGTCGCGGTCGGTCGCGGTGGCGATGCGTGTCGACAGGTCGTTCAGGGTGGCATCCGAGGTGCCGACCTTGAACCAGTCCTCGTCGCCCTTCTTCTGCGAGGTGAGGACGCCGGCGACGGTCCCGACGTCGACGAAGCTGCGGGTGATCTCGTTCGCGGGGACCGTGGCGTTGCCGATGACCTTCTGGCCGTAGGTCGGAACGTCGTAGGTCTCGAGGTTCACCTCGAATCCGAGGCTCGTCAGCTGCTGGTCGACGAGTTCGTCGACCGACTGCGAGGCCTGCAGGTAGGGGTTGGGGTAGAGCGTGAACGACAGCTTCTGGCCGTTCTTCGTGCGGACGCCGTCGACACCCTTCGTCCAGCCCGCCTCGTCGAGCAGGGCCGCGGCCTTGTCGGGGTCGTACGCGAAGTCGGCCGTGTGATCGGTGGCCTCGGGCACCGTGCTCTGGAACAGCGACTCGGCCGCGAACCAGCCGGGGGTGTAGACCGTCGAGAGGATCTCGTCGCGGTCGATGCCGTGCTGCACGGCTTGGCGCACGCTGAGGTCGTCGAACGGCGCGACCGACGTGTTCAGCGCGAAGCCGTTGACGAACCCGAGGTAGCGGGGCGTCTCGACGGTCAGCCCCTCCTGCTTGAGGGCCTCGAGGTCCTGGGGGCTGGCGTTGTACGCCACCTGGGCCTGGCCCGACTCGACCGAGGCGGTGCGCAGGGTGGGCTCGGCGACCTGCTTGTAGGTGATCGTGTCGAGGTAGGCCGGGCCCTCGTGGCCGACGGCCTCGGGGCCCCAGTCGTAGTCGTCGCGCTTCTTCAGCACGACGCTGTCACCCTCGGCGACCTTCTCGACGACGAACGGGCCGCTGCCGATGTCCTTCGTGAGGTCGGCCTGCTGCCCGGCGGGAAGGGCGAGGGTCGTCGGCGAGATGAGGATCGAGCCGTGGTAGGCGAGGGTCGGGATGAAGCTCAGGGTCGGCGCCGAGAACGACACCTTCACCGTCGCGGCATCCACCGCTTCGGCGCCCACGTAGTTCGCCGAGGGGAACAGGCCGATGCGGTTGATGCCGTCGTCGGGGCGGCCCTTCGCCCAGATGTCGATGTTCGCGACGACCGCGGCGGCATCCAGCGGGGTGCCGTCCGAGAAGGTGACGCCGTCCTTGAGGTGCAGGGTGAACTGCGTCTTGTCGGCGTTCTCCTCCCAGCTCTCGGCGATCCACGGGCTGAGGTTGCCCTCGGCGTCGACGTAGATCAGCTTGTCGGTGAGGTTGCCCCAGATCTGGCCCTGGTAGCTCGAGATCGCGCTGTTGTTCGGGATCCAGGTGGCTCCGAGCGAGTCGATCAGGAAGACGAGGTCGCCGCCGGGCTTCGGCGTGGAGCTCTCGGCCGGGCCTGCTGCGGTACCGGCACCGCAGCCGCTGAGCAGGAGGGTGCCGACGGTGAGGGCGGAGGCGGCGCCGAGGAGGCGTCGGAGACGAAGATTCATGAGGGGTCCTTGTGCTGTGGAGAACGTGTTTCAGAGGGCTTTTCCGGGGTTGAACAGCCCGGTCGGGTCGAGCGCGTCCTTGATCGCGAACTGGGCGACGCGCACGCGTTCTGCGAGCTCCTCAGCCGCGAGCTCGCGTTTGACCGTGCCGATGCCGTGCTCACCGCTGACCGTGCCGCCGACGGCGAGGGCCGCGCGGACGAGGTCGTCGGCCGCGTCGTGCAGGACCGCGGGAACGGCGGCGGGGTCGGCGCCGGCGGGGATGGGCAGGGTGATGACGGGATGCAGGTTGCCGTCGCCCGCGTGGGCGACGGCGCTCACGGCGACGCCGTAGCGCTCCTCGAGGGCGGGGAAGCCCGCGAAGACCTCGGCGATGCGCGACTTCGGCACGGCGACATCGCCGCCGACGAACCAGGTTCCCTCGCCCAGACGACGGCCCGAGCGTCGCAGTTCCCAGAGCTTCTCGGCATCCGCGTCGCTCTCGACACGCACGCGCGCGCCGGCGCCCTCGAGGGCCACGGTGAGCTCGGCGGTCTGCTCGTCGATGCCGAAGCCGTCGAGCTCGATGAGCAGCAGGGCTGCTCCGCGGGCACGCAGCCCGGAGGCGTTGGCGGCGTCGATCGCGTCGAGGGTGGGCTCGTCGAGGAATTCGATGACGCTCGGCCGCACGCGCGACGCGGTGATGGCCCCGATGCCGGCGGCGCCGGCGGCCGTGGAGGCGAAGAACGCGGTCACGGTACGGCGGGCGACCGGCAGGGGGCGGATGCGCACCGTCGCGCGCACGACGATGCCGAGCACCCCCTCCGACCCCACGAACAGCGAGACCAGGTCGAGGCCGGTCACGCCTTTGATCGAACGGTGACCCACCGAGACGAGGCTGCCGTCGGCGAGCACCACGTCCAGGGCCAGCACCGATTCCCGCGTGACGCCGTACTTGGCGCACCGGAGGCCCCCGGCGTTGGTGGCGATGTTTCCGCCGATGGTCGAGATGCGCCAGCTCGCGGGGTCGGGGGCGTAGAAGAGGCCGAGGGGTGCGAGGCGTTCGTTGAGGGCCGCGTTGAGCACGCCCGGCTCGACCACGGCGACCTCGTCGGCGGGCGAGATCTCGACGATGCGGTCGAGGCGGTCGGTCGCGATGATGAGCTGGGCCTCGGTGGCCGTCGCCCCGCCGGACAGACCGGTGCCGGCTCCGCGCGGGACGACACTGACACCGTGATGCCCGGCGAGGCGGACGAGCTGCTGCACCTGTTCCGCCGTGGTGGGGAAGGCGACGGCGGGACCGTCGAGAGATGCGGCCCCGTGCCGAGGGGCGGTTGCGGCGTCGTACGCGAACGCGGCCGTCTCTGCGGACGGCGGGCGCACCTCGATGCCCGGCGCCTCGATGCGGACGTCGTCCAGCAGAGCGGACAGACCCGTCGACGGGGCGATGGCGGTGGAAGCGCTCATGGGGCGGACCTCTCGGGTGGGAAGGCGGATGCGGCGGGCTCCGGCCGAACGTAGGCGGCACCGAAGGCGCGGTCACCTCGGACGACACGCTGTGTCGCGATGCGTCACCGTCCGACACCCCGCGTCGCGGAGCGTCACGAACGAGCGCGCGAAAGAGCGTCCCGCTACGCTCGCGCGCCGTCCGTGCGTCCCCGCCGGAAACCTCGCGCCCCGCCCGGGCGCTCGCGCCCCGCCCAGCTCTGTTGAGTGTCCAAGACACGCCGTAACCCCGAGCTGAGTTGCGGCGTGTCTTGGACACTCAAGCGGGGAAGGGAGCGCGGCGTAACAATGACGCCTCGCGGCGTTGTGTGACGCGCGCGATTGTGTCGACGCGGCACCGGCGGCACAGTGGGCCTCTCGGCGGGACCTGCCCGCCGCGAAGGAGTCCCGATGCCCGACCGCATCCACCTCGCCGTCGCCCTGGACGGTGCCGGCTGGCACCCAGCCGCCTGGCGTGAGACGACGGCCCGGCCCACCGAGCTCACCTCGGCCCGCTACTGGCGCGACCTGGCCGCCGTCGCGGATCACGGCGGCATCCTGTTCGCCACGATCGAGGACGCCCTCTCGCTCGGCGGACGCTCGTTCGAACCGGATGCCGAGACCCGGCGCGACCGCGTACGGGGGCGCCTCGACGCGGTGCTGACGGCGTCGTTCCTGGCCCCGGCCACGCGTCGTCTGGGACTCGTCCCGGCCGCGACCACCGCGCATCCCGAGCCCTTCCACCTCGCCACGGGACTCCAGACCCTCGACCACGTCAGCCGGGGTCGCGCCGGCGTGCGCCTGATCGCCGGCTCGACGCCCCAGGAACGGGCGAACTTCGGGCGCCGCGCCGACGGACCCGCGGGGCTCCCGGCATCCGGTCGCGTCGAAGACGATCCCGCGTTGCTCGCCGCCTTCCGCGAAGCGGGTGAGGTGGCCGACGTCATCCGGCGCCTGGCCGACTCGTGGGAGGACGACGCGATCGTGCGCGACCTCGAGACGGGGAAGTTCCTCGACCGCGATCGTGTGCACAAGGTCGAGTTCGAGGGCGAGTTCTTCTCGATCACCGGGGCGTCGATCGTTCCGCGCTCCCCGCAGGGCCAGCCGCTCGTCACCGCCCTCGCGCACCAGACGATCCCGTACCGTTTCGCCGCGGAGCACGCCGACCTCGTCTTCGTCACCCCCGCCGATGCGGCTGCGGTCGGCGGCATCCTGGGCGAACTGGCGGATGCCGCAGAGGCGACGCGCACGCTCGACGAACGGCTGCGCGTCTTCGCCGACCTGCTCGTGCTCGTCGAGAAGACCCGCGGCGAGGCCGCGAGCGTCTGGAACCGCCTCCAGGACCGCGTCCCGCTCACCACCGACGCCCGGGTCGTGGTCGGCACCGCCGACGATGTCGTGGACGAGATCCGCGCTCTCGCGGAAGCCGGGGTCGACGGCATCCGCCTGCGACCCGCCCGCCTTCCGGCCGACCTCGACGCGATCGTCGACCGGGTCGTGCCGCGCGCGGCGGCCGCCGGCATCCTGCTCCCCGACGACGGCTCCCCCACCCTTCGCGAGCGTCTCGGACTCCCCCGTCTCGTCAGTCGCTACGCCCGTCAGGAGGTCGGCGCATGACCCGCCGCCAGGTTCACCTCGCCGCGCACTTCCCGGGCGTGAACAACACCACCGTCTGGACCGACCCGTCAGCGGGCAGTCAGATCGACTTCTCGTCGTTCGAGTACTTCGCCCGCACGGCTGAGCGCGGCCTCTTCGACTACCTCTTCCTCGCCGAGGGGCTGCGCCTGCGCGAGCACCGCGGACAACTGCACGACCTCGACGTCGCGGGGCGACCGAACACCCTCGCGATCCTCGCGGCCTTGGCCGCGGTGACCGAGCACATCGGCCTCGTCGGCACGCTGAACACGACGTTCAACGAGCCGTACGAGCTCGCGCGTCAGCTCGGCACGCTCGACCTGCTGTCGAACGGCCGCGCCGGCTGGAACGCGGTGACGAGCTCCGATGCGTTCCACGGGGCGAACTTCCGCCGCGGCGGCTACCTCGACCACGCCGATCGGTATACGCGGGCGTCGGAGTTCGCGGCGCTGTCGAAGGCGCTCTGGTCGTCGTGGCGCGACGGAGCGATCGTGGCGGATGCCGAGACGGGGACGTTCCTCCGGGAGGACGCGATCGCGCGGGTGCGGCACGCGTCGCGGTTGTTCGACGTCGACGCGGTCTTCGACGTTCCGCCGTCGCCGCAGGGCAGACCCGTGATCGTGCAGGCCGGGGACTCCCCCGACGGCCGCGACTTCGCCACCGCGCACGCCGACGTCATCTTCTCTCTGCACACCGCCTTCGACGACGCGCAGCAGTTCTACCGCGACGTGAAGGGGCGGCTCGCCGCCCACGGACGCGACGAGGACTCGCTCAAGATCCTGCCCGCAGCGACGTTCGTCCTCGGCGACACGGCGGCGGAGGCCCGCGAGCGCTCCCGCGAGATCGCCCTCGCCCAGGTGCGCCCGCAGACCGCGATCACCTACCTCGAGCAGATCTGGAACCGCGACCTCAGCGGCTACGACCCCGACGGTCCCCTCCCCGACCTCGAGCCCGATACGGGCGTCGAGACCGCGCAGGGCTTCGCGGGCCGGCACGCGGCGATCCGCGCGCGCGTCGGGCAGCTGCGCGCCCAGGCCGCTGCCGAGGATCTCAGCATCCGGGAACTCGTCATGCGTCTGACGGCGAAGCACACCTTCGTCGGGACACCGGAGCACGTGGCATCCGAGATCGACCGGTACGTGCAGGAACGCGCGACCGACGGGTTCACCGTCGTCGGGCACGTCACCCCGCACGGCCTCGACGAGTTCACCGACCGGGTCGTTCCGCTGCTGCAGGAACGCGGCTCGTACCGCCGCGCGTACGACGAGGGGGCGACGCTGCACGACCTGCTGGGGCTGCCGCCGGTCTCCCCTCCGGTGCCCGTGCCGTGACCGAGCTCGTGATCGTCGGTGCGGGTCCGCGCGCGGTGATGCTCGTCGAGCGTCTGCTCGCGCGCCGCACCCGCGCGGCCAGTCCGCCGCTGCGCATCACGCTCGTCGACCCCTATCCGCCCGGTGCGGGACGCATCTGGCGCCGCGCGCAGTCGCCGCTGCTCAAGCTGAACTCGATGGCGCGCGATGTCACCGTGTTCACCGACGAGACCTCGACCATCGCGGGCCCCGTGCGCTCCGGCCCCTCCCTGATCGAATGGGCCGAGAGGGTGCGCGACGGACGCATCCCCGACGCCCACATCGACGACCCCGATCTGGATGCCGAGCTGCGGGCGCTCCGCGGCGACAGCTTCCCCACCCGGCGCCTGCAGAGCGTGTACCTCGACTGGTTCTGGCGGCGGACCGTCGCGATCGCCCCGCCGGGCGTCGACGTGCAGTACCGCCCGGGCACCGTGCAGTGGGTGGACGACACGGTCGAGGGATACGAGGTGGCCCTCGACGACGGCATCCGCCTGCCCGCCGACGTCGTCGTGTACGCCCTCGGGCACAACGGACGCGAGCCGGCCGAGGAGACGGCCGCGCTGATCGACGCCGCCGCGCGGGCCGGCCTGACCTATGTGCCGCCGACGTTCACCGCCGACGCCGACCTCTCGGTGCTCGCACCCGGCGACGACGTCATCGTGCGCGGCATGGGACTGGCGGCGGTGGATGCCATCGTGCTCCTGGCCGAGGGACGCGGCGGCCGCTTCTCGCGGGCACCGGACGGAACGCTGCGGTACGAGCCCTCCGGCCTCGAGCCGCGGCTCCACCTCGGCTCGCGCCGCGGGGTGCCGTATCGCTCGAAGGTGTCCTCGGAACGGCGCGGCGACCCGCCCGCGCGCGAGGTCCTGACCCCCGCGGTGGTCGCGGAACTGCTCGCGCGGCCGGGCACGATCGACTTCCTCGACGAGGTGTGGCCGCTGATCGCCCGGGAGCTCGTGTGGGGGCACTACCGCGAGCTGTTCACCGGATACCCGGAACGGGTATCCGTCTCGTGGGAGGTGTTCCGCGAGACGCTGCGGGTCGTCGACGGCGATACCGCGGCCCTCCGCCGGGCGGTCACCGAGGTCGTCCCCGATCCGCTCGACCGCTTCGACGTGCCCGCGCTCGACGTCCCGCTGGGCGAGGAGACCTTCGCCGACGCCGCCGAGGTGCACCGCCGCGTCCGGCGACACATCGCCGACGACCTGCACCTGCGCACGGCCCCGGAGCGGAGCACCGCGCAGGCGCTGTTCCTCACGATCCTCTCGTCGTTCCTCGCGCTGTCCGACATCCCCGTCGACCGGTGGAGCGCGCGGTCACGCGCCGTCGACCTCCCGGTGACCTGGCACACCTTCTTCAGCTACGTCGCCTCCGGTCCGCCCGCGCACCGTCTGGAAGAGCTCGGCGCCCTCGCGGATGCCGGGGTCGTGCGGTTCCTCGGCCCCGAGATCGCGGTGCGGGTGCGAGACGGCTTGTTCGTGGCATCCTCCCCCCGCGTTCCGGGCGAGGTCCGTGCACGAGCGCTCGTCGATGCGTGGCTGCCGGGGGCGGGCGCGGCCGCGAGCGACAACCCCGCTCTGCGCGAGCTCGCGACGCGGCACGGTCGCGAGGTGCACGTCAGCGACGAGACGTTCACGGGCTCGCTCGGGCGCATCGACACCGACGCCGACGGGCGCGTGCTCTCGCGCGATGGCGTCCCGCACGCGTCGCTGTTCGCGATCGGCCCGTTCACCGCGGGCATGGAGGCGGGTGCCTTCACCCGACCGCGCTCCAACGCGCTTTCGTTGCGCACGACCGACCGGGTCGCGGGAGCGATCGCGGAGACGGTGGCCACGGTGTCCGAGCGACGCCGGTCGTTCTCGCGCTGACGCCGGGCGTTCTCGCGCCGGGCCGGGTCGGGCCGCACCTCGCGCGCCGCGCCCGCGCCCCTCAGCGCAGCCGCCGAGCCACCTCCGCCAGCGCCTCGGCGAACGACTCCTCGGCGCCCTCGCGGCCGCCCGAGAGGTTCACCCCCACGACCCCGGGGAGCGCGAGCATCTCCTCGGCGAGCGCCACGGCGAGGGCGATGCCCTCCGCCCGCGGGTCCGCGGCATCGCGGACGCGCGACAGGAACCCGTCCGGCAGCACGAGCGTCGTGAACGACTCCAGGAGCGCGGCCGAGGCGTGATCCACCACCATCGGAATGCACGGGATGAACGCGACCGGCGCGTCGACCTCCTCGACGAACCTCCGCACGGGCACCGCCCCACCCGCGTGATTGACGAAGCACACGTCCGCTCCGGCCCGGAGCTTCTCGCGCAGACGCGCCGCGCGTCGGTCCACCGGCGGAGCCGCGGGCGACGCCGCCACCGACACCACGTGCCCCGCCGCTCGCGCGAGCGCCGCCGCCTCGGTCGAATCGAGGTCGAAGACGGGCGCGGCGTCGGGCCGGTGCCCGGTGCGGGTGTGGTCGCCGGTCACGCAGTGCACCCCGGCGACGCCCTCCACCGCGAGCGCCGCGAGCTCCCCCTCGATCGCGACGCGGTTGCGGTCGCGCATGTTCAGCCCCGTCCACACGCGCAGTCCGCGCCGCTGCAGCAGGTGCGCGCGGTAGGCCGGAGGGAACTGCACCCGGGCGCTCCCCGCGTCGCCGGCGAGGACGGCATCCACCTCTCCCACGAGAACCGCGGCACAGGCGTCGATGGATGCCACGCTCAGCGCCCGCGCGGGAAGGTCGGCCACGACCCACGGGCGCGTGCCGAGGGCTGCGAGGGTCCGCGCGGCGGCGGCCGTGCGCGGCGCCGGAGCCACGTCGGTTGCGCGGTCGACACCCGTCCACCGGACCGTCGGGCGGTGCAGGAATGCGCAGCGATGCGTGGCGTCGATCTCGCACGATCCGTCGAAACCGACACCGCCGCAGGGGCCGTACTCCATGCGCTTGGGGCACGCGTCGATCAGGGGCAGCGAGGTCATGGCCGGAGTGTACGGAGCGTGTGTTTCGACAAATGTTCGTGGTGGCAACATCACCGAAACGCGCGCTGCCTACGCTCGGCCCTACCGCAGCTTTCGGGAGGACCCCATGATCACGGCCGGCACCACCTTCGGTTCCGACGTCGACGCCACCGACGCGCTCGTGGCCGACCCGCTCGCCCTCATGGTGCAGTGGCTCCCCGCGCACGACAGCGTGCTGCGCCCCCTCGCCGCCCTCTCGACCATCGGGCTCGATGGCATCCCCTCGCTCCGTCACGTCCTCGTCAGCGACAGGGATGCCGCCGGCGTGACGTTCCACACCGACGAGGCGAGCGCGAAGGTCGCGGAGATCACCGCGAACCCCGTCGCCGCGATGGCCGTGGCGTGGCCCGAGCTCGGCCGCCAGCTCGTCGTGCGGGGAATCGTCGAGCGCGTGACCGCGGCGGAAGCGGCGAAGGTCTACGCCGAGCGCTCGCGGTACCTGCAACTCCTGGCGTGGCTGAACACGCGCGAGAACGCGCACCTCGACGCCGACGCACGGCACCACCTCTGGGCCGAGTTCGACGCCGCCCACCCCACGCTCGACCCACCCGCACGGTGGACGGGCTTCCGCCTGCGCCCTCTCACCCTGACATTCTGGCGCGGCGACCCGATCGGTCAGAGCACGCGGCAGCACTACACCCTCGCCGACGGCCGTTGGTCGGGGCAGATCCTGGCGGGCTGACATGGACATCACCACCGTCAGCTCGTTCCGCTCCGCGCGCACGCGCGCCGACTTGGCGCTCGCCCCGGGCGAGGTCGTCATGGCCGGCGGCACCTGGCTCATGAGCGAGCCGCAGCCGACCACGACCGGCTTCGTCGACCTCACGACCCTTGCGTGGCCCGATGTCGAGATCACCGACACGGGACTGCGCATCGGCGCGACATGCACGATCGCGCGCCTGCTCGCGTGGGTGGAGACCGAGGCGCCGGCCGAATGGACCTCGCTCGCGCTCGCCCGCCCGTCCGCCGATGCGCTCCTCGCATCGTTCAAGATCTGGAACACCGCCACCGTCGGAGGCAACGTCTGCCAGGCGTTCGCGGCCGGAGCGATGATCGCGATGCTCTCGACCCTGGATGCCACGGCCCTCATCTGGACGCGCGACGGCGGCGAGCGCGTGATCGCGGTGGCCGACCTGGTGATCGACAATCAGGCGACCTCGCTCGCACCGGGCGAGGTCGTGCGGGCGCTCGACGTTCCCGCGCACGCCCTGCGCGCGCGGGTCGGTCTGCAGAAGATCGCGCTCGCGGAGCTGGGCCGATCCGGCGCGGTGGTGACCGCGCGCGTCGACCCGGACGGTTCGGCGGTCTTCGTCGTCACGGCCGCCGTTCGACGCCCGCGCGTCCTGAGATTCGCCCGCGTTCCGGGTGCCGGAGAGCTGCGGGATGCCGTCGCCTCCGCGACCGACTTCTACACCGACCCGCTGGGCAGTGCCGACTGGCGACGCGGCGTGAGCGTCGTGCTCGCCGAGCGACTGCGCGCGGGTTTCGCCCGCGATCGCGCGGAGGGCACCGCGTGAGCGCGGCACGCCGCATCGCCGTCCCGCGCTCCGGAGTTCCGGGCGCCGCGGCGCGCACCACGGGCTGCGCTGGTCGGATTCGGCCGGCTTCTTCCGGAGCGCGGCACGCGAGATGCCAGGTCGGGGCGCAACGGGAGGGCACCGCGTGAAGTTCCAGGTCAACGGGGAGCCGGTCGACGCCGAGCCCCGCCCCGGTCAGAGTGCGCGCACGCTGCTGCGCGAGACGGGCCACGTCGAGGTGAAGAAGGGCTGCGACGCGGGCGACTGCGGCGCGTGCTCGGTGCTGCTCGACGGGGAGCCGACGCACTCGTGCATCATCCCGGCCATGCGTCTCGAGGGGCGCGCGATCACGACCGCCGCAGGCCTCGCCCCCGGCGACGAGCTGCACCCCGTGCAGGAGGCCCTGGCGTCGGGCTTCGGCTTCCAGTGCGGGTTCTGCACGCCCGGGATGAGCGTCACGGCCTCGACCCTGACCACCGCCGACCTGCCCGACCTCGACCGCCGCATGAAGGGCAACCTCTGTCGGTGCACCGGGTACCGCCCGATCCGCGCGGCGATCCGCGAGTCCGTCCTGGGGCCCGTGCGTGAGACCGGCGCGCCCGCAGCCGAGCAGGCGCGGTCCGGATGCATGGCCGACGCCCATGACACCCACCCCGCCGCCCCGTCAGAGCACTCCTGCCCCACGGGTCATGCAGATGAACCACCCACCGACGCAGCGGACGGCCGCGTGGGCTCCTCGACCATCCCCGAGGCCGCGCGGCGCATCGTGCAGGGCCGTGAGCCGTTCACGTTCGACGAGCCCGTGCCCGGCGGTCCCCCGCTCGTGCTGCGCGTGGTCATCTCGCCCCACGCCCACGCGCGCGTGCGGTCGATCGACACGGCGGCGGCCCTCGCGATCCCCGGCGTCGTCGCCGTGTTCACGCACGAGGACGTCCCCGAGCTCCGCTACTCCACCGGCCGGCACGAGCACCGCACCGACGATCCCGACGACACGCGCATGCTCGACGACGTCGTGCGCCACGTCGGCCAGCGGGTGGCCGCGGTCGTCGGCGAGACGGCGGAAGCAGCGGATGCCGGCTGCCGCGCGGTCCACATCGATTACGACGTGCTGCCCGCCGTGTTCGACCCCGAAGAGGCCCGCCGCCCCGGGGCCCCGCTGCTGCACCCCGACCGCACCCCGGACGAGAGGGTGATGGAGGCCGAGCGCAACGTGGTCGCCGGCTTCCACACCGGCCACGGCGGCGACATCGACGCGGCCCTCGCCGCGAGCCACGCCGTCGTCACGGGCGAGTGGACGTCGTCGCGCGTCACCCATGCGGCGCTCGAGACGCATGGGTCGGTCGGCTGGCTCGACGACGACGGCCGCCTCGTGATCCGTTCGTCGACGCAGGTACCGTTCCTCGCCCGCAACGAGCTCGCGCACATCTTCGGCCTCGAGCGCGACCGCGTCCGCGTCTTCGCGGCGCGTGTCGGTGGCGGCTTCGGCGGCAAGCAAGAGCTCTTCACCGAGGACCTCACGGCCCTCGCCGTGCTGAAGCTCGGTCGTCCGGTGGCGTACGAGTTCTCGCGCACCGACCAGTTCGTGCGGGCGTCGCTCCGGCATCCGATGCGCGTCCGCGTCACCCTCGGATCGGATGCCGACGGCGTGCTGACGGCCATGAAGATCGATGTCCTCAGCGACACCGGTGCCTACGGCAATCACGCGATCGGGGTGCTGTTCCACTCGTGCGCCGAGTCGACGACGCTCTACCGGGTGCCGGTGAAGTGGATCGACGCCGAAGCGGTCTACACGAACAACCCGCCGTCGGGGGCCTTCCGCGGCTACGGGCTCGGCCAGGTGGTCTTCGGCGTCGAGTCGGCGATGGATGCCCTCGCCGAGGAGCTGGGGATCGACCCGTTCGACCTTCGCCGCCTCAACGCCGTGCGCGAGGGCGACCCGCTCCACCCCGACGACGACGAGAAGTACGAGGAAGACCTGATCTGGGGCAGTTACGGCCTCGATCAGTGCCTCGATCTCGCGCAGGACGCGCTGCGCCGGGGCAACGGCGTCGAGGCCCCCGAGGGCTGGGTCGTCGGCGAGGGCATGGCCGCCGCGATGATCGCGACGATGGCCCCGCGCGGGCACATCGCGCACACCACCGCGACCCTGCGGCCGGACGGCACGTACCTCCTCCGCGTCGGCACCGCCGAGTTCGGCAACGGCACATCGACCGTGCATCGGCAGATCGCGGCGACCGTGCTCGATGCCGCCCCCGAGCGCCTCGAACTGTGGGCCGCCGATACGGACGCGGTCCGCCACGACACCGGCGCCTTCGCCTCGGCCGGCACGGTCGTCGCGGGCAAGGCCCTGTACGGCGCGTGCACGGTGCTGCGGCGACGGATGGTCGAGATCGCCACGGAGTTGGCGAGCGGGGATGCCGGGTTCGCGACACCCCTGCCCGAGGGGCTCGACGTCGAACTCGTGGCATCCGGGATCCGCGTGGGGGGCGAGCTCGTCTCCTGGGCGCGGATCATCGCGGCTGCCCCCGCCGCACACCTCACCGAAGACGGCCTCACCGCCGACGGCGCCGAGTTCGGCGACCGACGCTCGCTCGCGTTCAACGTGCACGCGGTTCGCGTGGCGGTCGACCCCGAGACGGGGACGGTCGAGGTGCTGCAGTCGATCCAGGCCGCGGACGCCGGCGTCGTGATCAACCCGGCGCAGTGCCGCGGGCAGATCGAGGGCGGCGCGGCCCAGGCCCTGGGTGGCGCGCTCTACGAGGAGGTGCTGCTCGAGGACGGCGTGGTGCAGAACCCCGTGTTCCGCACCTACCGCGTGCCGCAGTTCGCCGATGTCCCCGACACCGAGGTGTACTTCGCCGAGACCGATGACTCCCTCGGACCCTTCGGCGCGAAGTCGATGAGCGAGTCGCCGTACAACCCCGTCGGCGCCGCGATCGGCAACGCGGTGTCCCGAGCGGTGGGGCGCCGCGGATACACCCTGCCGTTCTCGCGCGATCGGGTGTGGAGGTTGGCAGGCGGGGGCGACCAACCGCACCCACCCGTGGCCGGCGCATGTCCCACGACGGGCTGAACCGCACCGGCTCGACCAGGCTCAGCCCTCCAGCGGCACGGCCGTCCCCGACACCCGGATGCCGCCAACCACCGGCACCTCGACCTCGAGGACGCTCGGCCGGCCGATGTGCCGGCCCTGGTGCACGGTGACGCCGAAGGGCGCGCGCACACCGACCCGCTCGCGCAGGTACGCGCCGAGGGAAGCCGCCGCGGAGCCGGTGGCGGGGTCCTCGGTGATGTCCCCGACCGGGAAGAGGTTGCGCGCTTCGGCGACGAGCCCGTCCGCGATGTCGCCGTCGACGTGCACGACGATGACGGTGCCTCTCCATCCGCGCTCGTCCATCAGGCTTCGCAACGCCGCCGGGTCGAAGGCGAACCCGTCGAAGCGACGGCGCGAGGCGATCGCGACCACCGGGTGCAGGTTGCCGGCGAAGGCCTGCGCCAGCGGCATCCGCCCGTCGAGGTCGTCTCGGGTCAGGCCGAGCAGGTCCAGCAGACGGTCGGCGACGGGCTCTTCGAGGTCGATGACATGCGGCTCGACGCTGGTGAATCCCGCGACGATGCGACCCTCGTCGACCGCGGTGTCCACCTCGACCGGCCCCGCTGCCGTGTCGAACGTGAACGTCCCGGGGCCGTCGGCCTCGGCGAGCGCCACCGCGGTCGCGACCGTGGCGTGTCCGCAGAACGGCACCTCGGCACCGGGCGAGAAGTAGCGCACCCGTATCCGGCTTCCCTCGCGGCCCGTGACGAAGGCCGTCTCGGGATGCCCGAGAGCGGCGGCGATGCGCTGCATCTGCGCGTCGTCGAGGGCCGTGGCATCCAGGACCACCCCGGCGGGATTGCCGCCACCGGGCTCGGCCGCGAAAGCGAGAAGCTGCAGGATGCCGGGAGTCGAGGTCATGGAACGATTCTCCCGCGAGCACCTCGGCGTCCGCGCGGGCCGATCACGAGGACGTGGACCGACCCTCTCGCGCCGCCCACGTCTCGAACGCGGCCTGCACCTCGTCGAAGAACGCCGTCTTCGCGCGCGTGTAGTCGTCGTAGTCGGCCTTGCCGACCTGCTGGGCGCTCAGCTGCTGTTTGAGGCGCGCATAGCGATCGCGCTCGGCGGGGTGGGCTCGCAGCCAGTCGCGGAACCACACGGTGTACCGGCCCCACGGCGAGTCGAGCCGGCGGACGTGCAGGATCGCCTGCGCGTCCTCGTGCCAGTACAGCCTCTTCTCCCACACGACCGGATCCACCGGGGTGCGCCCGCGCGGCAGATCACGGTCGACGCCCGGGGAGTCGGGCCGGGAACCGCGCGCCCGCACGTATCCGCGCGGGGCGAGTCGCGCGATCAGCTCGTTCTCCTCGGGCAGGGGGGCGATGCGCACCTGGAGGTCGAGGAACGGTTTCGCGGCGAGACCGGGCACGGCGGTCGAGCCGATGTGGTCCAGAACGGCGGTGTCCGCACCCGGGAGCCCGGCGAGCGCGGAACGGACATCGACGAGCAGGGCCGCGGCCCGCGTCGCCCACTCCGGGCGGGGCGCGGCGATGGCGGCGGGGTTGTCGGCGGTCATGACCTCGACGCTAGGTGATGGGGTGGCGCGGCGCTGCCCCGACGAGACGCCATCATGGACTCGTCCGCATCGTCGGGGGAATCGTTCCGCGACGATCTTCGTGGCCTCGCCCCCGCCCCCGGTGATCGAGAACCCGCCTCCCTGGAACCGGGCCTGAGGCGTGCCCTCGGGACCGCTCAGCGCGGCTCCGCCCCCAGGTGCAGCACCGCCTCGGCCAACGCGCGGATCCCCGCCGCCACATCCGCCCCGGCGACGGCCTCGTCGGGGTGGTGACTGATGCCGTCGGGATTGCGCAGGAAGAGCATCCCCACCTCGGTGATCGCGCCGATCGCCATCGCGTCGTGCCCGGCGCGGCTGAAGAGCGTCGGCGCCTCGCCGCCGATCCCCGCCCGCACGACGTCCTGGAGCAGAGGTGCGCAGAACACGGCCGGCGCGCTGTGCACCTCACGGGCCCGCCACCGCAGGCCGCGGCGGCCCATGATGGCATCCAGTTCGCGCGCGATCTCGTCCCACGTGTGATCGCGCGTCGCGTCGAACTCGCCGCGCAGGTCGAGCGAGAAACGAGCCTCCCCCGGCACGACGTTGACGGCGCCCGGGAACGCCTCGAGCTGCCCGACCGTGCCGATGATGTGATGCTCGCCGCGGCAGATCCGCTCGACCGCGAGGGCCGCCTCGCTCGCGCCGAGGAGGGCGTCTCGGCGCATGTCGTAGGGCGTACCGCCGGCGTGCCGGGCCTCCCCCTCGACCACGAGCTGGAAGCGCCGCGCCGAAGCGATCGACGACACCGCGGCGAGGGCCTGCCCGCTGCGGTGCAGCTCGGGTCCCTGCTCGATGTGGGCTTCGAGGTAGGCGACGAGTTCGTCGGGTCGGCGCGCGGCGTCGCCTATGCGCCCGGGATCGAGGCCGAACTCGCGGAACGCCTCGCGCACGGTCGTGCCGTCGGCGTCGGGGAGGTCCCACCACGCGGGGTCCCACTGCCCGGCGACCGCCGACGACCCCAGCAGCGCCTTGCCGAAGCGCGTGCCTTCCTCGTCGCTGAAGGCGATGACCTCGAGCGCGAAGGGGAAAGGGCTGGATGCCGCGCCCGCGTCGTCGACGAGACGGAGCAGCCGCACGACCTCGAGCGCCATCAGCACCCCGACGATCCCGTCGAAGCGTCCGGCGTCGGGGACGGTGTCGAGGTGCGAGCCCAGGAGCAGCGCGGGGGCGTCGGGGGCGCCCGCGGGGGCGAGTCGTCCGACCTGGTTGCCCGCGGCATCCTGACGGGTCGTCATGCCGAGCTCGCGCATCCACTCGGCGGCGAGCCGGTTGACCCGCGCGTGCTCGGGCGAGAGGTAGACGCGGGTGATGCTGCCCGGCGTCGCGGTGACGCGCGCGAGTTCTTCGCACCGCCCCATGACGCGGCGGGCGGCCGAGACGACGCGCTCTGGTGCGACCTCGAGGCGGGTGGCGGTCACGCGCGCTGCTCGCGGTCGTGACGCCGCATGGCCGAGGCCCGAGCGTGAATCGCCACACGTGCGGGCGCACCCGGCGCCCCGACGTCTGCGCGCCCGAGGTCCGCGGAGGGGAACGCGGGGCGAGTGAGGAACGTCATGACCGCACCGCCGCGTACACGCCCTGCGCCGCCTCGACCCCACCGCCCGCGGGCACCGACGCACCGTGACGGCGCAGCACCGTCTCGAGGGCGGCGAGCGTCGTGAGCACCGCGTCCTTCCGGGCGTTGTAGCCCATCGTGCCGATGCGCCAGACGCGGCCGTGCAGCGGGCCGAACGAGGTGCCGATCTCGATGCCGAAGTCGCCGAGCAGCTCGCCGCGCACGGCATCGCCCACGACGGCATCCGGGATCTCGACGGCGACGACGTTCGTCATCTTGTGCGCGACGTCGCCGAAGACGGTGAGCCCGAGGCCCTCGACGCCCGCGAGCATCGCGTCGCCGTGCAGCCGGTGTCGCGCGATGACCTCGTCGCGCCCCTCGAGCAGCAGCACGCGCGCGCACTCGCGCGCGCCGTAGAGCATGGTCGTCGCCTCGGTGTGGTGGTTCAGGCGCCGCGGTCCCCAGTAGTCGAGGATCATCGCGAGGTCGAAGTAGTTCGAGCGGATGAAGTCGGATGCCACGGCATCCCCCTCCTCGCGGATGCCGGCCTCGACGCGGGCCCGCGAGCGCACGACCTCGACGGCGCGCTCGGACAGGCTGATCGGCGCTGACCCCGAGGGACCGCCGAGGCACTTCTGCAGGCCGGCGGTCGCGGCATCCAGGCCCCAGGCGTCCATCTCGAATGGATTTCCCCCGAGCGAGGCCGTCGCGTCGGTGTAGAAGAGGGCGCCGTGGGCGCGGCAGATCTCGCCGATCTCGTCGAGCGGCTGGAGCATCGTCGTGGAGGTGTCGCCCTGCACGCACGCGACGAGGTGGGGCTTCACCCGCTCGATCGCCGCGCGGACCGTCGAGACCGGGAAGACCTGCCCCCACGGCACCTCGATCGTGTGCACCTCGGCGAGGGCTCGCTCGGCGATCTCGGCGAGCAGGTGCCCGAAGCGGCCGAAGACGGGGACGAGCACGCGGTCGCCGGGGCGGATCAGCGAGACCATCGCGGCCTCGATGCCGGCGCGGCTCGTGCCGTCGATCAGCAGCGTGGCGTCGTTGGACGTGCCCCACACCTGCCGGTACAGCTCCTGCGTCTCGGTCATCGTCGCGGTCATGAAGGGGTCGTACTGACCGACGAGCGGGGCGCCCATCGCGCGCAGCACGCTCGGGTACGCCGAGATGGGACCGGGACCCATCAGCAGGCGTGCGGGCGGATCGATCGGGCCGGGGAGGTGGGACATCAGGACTCCAGGGAGCGGGGATGGGAGCGGCGGTGGGAG